>CAXSHS010000005.1:0-60452 GCA_964237325.1 uncultured Acidobacteriaceae bacterium | reverse complement strand
TAGCCGGGGAGCAAGGCGCACTCGACGCAGCGACTCCCGTGCTGGAAGTTTTCTCTCGCGGCATCTCGGTAGTTGGCGCAAGGCCAAGTCTGGCACATGCGGTCAAGCTGGGCGGCAACTTCCTGATCACTGCCATGATTGCTTCCCTGTCAGAAAGCGTTACTTACTCCGAAGCCTATGGCATCGATCCGGCGCTTTTCCTCCAAACGATCAATGATGCCCTGTTTCAATCTGCCTTTTATGCAAACTACAGCAAGGTCATGCTTCACCCACCGGAAGAAGTTGCATCAAGCATTGATATGGGTGCTAAAGACACCCGGCTGTTCCGCGAGGCAGCTAAAGAGCGCGCCACACGCACGCCGCTCGCCGATATCTTTCAGCAGCAGCTGAACACTGCCGTAAGGGCAGGCGAAGGCGGCAAAGACTGGGCTGCCGGGTACCTGAAGCTGGTGCGAAACGAAGCGAAAGGCTTAGAAGAAGTATGAGCAGCTTGAAGGACAAACTGGTTTTTATCACAGGCGCAAGCTCCGGTATCGGTGAAGCTTGCGCGTATGCGTTCGCACGGGAAGGTGCCAAACTACTGCTTGCGGCCAGGCGACTGGACAAGCTCCAGGCTTTGGTATCGAAGCTGGCAGAAGCAGGCGCGGCAGCAACCCACGTGTTCACCCTGGATGTACAGCAGGCTTCGGAGGTAGAAAAGGCCCTGGGTGCACTACCGTCAGAGTGGTCTGCAATCGACATATTGATTAACAACGCAGGACTTTCAAGAGGCACGGATAAAGTGTACGAGGGAAAGCCCGGCGACTGGGACGAGATGATCGACACCAATGTCAAGGGACTGCTGTACGTGACCCGCGCAGTTGTGCCCGGCATGGTGAGCCGAGGGAGCGGGCATGTGGTGAACCTCGGCTCCACCGCAGGCGAAATGACCTACCCAGGCGGTGCCGTATACTGCGCAACCAAGGCAGCCGAGCGAGCCCTCAATGACGGACTGCGACAAGATCTCCTGGGAACTCCTATACGCGTTACTTCCGTGGATCCAGGTGCTGTCGAAACAAACTTCTCAAAAGTTCGCTTTCGTGGCGATGAGGAGCGCGCTGCCAAGGTGTACGCGGGTATCACACCGCTAACGCCCGAGGATGTAGGGGAAACGATTTTATGGGTAACCTCTCGCCCGGCGCACGTCAATATTGCGCGTGTATCAATGACCTCTATCGACCAGGCAAACTCGCTGTTGTTCAACCGGAAGGGCTGACGGGTCAGGTAGGCTTGTCCAGTGCGGCCAGCTTCTCTTCTACGTACAGCAGGGCAGCTGCCAAAGCTGTGCGACGGTGCGGGTTGCTGGTACGCTCATTCAGCACCTGCTCGCGCTGCAACTCCAGCGCCTGTCTCTGCCGTAGTGCACCCGCATTCATGCGCCCCGTGTCCCGCTTTTTCATGGCTGACGCTGCATTGTCGCGCTCGGCAAGCTGCTCTTCCACGCCCTTACTTTCCCATCCCTTGGCCATACCCTGTGCGATGCAAACGCATCGCCCGGCGAGCAGAGGGCATCTCTAAAGTCGGAGAAACACCCATGAAAGTCTGGAATATCCCTGCATTCGGCATCGACAAGCTTGCCCAGGTAGAAGCGCCTGTCCCTGAGCCCGGTCCCGGCCAGGTAGTTATGGAAGTTCATGCCTGCTCGCTGAACTACCGTGACTTGATGACCATACAAGGCAAGTACAACCCCAAGCTCAAGCTGCCGCGAGTACCGCTTTCCGATGGCGCAGGCCTTATCCATTCCGTCGGTGAAGGTGTCACGGAGTTCAAGACGGGCAATCGTGTGGCAGCCATCTTTATGCAAAACTGGCTTGACGGCGCACCCTCAGCTGCAAAGTATCGAGGAGCGCTAGGCGGGGACATCGACGGTATGGCCGGCCAATATGTCGTGCTTGACGCACGCGGCGTGATTCGGGTGCCTAGCCATCTTTCCTTTGCTCAAGCAGCCACCCTGCCCTGTGCAGCCGTTACAGCATGGTCGGCGCTGCACAAAACCGGTCCGCTCCCAAGCGGCAGCACAGTGCTCATCCAGGGCACCGGCGGCGTTTCCATCTTTGCGCTGCAGCTTGCCAAGGCAATGGGCATGCGCGTACTGGGCACCTCCAGTAGTGATGAGAAACTCGAACGTGCACGCGCGCTGGGCCTCGATGCCGGAGTGAACTACAAAAGCAATCCAGATTGGGCAAAGTGGGTGCTGGAGCAGACCGACGGTGAAGGCGTAGACCTGGTAATCGAGGTCGGTGGTGCCGGCACCTTCAATGAGTCGCTACAAGCGGCAAAGATCGGCGGCTCCATCGCTCAAATTGGAATCCTAGCTCAGGGCGACCAAGCGGCAGAAGTCACCGTAATCCTTCGTAAACAACTGCGGGTACAAGGTATCTATCTGGGGTCACGCACCGATTTTGAAGCGTTGAACCGTTCGCTCGAGGTGTCGCGCCTACAGCCGGTCATTGACCGAGAGTTCGCCCAGGAGCAACTTCCAGCCGCGATGCAAATAATGGAGTCTGCGTCCCATTTTGGCAAGCTAGTGGTGCGGATGCAGTAAGCTGTCCCGATTTGGTATGGCAATGTGGAAAATAATGCGGGTACCTACTTTGGCAACCAGAAGCTTCGGGTAGCATCTCATCACACCGTTCCCATATCTGCTTACACACCCAAGAGGGCCTATGAGAGTTCTCCACAATGTTGTTCATGCTTTATCTTCGGTATTTGGCTGTCCTCACGATCGCATGACCCGTCCGTTTACCATTGACCGGCAAAGCTACATGGTTTGCCTGGAATGCGGAAGAAAAGTGTTTTACTCTACAGAGCAGATGCGGCGACTTTCACGGCGCGAAGTGCGGCGCATGTCAGCTGCAAATGCGGCAGTGCTTCACATGCCGGCCGCGCACGGCAAACCGAGTGATCCGACGATTGCAGCCTGACACAAATGATTGTTGAAGTACATGCACTGCGCAAGGTTTACCCAACGGCACCCACCCCGGTCATAGCCGTAGATGGAATAGATCTCACAGTGGAGCGGGGCGAGGTATTTGGCCTACTCGGCCCCAATGGCGCAGGTAAAACAACCACGATCAGTATCTGCACCACCCGGGCTCGTGCCACTTCAGGCTCTGTATGTATCGCCGGCGTTGACGTGAGTACAAATCCAGCCAAGGCGCGGCTTCACATGGGTGTGGTGCCGCAGTACAACACGCTCGACCGTGCGCTGACCATATATGAAAATCTCTATTTCCATTGCCGCTACTTTGGCATGAACTCCCCTGCATCACGGCTCCGCGCCCAAGCGCTTTTGCAGCAATTTCAGTTAGGGGAACGCGGCAAGTCGTTCCCATCGCAGCTTTCAGGCGGTATGCAGCAGCGTGTGCAAATTGCTCGTGCCATCGCGCACTACCCGGCGGTACTGTTTCTCGACGAACCCAGCGCAGGCCTTGACCCGCAAAGCCGTATTGCCATGTGGGACGCAGTGCGTACCCTTCGCAACGAAGGTATTACCGTTGTGCTGACCACGCACTACATGGAAGAGGCGGACACACTTTGCGACCGTGTGGCAGTGGTAGATAGCGGCCGCATTCTTGCGCTCGACCGGCCGGAAACGCTCAAAGGAAAGCATGGAGTGCATACGGTTATAGAACTGACCCTGCGCGATCAAAGCGGCGCCGAGGTCCTGCTATCGCGCCTGAAGGCATTGCCCGGTGTTGCCTCAGCAGAAACGGCGACCGGTGGAGTCCGCATCTTTGCCAACCAGATTGAAGGGCTACTCCCGCAGGTGATTGCTGCCGCGCAGAGTGCCGGATTGCGCGACCTGGCGCTCCATGAGCCGAGCCTTGAAACCGTGTTCCTGAAGTTGACCGGGAGAGCCTTGCGTGATTGAAGAAGGCCATGAGGCGCAGCTTCGATCCACGCCCAACGAGCAAGCGCAACCGGCGCCTTCCGGCAGCGCGCTGGGAGCTTTTGGCGCACTCATGCTGCGCGATACACGCGTACTGAGCCGCGAGCTGTTCCCCTTTGCTGTGCGCGTCATCATGCAGCCGCTGCTATTTCTCTTTGTATTTACGTACCTATTTCCGCGCATGGGCTCCGGGGCAGGCATCATGATGGGCGGCGGCAACTTCGCTACCGTGCTGCTGCCGGGGCTCATGGCAGTGGCAATCATGTTCACGGGCATCGCTGCTGTAGCGCTGCCTCTCTCAAGCGAGTTCGGCATCACCCGTGAAATCGACGATCGCGTCATGTGCCCCCTGCCTGTGTACGCAGTCGCCGTCGAAAAGGTCTGCTTCTCTGCCTTGCAAAGCATCTTCGCGGCGTTGCTGGTATTGCCGCTGGCCTACTACGTGCCCTCGACGCCGGTACTGCTACACGTTACCAGTTGGCCGATGTTTGTAACGGTCTTGGTGCTAGCCAGCCTGGTTTCAGGCGCGCTCGGTCTTACCATCGGCTCCAGCGTACAGCCGCGGCAAATCGGTTTAGTGTTCTCCATCGTCGTAATTCCGATTACGTTCCTGGGCTGCGTATATTACCCGTGGGCGCTACTGTCGCATGTGCGCTGGCTGCAGATCGTGGTGCTCGCAAACCCCATTGTGTACATGAGCGAAGGGCTGCGCACCGCGCTTACGCCCGGCGTGCCTCATATGTCTTCACTCGCTATTCTGCTCGGTTTGCTGGTCTCGCTCGGACTGCTCGGCGGCGTCGGCATCCGCAACTTTCTGCGGCGCGTCATCGCCTAGCCTGCCCGGCTTGCAAACTCTACATACCGGCCCGTTATAGTGGGAGCTCTATGCGGCAGACACTTCTCGCCCTTACCCTGCTCACAGCTACAACCATGTCGGCACAACAGCCCGCCGCAGCTACCCCGCAGCTTGGGCCGGACTCACAGCAGCATGCAGGGGTACCGAGCGGCACACTCAGTCCCAAACTGACCTACACCAGTAAGATCTACGACGGTATGGTCAGCAACTACTGGGTCTACGTCCCTGCGCAGTACGATCCGAAGCAGGCTGCCGCGCTGATGGTATTTCAGGATGGCGGCGGTTATAGCCATCGCGACGGCGACCACCCTGCCCTGAACGTGCTCGATAACCTCATTGCGCAGAAGAAAATTCCTGTCATGATCGCCGTCTTCATCGATCCAGGTGACATCTCGGCGGCGCCTGGTACGCCGACCTACAGGTTTGTCGAAGCTTATGGGAAAAAGTGGTCGCGCGATCTGAAAGACTCCATGCGCTCGACAGAGTATGACACTGTCTCGGACCGCTACGCCCGCTTCCTCCGCGATGAGCTACTGCCGGAGGTGTACGCCCGCTATCATATCCGCAAAGACGCATATAGCCGAGCCATCACCGGACTTTCCTCCGGCGGCATCTGCGCATTTAACACGGCATGGCAACAACCGGATCAGTTCTCCCGCGTCCTCACCTGGATCGGCAGTTTTACCAGCATCCAGTGGCATGAGGACCCGGCAGTTCCGGACGGCGGGCAGGATTACCCCGAAAAGGTGTTGCACGAGCCACGCCGCAACCTGCGCGTATGGGTAGAAGACGGCAACAACGACATGGAAAACTTGCGCTACGGCAGCTGGCCGCTGGCCAACCTGCGCATGGCAAATGCGCTCAAGCTTAAGGACTACGATTTCCACTTCTCATTTGGTGCCGGCCCGCACAGCGCGGCGCATGGCGGTTCGGAGTTTCCTGAAGAGCTCACCTGGTTGTGGCGAGGCTATGATCCGGCTCTAACATCACAGACCTATATGCAGGAACCCGGCGAGGCAAAGCTACCACCATTCCGGGTCTCGATAACCAACCGTCAGCCTTAAAACAGCTTATGCGTCACGCTATTGAGTTGGAATCAAGTAGACCCAGGATTGTTCTTTTGCAGAGTACAAATGGCAATGAGTATCTGATCTCCTGGATCAGTACCGACGCCTTAAAACGCTCGCAGCCATCGCATCAAGCAGCAGCATACCGCCTGCAGTGCTCAAGATAAGCAACCTCGTGGTCAGCAATAAGGGCAACAACGCTGCTCCATAGCCAGTTTGGAACATCGAGGCTTTTCGAGCGATTCCCTTGCAACTTCTTGTGCCATGCTCCACGAGTTGTAGCGTCCATTTGCCTTCCATGCGCTTTTCCAACCACGCTTGCTAGATACCGCCCAGCGGCAACGGCCTGCCCCTGCGTCAGTTGGTCAAGCTCAAGCTTCAAATCCTGCGGCATGAGCTCACGAAGCACAACCGGCCGCTTGCGTAACGTAACCGCCAGCATGCGTTCGCCCAAAAACGGTGAAAGGTGGCACGCTCCAGTTACAACCCGCTCCGCATGGTTCTGATCAGGGTCTCGCTCTGTACGCGGGGCAGCCGCTGCCGTAGCTTCTTTCAAGTCGATCAGGCAGTACTTGCCAAGACCCTTTTTCCCGATTCCAAGCAGCACAGCATAGCGTAAACGTCCCAAGGAGCTGCATCCCTTCACCCAGTACGCCGCGTCCAGTACACGTAGTCGTTCCCCGTCCTCGCGGTTTTCAATGGCTGTTACCTTATTTGCTACACCTGGATCTCCAAACAAGAGTTCAATCTCGCCTCTTTCCTCAGGGCTGATAGGCCAAAAACATTTGCCCAATGGGATAGTGGGGCTGACATTCTCAATGCGTTCTTCCGCAAGGTGCCGCCACCGCCGCCTATAAGACTGTTTCAACAAAGTTTGAATCGGCCCAAGATCCTCATGGTCTGCCTTGGCTTCCTTGCGTGGAGTGGCAAGTGCCTGTTCGTAGCCTTCTACCATTTGCTCCAGAAGTTTCGCGGTCGTAACACCCGGCAGATCGGACCCGCGTGTGGCGGTAGCGAGAGAAAGACCCAGGCGAATCAGATCATGCGCCGGATTGCCGACGACTGTTTGGTCAAGATCGCGGATTTGCATCTCGACACGACCTTGAGCATTGGCCACCGGGCCAAGATTACCGACGTGGCAATCTCCGCCGATCCAGATAGCCGGGCCATGCGGAATGCTCGCTCCTGAGTGAGCTTCGAGCCAAGTGTAAAACTGCTGTGTGTTTCCTCGAACATAAGCATGCGCTGAACGAGCCATCTTTTGTCGCCGCCGATGCTCAAGAGCCGGCGCACGGTCGGCAGGCGTAACGCTGGAAATGGATGATGCCATACGGGTTGGCTCTCTGTACTGCTGTTACACCTTGAAGGGCGCATGATGAATGAATTTCAGAGAAGGTTGCACTGCAAGGGAAAGGCGCAACAGCTTGGTGCTGTTACGCCCCGCACATGAAATCTAAACGTTTGCCCCTGCCGGTTCCCGCACTTCAGCCTGCAACTGTTCAGCCAGACTGCGAGCGATCTCCTTGCCATGAAACCGGCCATTTTCAATAAAAACTTCGTTGGTGCGGTTTCCGGCAACGATGACGCCGGCCAGGTAGATACCGGGCACATTGCTTTCGCGCGTGTTCGGGTCGCAGTCCGGCATCCGGTCTTCCCCGTGCAAGTGAACCCCTAGTGATTGCAGGAATGTAAAGTCCGGGTGGTAGCCGGTCAAAGCAAACACGAAGTGGTTCGGCAAGGTGCGCTCGCCTTCAGGGGTGCTCAGTGTCACACAGTCGGGGCCGATGTTGATCACCTGCGAATTGAAATATGCAGTAATCTCGCCGTTTGTTACGCGGTTGTTGAAGTCCGGCAGAATCCAGTACTTCACGTGGCGGTGCATCTCAGGTCCCCGATGCACCAGCGTCACCCTAACACCGTGCCGCCACAAGTCAAGCGCCGCAATGGCTGCCGAGTTCTTGCCTCCGATCACCAGCACATCCATGCCGTAGTAGGGGTGTGGGTCATCGTAATAGTGCATCACCTTACTCAGGTTCTCGCCAGGGATGCCAAGGTAGTTCGGCAGGTCATAGTAGCCGGTAGCAACCACCAGCTTGCGCGCGGAGAACACCGCCTTACGCTCAAACCGGTCCGTCGTATGCACATGGAAGGCACCGTCTTCGCCCTCTACCGAGTCCACGTTTAAGTACTGGCGAATGTCCAACTCGAAGCGCTCGGCAACCTTGCGGTAGTACTCCAGCGCCTCGTTGCGGTTCGGCTTCTGATTCTGGCTGGGAAACGGCACCTCGCCGATCTCCAGCAATTCCGGCGTTGTAAAGAACGTCATATGTGCCGGGTAGTGATAGATGGAGTTGCACAGGCAGCCTTTATCAATGATCACCACGCGCAAGCCGATTCGCTTGGCTTCAAGCGCGCACGCCAAGCCGGTCGGTCCGGCACCGATAACCAGTACATCAAACTCCCCGGCTGGGGCGAACCCGGCAGCTCTGGACGCGGAGACATCGCTGTACATATCTGGCTGTAAAGACTGCAAATTTTCCATGAGTAGTAGATGCACAGGGGGTAAAGCCGGGCGCAAGTGAACGGCATTCTAAAATGCAGAGACGTCAAAAAGGAGACATGCATGACAGACATGGCAACAGGTGAGTTCCGGGTGACGCTCACGCCAAGGCAGGAAACGCCGGGGCAGTTCCGGCAGTCCAACATCGCTAAGGTGTTTACGGGCGACTTGAAAGCTACCAGCCAGGGTGAAATGCTGGCCGCCATGGGTAGTGTTGACGGCTCCGGCGGCTACATCGCCATGGAGCGCGTACAAGGCACGCTTGTGGGACGCACCGGCAGCTTTGCCTTGCAGCACAGCGGCCGAATGGAACGCGGCGTTCCCACCCTGGTAGTTACCGTGGTACCGGACAGCGGCACGGGCGAGCTGTCCGGCTTGAGCGGCACCATGGAGATTGAAGCCGTGCAAGGCACACACATATATCGCTTCAGCTACTCACTAGGTACTGCGGAGTCACTGCAAAAGACTGCTCCCGGTGCAGCCATTCAGTAAGGCAGGAGCCGGCAGAAAAACATCTCTCGCAAGCTGCTGCTCCCAGGCCGTATAGTAACTACGCAAAAGCAGTGGAGATTGTTTGAGGAGCCGGATGCCGCACCGGCCTCCAAGCAAAAGCTGCCGAGTGAAGAGGAGATCGCCTCGATCTTATCCGCATATCGGCGGAGCCGCTTTTTCGTACGGCTCCGGTTAGCGGCGGGTCCCCGGCGGCAAAATAATATGCCTGGAATCAGTAATGTGTCTCATTGGGTAACTTTGCTGGCTGGGCTGTTTCTTGCGCTCACTGGCTTACTATTGCGCGATATCATCACATCAGATCCGCCGGCATCGACGATGCCTGCGGGAAGCCGATGGCACCGCAGGCGCATGGCCGGGGTGGGCAAGCGGTTGGTGCTGATCGGGCTTGGGCTGGCTGCGTTTGCCTATGGGGTGTCACGCATTTTGTATTAAGGCAGGTCTGTAGCCCAGTTCTCGCGCGGCGCCGGCAGGTTTAAGGTTAAAAGTGCTTTATCGCCGGTCACCAAGATTAGCTCCGCTGCCGCTGCATGCGCCGCAATCAACATATCCATGGTATCTAGGGATTTGCCGTTTCGCTCAAGCATTGCGCGCAATTGGCCATAGGTATCAGCTTCGCGGCTTCCCCATGACAAGACACTTTGCCTTGAGAAGAAGCCGTGCATAGCACCTCTTAAAGGATGTTCAGCAGGCAGCTTTGCAAGGCCATATTGTAATTCCGCTTCGGTAATACTGGAGATTACCACTGCGTCTATCGGTAAGGAAGCCAACCTGGATCTTGCGGCAATGGAACGACCCTTAACGATATGACTGACAGTGTTGGTATCGAGCATATAAGCCGGTCTCATAAGTCAGGGCGTTCTTGAGATACGTCCTTGGTGCGGACTAAAAAATCGTCCGGCACACCGGCTGCATCGATAGCCGCAAACACCTGCTCCCAGCTGCCGGGACCTTGGGAAAGGATAAGATCACCGGTAGTCTCATCACGATGTATGGATACCTCTTTCGACGTAAAGCGATACTCGGCAGGAATTCTTACTGCTTGACTCCTTCCGCTCATAAATACTTTTGCCGTGGCAGTCGCACTCATATCAATTGCTTAGTATCAAGCATGTCATATCTCAAACAGTGCTGCAATCAGGATCGACTCACTGACGTCCAAAGCGATATACAACACCGATATTGAAACCAAGATTGTGCTGAATATCGGAGCCGTAGGTAGTGAGCAAGTAATCGGGCATCAGCCGTATGGCAAGTCCCGGGCTGAGGTTATAGTCCACTGCCGCGCCCACACTCAAGGCAAACTGATTGCCATCAGGATATAAGCCGACAAGATCTGCAGGAAAGCCTCCTGTACCGGTAGAAAAGTTGCCGTGTGTAATTCCGGCAAGCACTTGCGCGTTCCAGGACCAATGCTGGCCCTGAAAGAACCGGTACTGCGGCCCACCCATAAAGGTGTACTGACTTATGGATGGTTTGAACACCTGGAACTGGAAGTTGTCGGTAATCGCCGTACCGTAGTAGCCGCGGAAGTCACCCGTGATACCAAGCTTGGGTCGCACCCACTCGGTTATGCCTACGTTCCAGGCACCTTCGGTAGTGTGCTGCAGGTTGTGTCCAGGGCGGAAGCGCAGGTAGCCGCCGCCTGCGTATAGCTCGTACTTGTGCGTATATGTATCCTGCTCTACCTGTTGCTGGCGAATATGGCGTCGCGCGTTCACGCGAGCCTGGGCGTCGCGCAGCACTTGTGCCCGCTGCTGCGTGGTTTGCTGCCCGGTCTGCTCGGCAGGCTGGCCTGTAACCTGGTCGGCAGTCTGGTCTGGAGTCTGGCTTGGGGGCTGGCTGGGAACCGGGTCCGTGGCCGGGCTGGTTTGCGTGCTGGAAGCGCCGGTTTGCGCGATGGCAACAGCCATGGGGAGAGCAGCACTGGCAAGCAGAAGGGCAGCGGAACGGTGGCGGTGCTGAAACAAGTTTGATGCCTCCGAAAACAGCGATGGGGAAAGCCGTAGCCCATGCAATCCTTATTAAAACACTCATGGCAGGCAGCAGCTGAAGTTCCGGCTTCCGGCTGGCGATGCGTCCGGGGCTACCGGCAGCCACGAGCGGAAACTTACAGGAACTCGCCGCCGGCTATTGCGCACGAATCAGGAGTGCGATACACAGCAAGAAGGGTTGCGTGTCAGGGCTCAAAGAAATTGGCCCGGAGAAATTGGCTTAGGGGAATTTACAATGCGCGGATTTATTCTTGGCCTGCTGCTTGGGCTGCTCGTTTTACCGGTAGGTGCTGCGGCATGGCTCCGATATGGTCATCCGCCGGTTGCCGTCACCGATCCGCAGCTTCCGTTCGAGGAGCAGATTGTGAGCGTCCCTCTCCACGCACGCATCAATCGTGAAATGCCGGCAAAGGCCGCCATGGATCCCAGCCCGGCGAATCTGCTGCTTGGTGCCCAGGTGTACAAGGCGCAATGCGCCAACTGCCACGGCCAGTACAACCGCCCTTCTATCCATGCGGTCAACATGTTTCCCCATGCCCCACAGCTGTGGGCACCGCACGGCCATGGCGTGGTAGGTGTCAGCGATGATCCGCCGGGCGAAACCTACTGGAAGGTTAAGAATGGTATTCGCCTCTCCGGCATGCCCGCCTATGCCGCCGTGCTGAATGAGGCGCAGATGTGGCAGGTTTCACTGCTGATGGCGAATGCGGACAAGCCGTTGCCGGACGAGGTGATGAAAGTATTGAAACAACCGCTGGCGGCAACCGGCCCTACACAGCCGCATGGTCAGTAATCCGGCGGTAAAGAGCAGGTGCGAGACAAAGGCCTCTTTGCTTCATGCCTAGTATTTCGACTTCACCGTATATGTAATTCCAGTCGTGAACTGGAAGGAATTGCGTGTGGTCGGCGGTACTGACAGCCCGGGGTCGTTCAGGTAGCTGTCGATGGTGCCTACAGTAAATGCCACACTCTTGTAGAACGGAAACGTCAGCGTGTTTTGCTCATTGGCAGAGTAAGCGCGTGCCACATTGAAAGCCGGAACATAGGCGATCTGCTGGTGAAACACAATACTGCGCGGCAGGGTAAGCATGTAGGTTCCTGAGACAGTGGAGCCCACCAGGTTCTGATTCGTACCTGCCGTCGAAGTAATGAATTGCTGCTTTTCATATTGCAAGCTGGCTTTCAAATCAAGCTGCTGCGTAGTCCGCTTGATCACAGTCACGCCGAAGCCGAGACCGTAGACCTGCTGCAATGCAAGTCCCTGCGAAAAGTTATGGTCGAAAGCGGTCTGCGCCAGCGCGTAGACGCGGCTGCTTACATACTGGTCGCGCTCCGCATCCGCGTGGAAGATGGAAGTTTCCGTCGCGGCAGCCGGAACAAGCGTACTGGCGGAAACATACGCCGGCTGCGTGATGCGGCCATAGGAGCTTGAAAAATCGGCGGTGGTGCGGTTGCGGGCGGCAAGCCAGCTAACTGTCGGTACAGTACGCACCAGAGCAATGCCAGATGTGTAGATGTACTGGTTTTCTGTAGCCTGCACCAGCGTGACGCCGCCGGTGGCGCTGCCGTTCCAACCGGCAAGGATGTTCGGCTCCTGCCGGACCTGCCGGTCAAAGGTCTTCTCGTTGAGGATGAACTGCGCATTTTGGACAGGTATCGGCTGCGGCGAGGGCACCACGGTCTCTCCCCGTATGGCATGTTGCTTCTGCCTTCCTGGAGCGTCTTCGGCAATCGGCGGCGGCGCCGTCCCTGGGCTTACCTCGATATGGCCGGCACTCACGGCAAGAGTTCCCTGTGAAGCATCGATCACGGTATGGCGCAGGTGCACGCCGGGTTTATTTTCAAGCACGACGTAGCCTGCCTGCGTGTGCAGCGACTTGATCTTGGCCCACGGCACGCTGATCGCCCCAAGCTCGTCGGACTGGAAGAAGACAGTGCCTGAAACCTCGCGGTCAAGCTTGCCCTGAAGCGTGTCCCCGTTCACAAAGACAAGCGTGTCGCGCAAACCGGTAGCTGGCGCGTCGGCTGCCGGCAGGGATGGTGCAAAGAGGAGGATAAGGAAGCAGAAAGTACAGCTGTTCAGTATGCGGGACACGATCTCAGCAGGCTCCTGTATGGATGGTAGCGTCAGCGCCCGTGCTGCACTTTGAAAATTTACCGGGTTACAGGTAAAGGTAACAGTCACCATGGAAGCCCATCAGGCAACACAACAGTCACCTGCAAGGGAGTACATAGGTTATAAAACGCCTCAAGTGTAAGAAATTACTACACGCATTTTCTTCACGAAGCATCCTAAGCCTTCACGCAGCGACCAAAGTCTCAGACAATTGAAACGGATAAATGCCCTCCCGCGTATATCCGCCCGACTGAATTCATTTCAAGGAGAAAAACATGCTTGCACGAGTTACTTCTTATTGCGCCGCGTTCGCCCTTGCCTTATTCCCCTGCACCGCACCCCTGCTAGCCGCTGATACCGAACACCCATCCGCAAAGTTCAGCGTCGCAGAGACCACCGCCATTCCAGGGCGTACACTCTCCCCCGGCAGCTATTCCGTTCGTGTCGTCGACCATCTCTCTGACCGCTACATCCTGCGTGTAGATGGACCGTCCGGCCACACATTGTTCCTCGGTGTGCCCAGCAAGAGCCTGCTGCCGGATCAGAAGGGTGAGGTTACCTGGAGCACGCCGGCGAATGGGGCTACCTACATTCGCGGCTGGAACTTCGCTTCGCTGCCCACTCCCTTGGAATTTGCATATCCGAAGAACGATGCAGTTGCAGTAGCCAAAGCTAACAACGCTCCGGTAACAGCAATTGATCCTGAATCGGAAGGCATTCTCTCGCAAACCGATCTCTCGAAAGATGAAATGCATGTGATCACGCTCTGGCTGCTGACGCCTACGCAGGTAGGCCCGAGTGCTCCGGCAGGCATCCAGGCGGCACGGTTGCAGCAGGTGGCCAGCGTGACACACAGGCCTGCCGTAACACGGCTGCCACACACCGCCGGCATGCTGCCTCTTGTCTGGCTGCTAGGTATTGCATCGCTTTTCGGGGCCGTCGGCCTGCGCACAGCCCGCTTTGCAGCCGGCCGCTAAACCTCCATACTTTGAACATGAAAACACTTGAACGCATTCTATGGTTGACGGCGCTGGTTTGCGCACTGTCAACCGGCTTGGTCTGGCAGGAGGCGCATGCCGCTGCCAAAAGGGCAGCGGCTGCAGGTTCCCCGCTTACGACGCAAGCGCCTGGGAATACGGTTCTGGGGCAACTCACCATCTCGGCGATTGGATTGCGGGTACCTGTCATGGATGACGACAATACTGACAGCCTGCTTCGGGGTGTCGGACATATTCCCGGCACTGCGATGCCTGGAGGGTTGGGAACGGTAGGTTTGGCCGGGCACCGCGACACGTTTCTGCGCCCCCTGGCCAAAATAGTCCCTCACATGACGATTGAAGTTTCGCGCGGCCCGGATGTGTACCGCTATCTGGTGGATCGCACAGAGATCGTGCACCCTGAGGAGGTACAGGTACTGAGCGTACAAGACACCCCGGAGCTGGTACTGGTCACCTGCTATCCATTCCATTACATCGGCGCGGCACCGTTGCGCTTTATTGTGCATGCCCACCTTCTATCGCTAACGCCGGAGACTGCCCGGCCCTAGTGGAAGCATGCAAAAGGGATGCAACACTGCCCTTGATAGAATGCGAATCCGCTGCCGAAGAATTGTTTGCGGGTTATGTGCAAAGGCATAAACTATGACTATGGGCATCACACGCGAACAGGCATTGGACTACTTCCACTCAGACGATCTGCTGGGCCTCGGCATGGATGCCGATGCCGTGCGGCGCAGGCTGCACCCGGAAGGCGTAGTGACCTACATCATCGACCGCAACATCAACTACACCAACTTTTGCACGGAGTACTGCACCTTCTGTGCCTTCTACCGGCCGCTCAAGGGCAAGCTCGCAAGCGAAGGCTACATCCTCGAATTCGACACGATTTATGCAAAAATTGCCGAGACCCTGGAGATGGGCGGCACCGGCGTACTGATGCAGGGCGGCATCCATCCTGACCTGAAGATCGACTGGTTTGAAAGGCTGTTTACAGGTATCAAGCAGCGCTTTCCGCAGATCTGGCTGCATTGCCTGTCTGCATCGGAGATCCTGGCGATTGCCGAATACTCGGAGATTTCTCTATATGAAACCATTGCCCGGCTGCGCGATGCAGGTCTCGATTCAATCCCCGGCGGCGGCGCAGAGATTCTGGATGATGAAGTCCGGCGTAGAATCGCACGGCTGAAGTGCGGCACGGAAGATTGGCTGGCGGTGCATCGTACAGCGCACTCGCTCGGCATGCGGACTACGGCGACCATGATGTTCGGCGTGGGCGAAAGCGTGAAGCAGCGTGTGAACCACTTTGAGCAGGTGCGGCGTTTGCAGGAGGAGACCGGCGGCTTTACTGCATTCATCCCCTGGAGCTTCCAGCCGAACAACACTGCATTAGGCGGCCGCGGCTGGGAGGAAGCTACAGCCGTGGACTACCTGAAGGTGCTGGCGATCTCGCGGCTATACCTGGACAACATTGAAAATGTGCAATCCAGTTGGGTAACCCAGGGGCTGAAAGTGCTGCAAATGGGCCTGCGCTTCGGCGGCAATGATGTAGGTTCCGTCATGCTGGAGGAGAATGTAGTGCGAGCTGCGGGAACGTCGAACTGCACAACAGAGGAAGAATTGCGGCGAGTGATTCGAGATGCGGGCTTCAACCCGAAGCAGCGGGATACGCTCTACACGACAATGTTCCTAAACTAGAACTTTGTTTATGTACGGATGAGGTGCTTACTGATCCATAGGACAAGCACCTCTTCCATTAGATTCCCTGCGGCGAGCGCAAGCATGGTATTGAGGACATCAAGCTGTGATGTTTTTACAGCCCACCCATTCAGCCGACAAAACATGTCGAGTGCAAGGTATGCGGTGCGTTTGTTCCCATCACTAAATGGATGATTACGCGTGATCCCAAACGCGTACGCGGCCGCTAACCTCGCAAGCGTTGCATCCGGTTCATAGTTAAGTATCTGTTGTGGCCGTACGAGCGCTGAGTCGAAAAGACCTTCATCGCGAAACCCAGAAAGACCACCATGGTCAGCAAGACTCTCTTCATGAAGAAGAAGCAGAGCGCGACGGTCGAGCCACTGAATGGAATCTTTCATATAGAGCTACTTCGCTAGAGCTCGAAAGGCTTCACGGTAGTCTTTCATCACTTGCCGCCCATGTTTTAGCTGTTCCTCCACAATCGGATCATAGGGAGTGAGCAAATACCCATCCTTCGTCTCGGTGGCATGCAGCATGTCCCCTTTTTTAACTTTAAGGTGGTTTAGCATTTCTTTGGGAACTACCATTCCGGTTGAAGTGCCGACTGCAGTTAGTTTGAGTGTCATAGCCATAGCAAGTCTCCTGATACATATTTATATACCCATGTATCGGAGTCTTCAAGCTTTTCATAGAAGTAGCGCACTACAATCAGATGTGTCATTTCGCCGGAGGCCGCGACCCTGATAGCCAGCCCGCAACTTCCTTTCCTGCCGCTTGCCCTGCTGGTTTCTCGCGGGCTGAGTCGCTACCTGCACACGCACTACACCGATCGCACCTTCCAGCACTTATACGAATGGAACTGGTTCGATGCGGCACTGTTGATTCCCTATTTTGTTGTGCTGATCGTACTGGCCTTTTACGGGGTGCATCGCTACCAGCTGGTTTGGCTTTACTTCAGGCATCGCAAACAGGCCACCCACGAGCCGATGCAGCTCTTTGAGGACTTGCCTGGGATTACCGTGCAGCTACCGATCTTTAATGAAAAGTACGTCATTGATCGGCTGATCGATGCCTGCTGCAAGCTTAACTATCCGCGGCACAAGTTACAGATTCAACTGCTCGACGATTCAACGGACGAAACTGCTGAGACAGCGGCGCTCATCGTTGCAAGCTATCAAGCCGCAGGACACCCTATCGAGTACATTCACCGTACCAATCGCTACGGCTACAAAGCCGGTGCTCTTGACAATGGATTGGGTACAGCAACAGGTGAGCTCATTGCGATCTTCGATGCAGACTTTGTCCCTCCGCCGGAATGGCTCATGCAGGTGGTGCACCATTTTGCCGAGCCGCATGTGGGCATGGTACAGACCCGGTGGACCCACCTGAACCGCGACTATAGCTTTTTAACGCAAGTTGAAGCCATCCTGCTCGACGGCCATTTTGTACTGGAGCATGGCGGCCGCTCCCGCGCAGGCGTCTTTTTCAACTTCAATGGCACAGCCGGTATGTGGCGACGCGCCGCCATTGAACAAGCCGGGGGCTGGCAGCACGACACATTGACTGAGGATACAGATTTAAGCTACCGTGCCCAACTGAAAGGTTGGAAGTTCAAGTACCTGCAAGATGTGGAGTGCCCGGCAGAACTGCCTATTGAAATGACAGCATTCAAAACGCAGCAGGCGAGGTGGGCCAAGGGCCTTATCCAGACATCGAAGAAAATTCTTCCGCAGGTCTGGCGCTCGCATGCGCCGCTTCATACCAAGATAGAAGCTGTGTACCATCTCACTGCAAATTTGAGTTACCCGCTTATGGTGGTTCTATCCGTATTGTTGATGCCGGCCATGATCATCCGCTTCTACCAGGGATGGGTGCAAATGCTCTTCATTGACCTTCCTTTGATTATCATGTCAACTTTTTCTATCTCCTCATTTTATTTGGTATCGCAAAAAGAGCTGTATCCACGCACATGGTGGAAAACGGTTGGGTATCTTCCTTTTCTTGTAGCGCTTGGAATTGGGCTTACGGTGACAAATACACGCGCCGTAATGGAAGCACTATTGGGTATTAAGAGCTCTTTCAAGCGAACGCCAAAGTACCGGGTAGAGAAGCGAGGCGAGAAGACCGCAGCTGCGGTCAAGTATAGAAATCGTCTGGGAATTGTACCTTGGCTTGAACTTCTCATTGGAAGCTACTTTGCGCTTACTATTTGGTACGCGATTTCAAATGAAAATTACTTCACAATTCCCTTCCTGCTTCTGTTTGTAGTTGGGTACTGGTACACCGGCTTACTGTCACTGCTACAGGGTAGATTTGAACGGTGGCGCGGTGGAGCCAACCTTGATGAATCCTCGCCCAAACCATTTCCGGTCGGCGTGTAAATGCAAGAGCGAACCAGAAGGTTCACTCTTGCATTTGTGGCTCAGAAACGGATGCCGAATGTAACAGGAATCAGAGATTCGCTGCCCGTGTGCGGGTTTCCGCTAGTACTGTTTATGTCGAAGCTGGGTGTATCTACATAGACATAACGAGCTTCAGCAAAAAGTTTTAGATGCGAGTATTCACCAAGCGGGCTGAAAGTAGCGCCTGCACCTACATTTCCTCCAAGCCCACTATCCGCAAAGCTGGCAACCGGTGCATTGACGATTCCTCCACCGTAAAACCCTCCGCCGTACCCCTGTACCGGTGTCGTGAAGTTAGTGCTTTTATGATAGTAGCCGCCGCCGCCGATAACATAAGCTGAGTACTTACTTTTATCGCTTTTGTAGAAGTAGTACATAGGTTCAGCTGTCACGCTTAAAGTATGTACACTGCCGTGCAACTCGGTAACTCCCTCTGCGGCAAATTGTGTATTCGTATTGAACACCGCGTTCAATGTCCGTCCGGGAATCTTGTTGGAGTCATACTGGAACTCGCCCAGCAGGGTAAAGCGTTTGCTAAAGTTCCAGCCACTGCCAACCAGGAAGTTACCACCCCAGGTGATAATCCCATATTGCTGGCCATCGCCGATCAGCGACGAACCTCCGCTGCTTGCGGCGCTACCGCTGGGTGCGGTAAAACCGCCTCCGGCTTCTAATGCAAAATGGCTGAATCCTCCATTGTCGTTGTAACGGTGGTACCCTCCATTGCCTCCGCCGCCGCCAAATTGCGGCTCTACGATATTTCTTTTACCGTCGGGGGCTGAAGTCAGCGAGCTTCCATCGATATCTTCGCCTGCAAATGGGCTTGAGCCGGTGCTGGAGGACGAGTAGGCCGTCGGCTGGAGGGTAGGTGCGGATACAGTCTGTGCCATGGCCGGAAGTGCAGCCAGTGAAAGGGTCGCCGCTATAGCGGCAAGAGATGACAAGGTAACGGTCATGTTTTCGGTTTCCTCAACTGTTGTCGAATGTGGCATGCAGTCTGCCTGTTTCAACCCAGCTTCTGTGCATAGGACGCGGCAGAAGGGCTATTTGTTGCGAATCCACTTTTGCTGAGCCCTTTACAGCAAGCGAAAGGCCGCTCCTAAGGAGCGGCCTTTCGCAGCAAAACGCTCCCTAGTGAATGTCGAATTGCTCCGGATGCAGTGCTGAGTCTGACTTGATGATGATCGTCTTGCCTACCATCTCCTCATACTCATTGATCCAGCGGCCATTCGCGGATTTAAGCTGCTTGACGACCTCAGGATGCACGCGCAGCATTACGTCTTTACCATCGAGATGCTTGTGCATCTTGCGAAGCTCGATGAAGATTTCATTGCATACAGTGATAGGACTTTTCACCATGCCTGTACCCACACAAACCTCGCAAGTCACACTCAATGTACGCTCCAGCGACTGCTTCACACGCTTGCGCGTGATGGCAATCAGGCCGAAGTCGTTAAACTGAAGCACTTTCGATGGAGCTCGATCCACCTTCATCGCCTCTTCAAGCGCGGCTAGCACCCGGTTCCGGTTCTTGCGCTCATCCATATCGATGAAGTCAATAATGATGATGCCGCCTAGATCACGCAACCGAATCTGCCGCACGATCTCCGGAATGGCGTCAAGGTTCGTTTTGACGATCGTGTCTTCAAGCCGCGCCGTCTTACCCACGTACTTGCCGGTGTTGATATCGATTGCGACCAGCGCCTCAGTCTGATTGATGACGATGGAGCCGCCAGACTTGAGCCAGACCTTGGCCTTGAGCGCTTTTGAAATCTCTTCCTGAATGCCGAAATGCTCAAACAGCGGCGTTTCCTTGGTGTAGAGCTTGACGCGGCGCACCAGCGCAGGCTGAAAGCGGTTCAGGAAGCGCACAATGCGCTCGTATTCCTGTTCTGTGTCCACCCAAATCGCCGAGAAGTTGCTTGAAACCTGGTCGCGAAGGATGCGCTCTACCAGGTTCAAATCGTGGTAGATCAATGCCGGTGCTTTGGCTGTTTCTGCGCGCTGCTTGATCTCAGACCATAAATTGATCAGGAAGCGCAGGTCAGCCCTCAGCTCCTCTTCGCTCGCGCCTTCAGCAGCAGTGCGCACGATGAAGCCGCCGGAGAACTCACCCTTCTCGTTGATCAGGATGCGCTTCAGTCGCTGGCGCTCTTCATCCGATGCAATCTTACGTGATACACCGACATGGCTTACGGTAGGCATAAAAACCAGAAAACGGCCCGGCAGCGCGATGTGTGAAGTAATGCGCGCACCTTTTTTGGCAATCGGCTCTTTGGCGATCTGCACCAGGATCTCCTGCCCCTGTTTGAGCAGGTCGGAGATGATCGGCAGATCCTGAGTCTGTGCAGACTGACGGCGTCCGCCGCCGCCCGGCATCTTGCGGCCGCGGCCGCCTGCACGGCCGCCTGTACGGCTTCCGGTGCGCACTCGATCTTCTCCAGAACGCTCCCCACGCTGCGCATTGCCGTTAGCGGCTACCGGCTGAGCCTCATCCTCTTCGTCTTCACCTATGACCTCAAAAGCAAAGGCGGATGGGTCCTCTTCCTCTTCGTGCTCACTCGTCTCGTATGTCTTATACAAAGCAGGCGCTTGTTCCTCATGAGGAATTACGGAAACTGCGCGCTGTCCGGTGCCGGCTTCTACCAGTTCCGGCTTGCCATCATGCATGACACTGTTACCATCTAGCGTCTCTTCTTCAAGGTCTTCCAAATCCTGCTCATCGAGATGGGCATGGATAGGGTCAAAATCGTACTCTTCCTCATCCATCACTTCTTCTTCAAGGAAGCCGGCACCGGGCGCGAAACCCTGCAGCTGATCAACCAGCTCTGAAAAACCATCATGGGCGTGCATGGACTCGACAGCTCCCTGCTCTGTTGCGGCATCGGTATGGGCGTGCAGTTCCTTACCGGTTACAGCTACAGGTATGTCAGCCTTATGGAATACCGGCGACTCACCTACGTGCATCGGGTGTTCCTGGCTGCCATGATCCACCGCATGTGTGGGTTCCATCCCTGCTTCCATGGTGGAACGACCTGGTTCCACGATATTCACGAAAGCGACATGTGGCTCTAAGTTCAACGCATGACCAACTCCTTCTGTCTCATGCGTAGTTACGGAAGCTGCCGGCTCTGCGGCACTGGAAGCCGGCTCAGACGGTACCCGAGAAGACTTTTCTGTCTCACTATTACCGCCCAATCCGAACAGCTGGGAAAAGCGCAGCTCACTGGTTGTCGGCGGCGACATGCGGACCGAAGCCTCACCGTCTTTAGGTTCGTACTCGTCTTCTTCATGGGCGGGGACGGTATCGCCGGTGTGTGATGTTTCTTCCACCGCATGGATAGTTTGGAGCTCCTGGGTGGGAGCGTCGAGCGGACGCGCGCTCGTGGTCAGCTGCTCAGGGTGTTCGAGGCCAGGCAGGGCTTCCGCAGCCATTTCCGGTAGCACCATCTCTTCTGAGATCTGAGGAATCGATGCTTCCGGGGTAGCGGCAACAGTAGGTTCGCTGGGAAGCAGTGTAATGGGATCTAGGGCGGCTGTAGAAACTATTGGGCTTTCTCCAGCCACCGCTGGATCAGGTTCTACAAGAGCTGAGTTTGCAGGCGCAGCAGGTGCAGACTTGTAGCGCGAAATGGATTCGCCCGGCAGCATGGAGCCGCCATCCCAGCCTACTGGCACATCCACCTGCGAGGCAGGCCGGGGCGGCGTGTAGTTCACTGGACGCAGGATTGGGGTCAACTTCGCTTCGGTACGCGGAACGGCGGGTGCGGACACGCCGTACTTTGAGAGTGACTCACCCGGCAGAAAAGCAGCTGTAGCTGGGGAAGCGGGCGCGGCGATACTAGCAGGCGAGCCGGTAACAATAGGGGCATCCATACGCTCAGGATTGCGTTGGCCGCGTGCCGGTCGATCTTCACGATCTCGCTCGCGCTTTACCTGCTGTTCTCGCTGCGGAGCAGTAACAGCAGCAGCCTGCAAATCCAATCCTTCCGGCTCCGGGTCGACCTCAGGAGCAGTTACGGAAACATCCACCGGAGCAGTCATACCGCCGGGCGCTCCGTGCTCGGGCAGATCGAACGGTGCCGTTGCAGGCTGCACATCCTCCGGGGAAGCAGCGGCAACGCCCATCCCGAGCACACCGGCGCGTATGCCGCCGCGACGGCGACCACGGCGGCCACGCCAACGGCGGGTACCCTCAGGTGATCCGTCCTCTTCATCACCCAGATCACCCTTTTCAGCGCGATCACTTGCAGCCGGCTCAGCGGTTTTCAGGGCTGCCACAACAGCGGCACGCTCTTCCTGTCGCTCCTGGACTTTTGGCTTGCGGGGCGTTTCAGCGGCTTCAGCTACGACGGCGGACTGTTCCGTACGCTCTGGACGCCGGCCTTCATTACGACGGCTATCGCGGCGCCCCTCTCTGCGACCGGGCCGCTCAATCTTTTCTTCAGCGGGAGCAGCAGCTTCTTCAGGAGAGGCAGGGCGTTCCATGCGCCCGCGACTGCTTGCAGGGCTGGAGGTCTCGTACTCGTCCTGATCTTCAGAATCCTCCAGAAAATCAGTGACATATAAAAAGGCATCGCGCTCAAGCCCAAGATCTACAAACGAGCTTTGCATACCTGGCAGCACGCGAGTGACACGGCCTTTGTATACCGAGCCGGCTAGGGTGTACTCATTTTCGCGCTCATAATAAACTTCGGTGAGCTGGTCGTCTTCAAGGATGGCCAGCCGCGTTTCATGCGGCGTGGTCGAAATACAGATTTCTTTTCCCATGGTGCCTCTTTCAGGCAAGGCAAGACTGGCAGACCACGGTGCGAGCAGTAGACCGAGGAGGTTCTGGAGCGGAGCTGACCTGCAGGGGAGATCGAACACTGGAACTGTACCCAGTTTTTCCAGAGAGCCGCATACTGCTGAAAACAGCTAGAGAGGCTTTGCACTGGAATGGTATCGACTGCGGGGAAGCTTATATTCCAAAGGGGGCGAGAGAGGATGGTGACCGCGTCAACCTGCAATTGTGCCGGTGGGGCCGTTTCCCATCCTCTTGCGTTCATTCCCAGATTCCTGCCCGGCCGGGGTCTTAGGGCCCGCCTGGCCGGTTCATCTTTCATTGCGAAACTGCTTGCAAACAGCGGCAAACTTTAGAGCCTGCCGCATCACTACAAATTGGTGAGCCTTTGTCGCGCGAGAGTTCTCGCTAATTGACGAAGCGATTCATTCGGACGTTCATGACCATGCCAAGCGCCAGGAACGTAAACAGTACAGATGAGCCGCCATAGCTCATCAGCGGCAGTGGGATTCCGGTGACCGGCATGAAGCCGATGACCATCCCGACGTTGACTGCTATCTGGAAAATCAGTACCGCGACAACTCCCATCACCAATATGGTGCCGGAAACGTCAGCGGCGGTATGAGCGTTCTGGATCAAACGCATCAATATGAGGAAGTATAGCAGCAGCACAATGACCGCGCCGACAAAGCCGTGCTCCTCGCTGAATGCTGCAAAGATGAAATCCGTATAGGGAATCGGTAGGAAATCGCCCTGCGTCTGCGTGCCTTTCGCTACGCCGCGGCCAAGTACACCGCCGTCACCTACTGCGATCAGGGATTGGCGAATCTGGTACCCGGTGCCGCGCGGGTCATTATCAGGGTTGATAAAGCTGGTAAGCCGGGCCTTCTGATACGGCTTTAACACCTTGCCGCTGGTCCAGATGCCCCCAATCAGCGTGACGCCGACCAGCGCCAGGATTGCGGCCTTTTTCCAGGAAATACCTCCGAGAAACAGACCCACGAGCAAGATCGGCGAATACGTAAGCGAGGTCCCAAGGTCCGGCTGCTTAAGCACCAGCAGCATTGGCACCGCAACCAGGGCAATACCCTTGCCGATATCTGCCCACGTCATTTCCTTACCGAGCCGCGCGGCGAAATAGCGAGCGACTGCAAGGATAAGCACGATCTTGACCCACTCCGAGGGCTGAAAGTGGATGCCACCAGGAAGTTTGATCCAGCGCCGTGCCCCCAGCACCTTGCTGCCGACAGTCAGTACAGCAACCAGGGAAAAGATGCAAAAGCCGTAAATCCACGGAATCGCTTCCAGCAGCGCATGGTAATCGATACGGCTGACGATGAACATGACCACCAGACCACCGGCAAGCCAGACTACCTGGGATTTCTCAAAGCCGACAAACTTGGTGTGCAGCGTTGCGGAATAAATTTCAAGCACCGACAGCACAGACAGGATCAGCACAAAGCCAAGTAAAACCCAATCGAAGTCACGAAAGGAGAACAACCGGCCTTTCATCGCGCTTGCACTCCTTGCGCACTATGAAGTCCGCTAGGCAGCCTGGGGCGGGACACGCTTGCCAGCCCGGACTGTTCCTGTGTTTCAGAACGAATCGGCATAGAAAAGTGGCCGCCCTGCATGCCTGCTGTCGGTGTCTGCGGCTTTTCATGCGGCGTCTTACCGGCAGGCTTGGCTGTCTGCTCCTGCTCCCCGGGTGCGGAGTAAACCGCGCCCACCTCAACCGTGGCAGACTGCGGAGCCGGTGTCTGCAGGTTATGCTCAAGCCGCCGCTGCTTGTCGACAAAGGTTTCAATCACCTGTGCCGCCAGGTGAGCAGAACCCGCGCCCCAGCCGCCATGCTCCCACAACACGGCTACCACAATGTCGGGATTACGCCGCGGTGCCACACCTACAAACCATGCATTGGCGCGCCCACTTTTGTCCTTGGATACGCTGGTCGCGCCGAAAGAGTGGTTCAGCACCTGTGCCGTGCCGGTTTTGCCTGCGAAGTCAATGCCTTGCAGATACGAGGCATGCGCGGTACCGGTTGCAGTGGTCGTTGTCGCAGCCATTCCATCCGTGATGATCTGCCAAGCGGCGGGATCGAGATGCACCTGCCTGGTGCCCGAACCGGTGTACGTTTCCAGCATCGCCTGCTCATACTCCGGCGGCAGCTGATTCGGCAGCACCACATGCGGTCTCTGCATGTCGCCACCTGAGGCGATACCGCCGATAGCACGCGCAAGCTGAATGGGCGTAAGCGCCACCGCGCCTTGCCCAATGCCCACTGAGATCGTCTCGCCTGCATACCACTTGCGATGGTAGTTCTTCATTGCCCACTCTTCGCTCGGCATGGTGCCTGCTACTTCATTGGGCAGGTCGATGCCTGTCTTGCGGCCAATCCCCAGCTGGTGCGCCCAATTCGCTATTTTAGTAATGCCTAACCGCTCGGCTAGCGTGTAGTAGTAGGTATCGCAGGAAAGTGGTAGCGCATTGTTGATGTCCACATGCCCGTGACGCTTATCACAAGCAAAAAAGCGGCCATAGAAGGTGCCGCCGCCGCCGCAATCCACTTTCAGATCCTGCGCAACTCCCTCTTGCAAGCCCGCAACGGACATAATGACCTTGAACGTCGATCCTGGTGCCAGCTGCGCCTGAATCGCTTTATTCAGCAAAGGATGATCGGCGTCAGTCATCAGCTTGTCCCAGTCATCGCGCCCAATTTTGACCGCGAACCGGTTCGGATCAAAAATAGGCCGCGATACCATGGCCAGGATTTCACCTGTATGCGGGTCCATGGCGACGATTGCACCATTGCGGTCGCCCATTGCATTTTCCGCTGCCCGTTGCACGTCCAGATCAATGGAAAGCTTCAGGTCCTTGCCCGGAACCGCAGGCTCATTGCCCAGCACGCCGACCTCACGCCCATGAGAGTCCACCAACACGTCATGCGAACCATCTGTCCCTCGAAGCAGCTGGTCATATGTTTCTTCTACCCCAGAGCGGCCCACTACGTCGCCCGGCGTGTAGTAGGCATACTGCGGGTTCTGCAGCATATCCTCGCTCACCTCACCCACATAGCCGATCAGGTGTGCGGCAAAACCGTCGCGCGGGTACAGCCGCCGCTGCTCATTGATCAGCTCCAGTTCCGGCAACTCATCGCGGTGCGCCTCGATGAACTCCTGCTCGTCAGGCGTAATGTCCTGCTTGAGTGGAATTGGCTGATATTTCGACGAGATACCGTATTTCTTGATTGCCGCTTGAATCTGGTCGGTCGAAATATGCAAACCGCGCGCGATCTGCGGCAGGTCTGCTTGTAAATCGCGGCCTTGCTCATGCACCAGGAAGCAGGATACCGATGGATAGTTGTCGACAATGAGCCGGCCTTCGCGGTCGAGTAAGCGTCCGCGCGGCGCAAGTACCGGCACCTTGCGAACGCGGTTTGCCTCAGCCAGTGCTCGGTAGTTAGCTTTACCGACCACCTGTAGCCGCCACAACCCGGCGATCAGTACCAGCAAGATAGCGACGATGACGTACTGCACGGTTGCCAGCTTGGCGTCGGGAATTTCCTGTTTCCGGTTCAGCATAGATATAGAGATACCTTGTGTGCTAATAGAATAGCGGGTTTATTCGCGCAGATGACGCTGTGATCATGACTGCCATGGTTACCTCAGCGTATCTCTGCGGGTGCAGAATGCTCAATCTTCTTCGCTGCGAAACAAGTCCAGAAACGCAAAAAGCAGCGTGCCGAGGATGGCATTGACCGCACCGCGAATCAGTTCGTGCAGCCAGCTCCAGCCTAGCGGCTGGTTCAGCAGCTGGCCTACCAGTATCCAATAAAGACCGCCGTGCAGCAATGAAAGCGCGAAGATGAACAGTGTGCGTGCAGCATGGTTTTCTGTGTCGATTCGGTTGCCGAGCATCCCGGCGATATAGCCGATGACAGTCTTGGTCACGCCAAAAACACCGAGCGGCTCGCGTGTAAGCGCATCCTGCAGGATGCCGATCACAGCACCGGCACAAACGCCGACAATCGGGCTACGCTTGGCTATGGCAAAGTAGATGACCAGCAGCAGCGGCAGATCGAGCACTGCTGCCGGTGCAAAGTGTACCGGCACAAAGGAATCGAAACCGATAGCAAGCACAGGTGTAAGCAGCACCAGCCAAATTGGGAGCGTGGGCGCTTCCGTCTCACGCCTTGAGGCAGCTAGCAGTGCCATACTTTAATGCTGCTCCTGCGGTGAGGGCGGTACAGCGGCAGGCGGGCGGCTGCCGTCATCGGGTACGAGCGCGGGGGTACGTTTGCGGGAAGCTTGTGGTTTTGGAACAGTGGAGGATGAGGGCAGAGGTCCATCATTGACAACCTGCGTAGGTACTGCCGCTCGCGGGCGCGCCGGTGCAGCAGGCGTATCTGCCCTGCTTGCTGACGGACTCGCCGCCGTACCAGGCATACTGGGAGCAGCACCGGTTCCACCTGCAACCGCCACCACATGGCGTACCACCGGCTTAGCCACAGTACCGTCAGCATTTAGAACCGGATGCGGCGTTGGAACGGGTACCCGCTGCATCACCGGTGTTCCATCTGCATTCAGCACAGGAATGCGTTTCACGGCAGGCGTTCCATCTGCATTGAGCACAGGCGTTCCATCAGAATTCAGCTGCGGAATTCGGTGGATCAAAGGCCGCATCACCATGCCATCGCTGCTTACCGCTGAGGCAGCCCCTGTTGCTGTTGCAACACGGGTCGTAGAAGGCAGGCTTCCCGCAGCCGGTAGAGCCACCTGCGGGTGCGGACGCGCCGCTACTGCTGCATCGTGCGCCGCACGAAAGGCAGGTGAAACAGACGGACTTGGAATGGAAGCCGCATCTCCATCGACAACCGGCTTGACAACCCGCACAGTCGGCGGCACGCCCTCCGCAAGCGGCGCGCTCCGCTCACCTGGGATCAGGCTTTGCGCAGAAATCGCTGCAGTAGGCGAGTAGTGGTCAGGGTGCAGTGCTGAAGGTGGATGAAGCGGAGCTGCATTGGAGTCGGCAGTAAGCGGCGATGAGCCTGGACTTGCGTCCGGCGCATCCGGGTTGCTCTCATTCGACGCGCTCGGCAGACGTGCCGCCAGGATGTCTGAAGCCCGCTGCGCCTCAAGCGCTGCTTCCGCTGCCTGAGCGGCCCTGGCAACAGCAGCCGCTTTGATTCCGGCTGCCGTGGTTTCGCTCCTTACCAGATCATGGCGAGCGCCGATTGAAGGACCGGTCCCGGTACCCGTGACCACTAGAACTTCTTCCAAACGGCTCAGATTGGCCGCAGGCTTCAGCATTACATTGACCAGCGGCTGATTGTCCACATCAGGCACTACCTTATCGACCACACCGACCGGCAATCCCCGCGGAAAAATCTGATCCCCGCCCGAAGTCAGCACCAGTTGGCCGGGCTTGATCCTGTCATCAGGCATCAGATTCACAATTTGCGCGTGGCCCACGTTGTCGCCTCGTAGGATACCGCGCGTACGAGTCTGCTCCAGCAGTATGCCGACGGCGCTAGTGGAATCCGAAATTTCAAGCACTTGGCTGGAGTGTGCCGTTACCTCGCGCACCCGGCCTACAATCCCGTCCGGCGTGATCACCGGCATCTCCGGCGCGATGCCATCGTCCGATCCTTTATCTATGGAAAGAACACGTTCATGATCTGACCCGCTCGATCCCAGCACTTGCGCCGGTACCGTTGTATCTACGTAATGCTGCTTAAAAGCCAGTATTTCCTGGAGGCGTTCGCCCTGGCGCGCGTCTTCAGCCAGCGCGGCCTGCTCCATTTGCAGCCGCTGATTCTCGGCCAGTAGTTGCTCGTTCTGCTCCTTGACATCAATCAGGTTTACATAGCTAGACCAGATACCGCGAAGGCTCAAGCCGCTTTGGTGCAGTACCTTTTCAGGAGGTGTCACCACAGTATTTACGCCAAGCCGCAACACCTTCACTCCCGCCTGGTCAGCCGCAGCCGCCCCAGGCAGCCCGGGCCGCACTTGCACAGCAAGCAGGATGAACTGCGCAAAGAGCACCAGCGTGAGCACCAGCGAATTCTTGTAGCGGTCAAAGAAGGTTTCCATAAGCAGTCTTGCGAAGCATTTGTGATCTTTAGTCGATCTTGATCTTGCGCAGCAACCGGAAGTCAGAAAGCATCTTGCCGGTGCCCAGCACCACGGAAGCTAGCGGATCGTCGGCAACCGAGACCGGCAGACCGGTTTCCTCGCGAATGCGCTTATCCAGATTCTTAATGAGGGCACCCCCGCCGGTCAGCACAATGCCACGGTCTGAAATATCGGCGGAAAGCTCCGGGGGCGTCCGCTCCAGCGCGACGCGAATTGCATTGATGATCGTCGAGATGGACTCAGCCAGGGATTCGCGAATTTCGGAATCGTCGATCGTGATGGTCTTCGGTACGCCCTCGATCAGGTTCCTGCCCTTGACTTCCATCTGCATGGGCCGATCCAGCGGGTAGGCTGAGCCGATCTCAATCTTGATCTGCTCGGCAGTACGCTCACCAATCAGCAAGTTGTACTTCCGCTTCAGATAATTCGTAATCTGCTCATCCATCTGATTTCCGGCCATACGCACAGAACGTGAATAGACGATACCGGAGAGTGAAATCACGGCAATATCTGTTGTACCGCCTCCGATATCAACCACCATGTTGCCCTGCGGCTCCGTAATGGGCAGCCCGGCACCGATAGCAGCCACCATCGCTTGCTCTACCAGGAAGACTTCGCTCGCCTTGGCGCGATAGGCAGAGTCCTCAACAGCGCGCTTTTCTACCTGCGTGATCTCTGACGGCACCCCGATCACAATGCGGGGATGTACCAGCATCTTGCGGTTGTGTGCCTTCTGGATAAAGTAGTTCAACATCTTCTCGGTATGGCGAAAGTCGGCAATAACGCCGTCTTTCATGGGCCGGATGGCAACGATGTTGCCGGGGGTACGCCCCAGCATTTCCTTGGCTTCTCTGCCTACAGCCTCAACCTGATTGGTGTTCTTGTTGATAGCAACGATTGAAGGTTCATTGACGACGATGCCTTTGCCGCGGGCAAAGACCAGCGTGTTGGCGGTTCCCAGATCAATGGCAAGGTCGCTTGAAAAGATGCTGAACAGCGAACGCACACCGTGCGACCGCGACGAACGCGAATGGAAACCGTTAGATGGCATGGAGCAGGTGAAGTTTCCCCGGAATGAAACTCAATTGTATCGCTTTCATACACCACATTTGCCACAGCGCTGCACTGTGAGCCTTCACGGTAATCCCCTGCACTGACTAAAGTACCGTGCTATTGCGGGAGCGAGTCCAAAATGAAACGAACGATCTCCGTAGTAAGAGGATTTCGTCCAAAAGCAGTTAGCACATTAGACCATTTCAAGGAAGCTGGTTCCATCTGGTGACAAGTCCAGACCGGAGGCAGCATGTTGACGATCTTGGGAAAGGGCGAAGCTCCCAAACGGGCGGGCGGCGGCGCTTGCCGCGTAGATGAGGAAGCCCCTTACCGTTCACGATTGCGTTTCAGCCTATCGTGCATGCGGCAGGCGTGTTTGCTTATGAAGCGCTGGTGCGAGGTCCGCAGGGTAAGTTCGCAGCAAGTGTTCTAGCCCAGATAAATGCCGGTAACATGTACGCGTTTGACCAGGCTTGCCGAGTTCGCGCCATTGAAATGGCGGCTGCTCTCAGTCCCGAAGTTCCGTAGACTGTTTCCATTAACTTTATACCGGGTGCGGTGTACCGACCGGAGAACTGCATTCGCAAAACGCTGGAGACAGCCGGTCGTGTCGGTATGCCGCTTACAAAGATCATTTTTGAAGTGACTGAAGGTGAGCGCATCACCGATCGCCAGCACCTCATCAGCATTTTTCGCGAGTACCGCAAGCATGGCTTGCAGACAGCCATTGATGACTTTGGTGCAGGCTATGCGGGGCTTGACCTGCTGGCGGAGTTCCAGCCCGACATTCTCAAGCTTGATATGGCAATCATTCGCGACATCGACAAGCGCGATGCCTCCCGCGCGATCACCAAAGCAGTGGTGTCCATTTGCCATGATCTTGGAGTTCGGCTGATTGCAGAAGGCATTGAAACAAAAGCTGAGTTTGATGTCCTTCTCGATTTTGGTATCGAGCTTTTTCAGGGCTATCTTTTTGCAAAGCTCAGACTTGAAACCTTTGCACCTGCGGCATGGCCGAACGCGGGTGCCTCGCGGACAAGCGTCTTCACACATCAGCAGCCCGAAACAGTGTGCGGCTCGGTCAGTATGATGAGTTAGAGGAAACTGCACCCAGATGATTATTGGCATTCCTAAGGAAATTAAAGATCATGAAACACGCGTTGCCCTGACTCCTGCCGGCGTGAAGGAGTTGAAGGCCGCCGGGCATGTAGTCCTGGTCGAGCAGCACGCAGGGGAGCTTTCAGCATTTCCGGATGACGATTACCAGTTGGCCGGCGCAGAGATTGTCGGTGCAGCGGCGGATGTCTGGGCGCATGCCGAGATGGTCGTCAAAGTCAAGGAACCGACGGAGAAGGAGTACATCCATTTTCGCCCGAGCCTCACATTGTTTACCTACCTGCATCTGGCTCCCCTACCGGGACTGACCGAGTGCCTGATGGAGCGCGAGGTAACAGGTATTGCTTACGAGACGGTACGCGATGGAACCGGCACCCTGCCGCTGCTTACTCCAATGTCTGAAGTTGCAGGGCGCATGAGCGTTCAGGTCGGCGCGGCCTACCTTGAAAAAGGTAAGGGCGGACGCGGGTTGCTGCTGGGCGGCATCCCCGGCGTACCTCCGGCTGAAGTCTGCATTGTCGGCGGCGGCATCGTAGGCACTAACGCCGCCAAAATTGCTCTTGGCATGGGCGCGAAAGTTACCATGGTAGATCGTAACCTGCACAGGCTGCGTGAGTTGGACGACATCTTTGCGGGTCGCGTGTTTACACTTGCTTCCAACCTGCACAATGTTACCGAGGCAGTGCATGCAGCTGACCTGGTGATCGGCGGCGTACTCATTCCGGGTGCCGCGGCACCAAAGATCGTAACGGCTGATATGGTGCGCGGGATGAAGAAGGGTGCAGTGATTGTCGATGTTGCTATTGATCAAGGCGGCTGTATCGAAACCGCTCGACCCACAACCCATAGCAATCCTTCCTACGAGGTGGAAGGAGTTGTGCATTACTGCGTTACCAATATGCCTGCCGCAGTACCTAATACTTCCACGCTTGGACTGACAAACGCGACATTCCCATATGTACTCAGGCTGGCTGGGGGTGTGAAACAAGCACTGCTGGCAGATGAAGGGCTAGCTGAGGGAGTAAATACCTATGCAGGTGCATTAGCCTGTGAGCCGGTAGCTATTTCACAAGGTAAGCCGTGGAGGCCGATTCAGCAATTATTACGCTAGATACACGTATATCCTGATCTAGTAGTTTTCAGAGAACTATCCCCCCACGCCTTTTTCAAAGGCGTGGAGATCACATAATCTCATTTTGACTAAGCAGCAGCTTAACGACTGACTGTCACTGAATGCTCCAACCGGAAAGTCAGAGTTGTTTCTGCCGGAATTATAATAGCCTTGTTCCCGGTAAAGGCACCGCCGGCCGCTCCACCCCCGCCGCCTAGCAAACCGCCGAGCAAGGCACCTTTGCCCCCGCCTGCGAGGCCGCCAATCAGAGCACCCGCACCGGCACCGCCGCCGGCAAACAGGGCAGTCCGCTTTCCTTTGCCTTTCTCTACCTGTTCAATAGCACTGGTTTCTACTTCCAAATTACGGCTACCGGAGTGAATACTATCCAGCCGCAGCGAAAGTTCACCCTGCCCTTTGATTTTGCCTTGGTTTTTCGCGCTAACCACTGTGCCCGTAGCCGAGGAGCCGGCCCGCACAACTGTTGCGCCGTGGACCACTACATTGCTCGCAACAGTTGCTGTAAAGCTCTGACCGGGCTGGCTGGTCTTTGAGCTGAGCTCTTCACGCGTGGTCACACTGATGTGGGTCCCAGCGGGAATCGTGAGATCAACAGGCACAGGAGCTGCGCGGCGCACCGGCGCACTTTGCTCAGCAGGTGGTGGAGGAATACTATTCGCCTGCTGCTGGGCAGGCGAAGCCTGACTTATCGGTGGCTGAGCCGAACTGCCTGGGTTCGTTGCCTGTGTCGCGGCCGCATTCGGCGCTACTTGATTGGGGGGCTGCGCAGTTGATGCAGCCTGCTGCGGCGAAGGCGCTTGCTTACTGCAGCCACCAAGTACAAGACATGCGGCCAAGGCTAGAGGCATGGTCGCTGTAGAGAATGACTGAGCAAAAAGTGTCTTTTTCATAGTAGGTACATTGTATGCCGCTCCCGAGCCGGCAAGTTTCAACTCTTAACGCTTTTATGTAAAGAAGGAGTTGGGACACCCTCCGCTGATACTCTGGGCACACCGGTTGCGCTGGGAGCGAGGCATAATGGCGTTTACTGCCAAGGAAAACAAAGGCTTGCGTACCAGGCGTTTAACGCTGCCTGTTCTGGGCGCATCTCTACTCGTATTGCTGCTTGGCATGAGTGCCCTGAATGCCTTCAACCAGGTGCCCTCTTACCATGGGAGCCCTCTGGCTCTGTTCCTGTTTACCGGCATCACGGTCATGCTCTTTCTCCTGTTACTTCTACTGCTGGTGTTGCTGGCTCGCAACATCCTCAAGATGTACGGTGATGGGCGCTCGCGCGTCCTGGGCTCGCGCCTGCGCTCGCACATGCTGCTAGGCGCTCTGCTGCTCTCCTTTGCTCCTATTGTATTCATGGCATTGTTTTCATTCCTGCTTATGAATCGTTCCCTCGACCGGTGGTTTTCGCAGCCGGTGGCGGCGCTTCGCGATCAGTCGCTGGGGCTCGGGCTACAGTTTTCACGCTACATCACCGGCAATGCACGGGCTGAAGCAGAATCGCTGGCCCGTTCTCCGGGGTTGCTGGTGGCGTACAACGCGGCCGATGACGCTGCCCTGGCCATGGAGATGCGCCGGCATCGCATCACGCTTCAGGGCGGCTTTGTGTTCGTCTACCGGGATGCTCAGCCTGTAGGCAGCTACCAGCTGCCCCAGGCACCCCCTATGCCGGTGATGCATACCTGGCCCGAAATACCGCGAACGCTCAACAGCGCGTTCCCGCCGCCGCCGACTGAAGATGTGCATCACGCGCGGCACAGCTCAGCCATGCCAAACCTGCCAAGCGTCGGCCGCTTCTCATCCTCGCAAACGGTTCTTGCCGCGGCGGCACTACGCGGCGCTGAAAGCTCTGATGGCCCTATGCTCTCACTTGGAACAGGCAACGACTTCGCGCTAGGAGCAGCAGCCTTCGACGATGGCGGCGTGGTCGTAGTCGCGCTGCCTCTGCCTACCGGACTCGGTCCCTCGATTGAAAGCATTGCCGCCGGTGCGCGCGAGTATTGGGTCGTGTACCGCGAGCGCCGTGCTGTGCGCAGCACGTTTCTGCTGCTGCTCACGCTGGTCACTACCCTTACTTTTTTTGCCTCCAGCTGGCTGGCGCTGTTTCTTTCCAAGCAGATTACGCAGCCTGTAGAGGCCTTGGCTGATGCTATGGACGCTATCGCAGCAGGGGACTACCGGCAGCGCATTGCGTTTTCAGGCACGGAAGAGCTAAGTGAACTGATCGGTTCCTTCAACCAGATGGCGACTGATCTTGAAGAAAGCCGCCTGATTGCCGATACATCCACTGCGCAGCTTGAACAGGCCAATGGAAAGCTAAAGGAGCGGCAGCATGAGCTCGAATTGATTCTCGAAACCATCCCGAGCGGTGTGGTGGTACTCGATGGTGCCCACAATGTGCTACAGGTGAATCGCGCTTTTCTGGACCTGCTGACGGATCGCCTACCGCAGCGCGGACAGATGCCGGCACTCCAACCGGAGCAGCCCGTTCCTGCAGGATTGCAGCTCAAAGACCTGCTACCGACGAAAATTTTGGGTGAGGTACTGCTGCTGGAGCGGCGCGCGCAGCGTATGGGTGTAGCCGGCGTCGAGCTGGAGCTGCCGATACAGAGCGGCTCCTTCAATACGTCCTCAGACTCGGAAGGCCAAAGCGTTGCAGTTACCATCGCCATGCTCAACCTGGGCCGCGACTCTCAGGGGCAGCAGCGCAGGGGCTCGGTGCTGGTGGTTGACGATATGTCGGAGGTGTTGCAAGCGCAGCGGCAAGTCGCCTGGAAAGAAGTGGCGCAACGTGTGGCACACGAGATTAAGAATCCGCTCACACCCATCTCGCTGTCTGCTGAGCGTATTTTGCGCCATATGCAGCGAGTAGAAAACGGCAGCGCGCCTTCCGATTCCATAGCTGTGGTTCGTCGATGCGGCGAAATCATTCTGTCATCCGTGCAAAGCCTGCGGCTGCTGGTGGACCAGTTTGGTGCGCTAGCGGAATTCCCGCAGGCGCAGCCGCGTGCAGCCTCTCTCAACGAGATCGCGCAAAGCGCTCTCATGCTCTTTCACGGGCGGCTCGACGGTATTCATGTAGAAACTGATTACGCCACACTGCCGCCGGTGCTGGCGGACCCGGAAGCCCTGAAGCGCGCTCTGGCCAACCTTATCGATAATGCAGCAGAAGCCATGAACGCGAGCTTCCACCGGGTGCTGCGTGTCCAGACCGCACTGAGCGAGCGCACCGGCATGGCAGAGCTTCTGGTAAGCGATACAGGTCCCGGCTTGAGTCCGGAGGTGCGTGAGCGGCTGTTCCTGCCCTACTTCTCAACCAAACAGCGCGGTACCGGGTTAGGCCTCGCTATCGCTGCCAAGATCGTGCAGGACCACCATGGCAGCCTGCGCGCCGAGCAACGCGGCTCCTCAGGCGCATGCTTTGTGATTGAGCTGCCGCTCGTAAAAGTGCTTGAGCCGGTCGATGCCAGAGAAGTTGAGAGCGTGCCTGCTTGACCCATATCCTTATCGCCGATGATGAGCCTGCCATCCGTGAGACACTCTCAGAAATCCTGACCGAGGAAGGCTACGCGGTTGCTTCCACCGGCACGGCTGCCGAGGCACTGCTGCTGCTAGGCGATGCCCATTATGACCTGCTGCTGCTGGACATCTGGCTGCCGGACCGAGATGGGCTCGACGCCTTGAACGAGATCGGCAATTTTGCCCTTGAAGGCAGACCGGAGGTTATTATGATCTCCGGCCACGGCACAATTGAAACTGCCGTACGCGCCACCAAGCTGGGTGCGTTTGACTTCCTGGAGAAACCGCTCTCTATCGAGCGCACACTCATCACCATCAAAAATGCTATTGAAAAGCGCAATCTGCGCGCCGATAACCGCGAACTGAAGCAGCAGCTGGGCGGCAGCACGTCGATCACCGGCAATAGCGTATCGGCCAAGGCACTGAGGCAGCAGATTCAGCTCATGGCACCTACTAACGGTCGTGTGCTCATCTTCGGTGAATCCGGTACCGGCAAGGAACTGATTGCGCGCGCCATGCACGGGGAGAGCCTGCGCGGCGAACGCATCTTCCTTGAGCTGAAATGCGCCGCGATCCCGGAAGATTTCATTGAGAGCGAACTATTCGGCCATCGCAACAGCGTGGTGCCGGGTGCGCCGCCTGAAAAGCGGGGTATCTTTGAGCGTGCCGATGGCGGTACCCTGCTGCTGGACGAAGTAGGTGACATGAGCTTGAAAACGCAAGCCAAAGTGCTGCGCGTGCTGGATGAGCAAAACTTTATTCCGCTCGGGGGCCGCGAGCCGTTGCAGGTCGATGTTCGTGTGATTGCGACTACCAACAAGAACCTGGAAGAGGAGATCGCACACGGCAACTTTCGCGAAGACCTCTTCTATCGCTTGAACGTGATCCCCTTTTTTGTGCCCCCGCTGCGCGAGCGCCGCGAGGACATTGCCCCACTGGTCACCGGCTTTCTGCACGAGATAGGCCGCGAGTACGGTCGGCCGCATGTGGAAATCACGTCCGACGCGGTGGACCTGATGAAGGGGTACACCTGGCCCGGAAACGTTCGAGAATTAAAAAACATCATCGAGCGGACGCTGATCCTGAACCCACGTGCGATTCGCATCGAACGCAAGCACCTACCGGCATTGATGCTGCGCACTCCGGTGCGACCGGCGAACGGCATCGAAGAGTTTGCCTCGCTGCAGCAGGCGCGTGAAGCCTATGAACGTGACTTCATTTTGAAGAAAATCGATGAGTGCCATGGCAACATGAGTCGCGCCGCGGAGTCGCTGGGCCTGGAGCGCAGCCATTTATACCGCAAGATGCGAGCGCTCGGTATTGCCGTGCGCGAAGCTTGAGGCTGATCCGCTGCTGTATTGATCTGTAAATCTATAGACCCACGCTCTGCACCCTACGTGTTAGGACGCAAGAGAAAGGGCCCGTTTTCAGACGGGCCCTGCCAAGGCGGACGGTATGTGGAGGAGCCAGTGAGGGTAGGGGGACAGACCCTGAGATAGGTCTCAGGAATCCAACTTGAAGGGAATGCAATAGAAGAGTGCCGGACGCCGCCTTGATTGCTAATACAACTATACCCCCATTTGGCGCATGGTGTCACGACATTCAAACAGGAGCATTCCCATAAAAAAGCTATGAAGGTACCCTTTCCGCCAATGGAAATTCTAAGTTACCTTTGTCACGTAGACATAGCTTCCTCGTGAAACCTATTCCGAACTTGCCTCCTCCAGGCATGACCCATTTGGGGGAGATGATGAAACTGCTTCTACTCCATATGGAGTAGGGTCGAATCGTGGGCCAATAGGGTCCTTTTCAGTTGGCTGACACAGCCAATCTCAAGCAGACAGGTGAGCAGAGGTACAGCTGTAGGAAACGCGGAGCGCGAGTTGGTCCAAAATCACGAGCGAATATAGTTCTCCTCGGCTTCAGTGGCGCTAATGTAGCGTTGTGTACGCAGCTGAAAAGCGATGAGTAAGAGCAATCCTCATGGGCAATCGCGCCTGCTCTATACTTGAGCGTCTGATGACTGGTATTTACGCAATCGTTCCTGCAGCAGGCTTCGGCACACGGATGCAGGCCGGCGCCGGGGCTGCGCCCAAGCAGTTTCTGCTGCTTGACGGCAAGCCGATCCTCATCCACTCGCTGCTCGCACTCTCGGCATTACCTGCGCTCGGGGGAGTGTGGATAGCAGTGCGCGGCGGGGAGAAAGCGCGCATGCAGCAGCTGTTAACCGCCCATGCGGCGGAGCTGCCTGCGAACATGGCTATCCATGTAGTAGAAGGCGGTGACACCCGGCAGGCAAGCGTTGCCCGGGCACTGGCCGCGATTGCCTGTGGCGACGACGACATTATCCTGGTGCACGACGCGGTACGGCCGCTGGTAGAACCGGCAGCCCTGGCGCGCGTTGTCGACGCGGTCGGCATGCATGGCGCGGCCATCCTGGCTCTGCCTGCTACAGATACCATCAAGCAGGTAGAGCGTACGGCTCGCGGCGCTGTAATTACAGCAACGATTCCGCGTGAGAACATCGTGCAGGCGCAAACTCCCCAGGGCGCGCGCGCCGGCCTGTTGCGACGTGCTGTGATAGAGGCTGCGGCAGATGAGTTTGCGGGCACCGACGAAGCCAGCCTGCTGGAGCGAGCCGGGATCGTCGTAATGGTGGTGCCGGGCTCGGTCGGCAATCTAAAAATCACGCAAGCGGCAGATCTACCGCTTGCCGAGTGGTACCTGCGGCAACGCAATATGAAGGAGAACGCACGATGACGATGCGGGTAGGGCAGGGTTACGATTCGCACTCCTTCAAGGCCGGTGTACCGCTGCGCATAGGCGGGCTGGTGCTGGACCACCCGGAAGGGCTGGCCGGCCACTCTGACGGCGACGTTTTGCTGCACGCGCTCACCGATGCGCTGCTGGGCGCGGTTGCTGCCGGCGACATTGGAACCTTCTTTCCGCCGAGCGATCCACGCTGGAAAGATGCCGAGTCATCCATCTTCCTAAATCTAGCGCTCGAAGAGATTCAGCACGCAGGCTATCGCATTGTGAACGTGGATGCGACCTTAGTGCTGGCCGCGCCGAAAATCTCGCCGATAGCCGGTGAAATGCGCGAGCGCTTGGCCATTCTGCTCGACGTAATGCCGAACGTGGTCAGCATCAAGGCGAAAACCCCCGAAGGGCTAGGCCTGGACCACACCGCCCAGGCCCATGCCATCGTGCTGCTCGAGCGTGTCGAGGACCCTTCGGAGTTGAAGTCAATGACTGCCGTGATTGAATCGCAAAAGCAACTTGAGGATGTGGTGCGGGACCTGGTAAACGAGGTAAGCCGCGGCGAGCAGGTACGACGGACGGTTGTGCCGGTGTTTGATACCGAAGACATTACGTAGGATTCTCAATGGACCATGTCAAACAAGGAATAGTAACAATGGATACCCCTAAGCTCGTACTACCTTCTTGCCGTGGACTGTAGCGGATTTAGTCACGACTTGCTACGGAATGTCGGAAGAGTCATAGGAGCGATCAGCTATTAAGGACTGTCCAGATGCCCTATATGCTACCCCTGCAAGGCGGCGATATACCTGCCAATCTCCAATCAGCATGAGAAGCGTAAAGATTGAAAGCAGTAGAAGAATTCCTATATATGGCTGAAGAGATGTGAGGAAGGGTGCCATCATAGGTTTTTTGTCTGCGATTGCAATTGATGCTGCGAGCAAGGCAGATAGGGTCGCGGCAATTACTGTCAAACCTTCAGTAAGGTATTTGGAAACTTCCACTTCGAGTAAGAGTCGCTTCTCAAACTCTATGGTTTCTTGCTGACTGACATCTTGAAACAGAAGTAGTGCCGCACTTTCTCATTCCTTCTTCACATCCAGAGAAGCAGGACAGCCCTTTCTCCAGTAATCCAGGCCTTACTCAATCTGCGGCCAAAATGAGAGACCAACTCCTGCTATTGCTGCGAAATAGATCCAGAGCAGGGCGGCAACTGAAACCCACAACGGCATTCGTTGATGCCGAAGGAAGTGAAAGTAGGCAAGAGCGGCGAATATAAGTATGACTGAACCGTAAATAAGCAACCATCCTCTAAGGGTCCGCTTAAACTCTCATTTGGATTTTTCTTTAGAATAGCCAGCCAAGGTTCGTCTGAGATCTTTAAGTGTGGATACTTTCTGCGCTTCTGTCATGGAAACAACTCTCATACTAAAACTCAGCCCTCAGTTCAAATCGATCCGCCACAGACTCAACCATCGTCACCTGCCCATGTCCAGGATTGCTCTGCTTGCGCAAGCGCAGCAGCCCCAGTTCCGCCAGCCTTTGCACATCTCGTGTAACTGCCCGCCGATTCCGACCGAGTGCCTCGGCCAAAGCAGTCACAGAACGGGGTTCCTGTCGAGCGATTTCACACAAGCGCACCCGCTCACGCGACAAGCATTCCAATAGATCACCTACCGTCGCGAAGCCGATGCTCATCTCAGGCGCAATCGGCTCCTGAGCAGATATTTTCGCCGCGCGCGCTTTTTTGCGAGCAGCCATTTGATCAAAATCCTCAACTCGAATGACTAACTTCATGCTTGCTCCTTAAGCACCACGACTTCGGCGATGAAGGTATTGAATGTTTCTTTATAATTTTGAAAAGCTACCTGATTTACCGAGCCCATCCAATGACGTTCATGTACCTCATGCGCATTGTCATACCCCAACACACGCCCATTATCTACCCGGCAAAGGTGGTGATGAATAAACGCTAGGTTGTAGCGAACCACTTCGCCTGCCACATCCATCCAGACCTCTTCCCGGATCATGCCGGTGCTGCCGGAAGCGCAACGAACCTGATCGACATCGTCAATCGCTTTAATAGGCTTGGCTTTGCCACCACAGCGAACAGCTTAGCAGATGTGACTTGTTCTGTCTTACCTGAAACTTTTTGTAGCTCATATCAGCAGACCGCAGCCGGTCAGCATGCAACACGGCGCGATACACTCGCGCCATGCACCTCCGCTCGCTCACGCTCGCCTTGCTGCTCCCCCTCGCCGCCCACGCACAAACCAAAGCCGAGTGGGCCACACCTACTGAAGCTACCGACTATCGCACCACGCCCGACTACGACGCCACAATGGCCTATCTGCGCCGCATCGCCGCCGCAGCCCCGGGGCAGGTGCGCATTAAGCCGTTCGGCACCACCGGCGAAGGGCGCGAGCTTGACATCGTGATTGCCTCACGCGATGGCGTGTTCTCGCCTGAGGCTCTGCACGCGGCCAGGCGGCCTATCGTGCTGGTGCAAAACACCATTCATGCAGGTGAAATGGACGGCAAGGACGCTTCCATGGCTCTGCTACGCGATATGGTCATCACCAAGTCACAAGCCGGTCTGCTCGACCGCGCCGTGTTCGTCTTCATCCCCATCTACAACGCCGACGGCTTTGCCGATCTATCACCCTACAATCGCATCAACCAGAACGGCCCAGAGGAAATAGGCTGGCGCGCCAACGGCACCAACCTGAACCTGAACCGCGACTACATGAAAGCACAAACGCCCGAGACGCGCGCGTTCTGGAGCATGTTCGAGCGTTGGCTTCCAGACTTTTTCGTGGATGACCACGTCACCGACGGCGCGGACTTCCAGTACGACACAACATTCACCATCGACCAGGGGCCGGACGTAAATCCAGGCATCGCGGCTTATGTACGTGACACAGTCACCCCGGAGCTGGTGCGCAAGGTGGATGACACTCCAGGCCACCTGGCCTCACCCACCTACATCCAGCTGGTTGATGAGAACGACCCCGGCAAAGGTCTTGGCTACTTCCCGGACCCGCCGCGCTACTCCTGCGGGTCGATGATCCTTGAAGACCGGCCCGGCATGCTGATTGAAATGCACATGCTCAAGGACTATCGCACGCGCGTGACGGGCAACTATGCCGTTCTGCGGGCGCTGCTGGAGGTGGTGAACCGCGATGCCGACAAGCTGCTCGCGCTGAACGCCGCCGCTGACACACAAGCCGCGCAGCTGGGCAAAGGCCTTAACCCGGTGCCGCTCGCGCTCACCTGGAACGGCGAGACCACACCTTTTCCCTTCCATGGTTACGATTACACGATCGGCAAAAGCCCGATTTCAGGCGCTCCGATGGTGACTTACTCCCACACACCGCGTACCTGGTCGCTGCCCTTCCAGACCGGCGTGCAGGTAGCCGCGCAAACTGAGCCGCCCGCGGCCTACATCATCCCCGCGCAGTGGAAAGATGTAATCGATGTGCTTGCGTCACACGGTGTTGCGCTGCAGCGGCTCACTGCTCCATGGGCAGGCACTGTGGAAAGTTATCAGTGCAGCGGCATGCAGTGGCAGCGGCCTCCATTTGAGGGGCGGCACCCGCTGTTCGCAGGCGAAGCCGGCCCCGGCCAGGGCGGCCGGTTTGGCACCTGCACGGTTACAAACCATAAGGAAAGCTACCCGGCCGGCTCAGCTGTGGTTCAACTCAATCAGCGGCTCAGCAAAGTAGCTATTCAATGGCTTGAGCCGGGCGCACCGGATTCTGCAATGGCATGGGGCTTCTTCGACCCCATCTTCGAGCAAAAGGAGTACGGCGAGCCTTATGTCGTCGAAAAGCTCGCAGCGAAAATGCTTGCAGCCGACGCGCTGCTTAAAGCCGACTTCGAGGCAAAACTGCAGGATGATCCGAAGTTCGCCGCTAATCCTCAAGACCGTCTCAACTTCTTTTATGACCGCTCACCGTACTTTGCGGCCAATCATGTGGGCGCATACCCCGTAGGAAGGTTGAAGAGTGTGGCAGGGCTGCCGCTTGCAAGTGCAGTGACACACTAGAGTAAATAGTTACAGCAAGGAAATAAACGTTGCGTTCAGTTATGCAGATTAAGCGCGTGGCGATGCTAGAGTAGCGGCGTGCAATTTCTGCTGCGTCGCCTTCGTTTCCTGTCTTGCGGCTTAATCTTCGCTTACCTTGCGGTAATCGGCTACCGTATAACGCGGAAGCAGGTTCCATGGATGCAAATTCTTTCCCTGCACTTATATCGGTCGAGTGGATGCGGCTGCATCGCCAATCGAGCATGTTGACGATCGAAAATCTGGCATTTGCGGAAGTTACGATTTTTGCAGCAGCAGGTATCCTGATGTTGCGTTTGCCCTCAGACACGGTTCTGCCTCTGGAGCAGCGGTTAAGTAACAAAATGATTTTATTCGTGCCGGTCCAAATTGCTCGCTTTGCTGCCGCTGAAATCACAACATTATGGATAGGTTTGCTATGGTTTACACCGTCTCCCAAGCTTAGGCCTGATGAGTTCTCCTATAGCGCCAAGACAGCCATTCCGTATCTTCCTTATATCGTGTTGCTCGGAAGCATACCGGAGACAGTGCTTCTGGAATTGTTTTTGGCGGGCCGCCCGTTCTGGATGCATGCGACTCTTCTGGGACTTACAGCATGGAGCTTTCTAGTCGTATGCGGACTAAACCCCTTAATGAAAAGACGCCCATATCGCATTGAGCATTCTTTTGTCACACTGCATAAAGATCTAGCCTCGTGCACCTTTCATGTTGCTCAGATTCAACGCATAAAAGGAGCCACAGAAATGACTATAAAACGTAGTCAAAAACAGGGCAACTTTTCAGCTGGAGGAGCAGAAGCAATATATATATCATTTTCTCGACCTATCTCGATGAGAACAGCATTTGAAAACATCCGCAATATCGATACAGCGCGAGTTTCCGCCGACGAACTTACTACCTTCCGGAAAATCATCACCGGATATACGACTAAATAGGCGTCACCATCCACTGTGGCACACAGCAAATGGTGACAGAACATATCCGGTTGGTAGTGGCTGAACGTATGGAGCCGTCCCGCCAACTACCCCTGCACTTGTGGAAACGCGGTAATCCTCAGCTTCGCGGCACCATACGGAATTAGCTCCAGCATCTGCTCCGGCGCCCTGCTCGCCTGCAAACCCGCGGGCACTGCTTGTGCCACGCCGTCTTCGGAACGCCAGCGGTCCAGGCGACGGCCTGGGACTCGCAGCCGCACCGCCGCACCCGCTGCTGAAAACGGTCTCGCGCCCACTGTCGCCTGCACAACCTCAATCTTCGGCGCGGCGCCTTCGTCCGTCCGCAAACCGTAGTTCCATGGTGATTGCGGAAACACCTGCCAATCTGCTGTCAACCCGCGGTCCCGCAGCTTGACCCAGCTCTCGCCCGGATCGAGCGAGAACACCAGCGGCCCGCGCGAAAGCGCAAGCGACCGGTTATACCAGCGCGAAGCCGCCGGAGCCATGGGCAGGTGCAGCTCGATCACATCCCCTGGCTTCCAGGTGCGGTCCAGCCGCGCAAAGCTCCCTGTGCGCACGCTCTCACCTGCCTCAACGCCGTTAACGCGCACGCTCGCTCCCGCAGCCCAGGCAGGAATGCGCAGTTGCAGCGGGAACCGCATCGGCAACTTCGGCGTGACTGTAATGCGAACTGTCTCCCGGAATGGATACTCCGTTTCTTCATGAAGCTGCACACGCTGACCGCCCACGTGAGTATCGACTGTGCATGGCGCGTACAGCGTTGCTACCAGACCGTCCTGACCGGCAGACCGCATCCACAAGCTGCCTGTCAGTTTCGGCCAGCCCTGGTGATAATTCGCGGTGCAGCAGCCGAAGTTCGGCTCCAGGCCGTAGAGGTTTGACTCCGGTCCATCCGTGGTCCAGGGCTTCGAGTTCAGCCCCACCTGTACCTGATTCGGCTGCTGGTTGTACTGGTGCGCCCACATATCGTCGGTAAAAGCACCCGGCAGCGCGTTATAAGCAATCTTTTCGATCCGGTCGCCGATCGCAGGATCGCCAAACGCGGCCAACGCCACCTGCATAGAAAACAGCGTCTCGACCACCGTGCACAGCTCCGTGCCTTGACTTGGATTCAGACCGGCCAGGTGTTCATCGCATGAGAACATACCGTTCGGCAGGCCGTGATACCGGTCCAGCGTCGCCACCTGCCGGTTGTAGTTCGCAAGCTCCGCCGGGTCGCCGTTGCGCAGGTAGCGCACTGCGGCTGTCTTGAGCGCCTGTCCGTTGTTCACGCCGTGCGTCTGCATGCCTTCAGGCTTGTTGCCGCCTGTGTCTGTGCTGTCGAGGTACGCGCGCGTGGTCACCCCGGTGTACTTGAAGTCCCGAAAGTCCGCGATCCAGTCATAGCCCTGCTGCTCTAGCAGCGCGGCAAGCTCAGGCAGCTTGGGGTCACTCGTGTGGTTGTACAGCCATTCCACGATGAGAGCTTCATCCTGCCAGCGATATTTGCCCCAGTCACGCAGCGGACGCGCAGGTAGCGCTTCTAACTGGTAATGAAAGTAGCGCGTCAGCACCGGCAGCACCCTCGGGTCTCCGGTCGCCTCATAGAACTGCGCCAGTACCTTGACCATGACCATGCGCGGCCACCAGTCGTCATTGCTCGCCGGGCCGATCATGCCGCTCGACGCCTGGTGGTCGAGCGTCCAGTTCACCACGCGAGTGACTTTTGCCTTCAGCGCGGAATCGTCCAGCTGCCAGGCCAGCGGCAGCAGCCCGTCCATGTAGTAGGGGCCACGCTCCCAGCTCTCCCCCGTGCCGCCCACCCAGCCGCTGTTCGGCCCCACATCCGGCCAGAACTCGTCCAGGTGCCCGCTCAGGCCGTCGGCCTGCGTGCGAAGCTGCCGCTGCAACCAGCCGGCGGGCTTGATCTCGCCGACGGGCAGACGGGTGAAGGCAGCCTTGTCTTTGTCGGGCAGCGTGTCGGGAGCGGCATTCAGCTTGACGGCAAGCCTGCCGTGCAATGGGGTTCTATTCGCAGCCAGAGCGGCTTGCGCCGCTGCTCCGGTTCCCAGCAGAAGCATCGTGCGTCGCGTCAGGGGTGTAGGCGGTTTCATCGGCATCTCCCAGAGAGCTTACAGCGTCTATGGGTGAATTGAATATGGGGGAAAGCTCCATGCTGAAATACTCACTCCGTAAGCATTTTGTTTCACCAGCTTTTAAATGGAATATGAGAGTTTCTAACAAGCACTTCTGAATGCCCTGCTGTGGCGAGTAACGCAAGAACAGCTTCTAGAGTCAATTCAGGATTGGGTGTGGGGCCAATCATTACCTCATCAATGAAGTAGGTTTGCTGTGGAACCCGTTCAACTCCAGCAGTTCTCACATCTAGCATAATTTCTATGAAGGGAATCAACGTTGATTTACCTTGTCGAAACTGCTGCCCCGGCATAAGACGGTAATCTTTTGATACTACCTTTCTCCATTCAGCTTCTCCTGCAAATGCATCGTGTTTGAAAAATGGCGATACAACCTCCAACCAAGCTGGAATCATCCGTAAATCTGGTGGCACATCTAAAACGCTTTGCAAAGTATGCTCTATTGCTTCTGGTTGCCTTCCAAGCAATGAATCTACTGCCGCCTCGAGCTCGGTTTTATGCGTTGGTGAATAATAACGAACTTTCTTAAGAAAGGTGCCAAGGAAAAATGGCTCTCCATCTTTAGGGTTTGCAATCCATTGCTCACTTAAGCATTTAGTAGAGAAACCTATACTGACTCCCAATCCTAAAGGGCAATAGGCTCGCCATTGTGACAAGTCATCTGCTTTTTCAGTAAAGCTGGCCACGAATAATGCTTGCAAAGGACGCGACTCGATATCAGCAATGATTTGAGTTAAATAATTCATGCTCGGTTTGAAAGCACTTTTTTCTTTTAAAAGAGAAACTACATGTTGCTTGAGCCACAGTGATTCAGATTCGTCATTCAAAAAGCGAATATTTGAAGCTCTTACGCGCTTTGAATTTACAATAGCGACCAAAGCTTCTAAAGACGTGTAGTGATAGAGCGTCTTTGGTTTTTCTTCAGCAGAGAGGATTGAGAAGTCCATAGACCAAGAATATAAATTAGATTATCTCAGCCTTCGTAACTTAGGTATACAGCTTTTAGGATCAAACATTTTCTTGGACAAATACGGAACATCACATCTTCTACACGCTCGTGTCTAGGTCCCGCCTTGCACACCCGTCACAACTCTCCTAGCATCGAATCCAACTGCATGCCAGAACCCACCCCCGCCCCCCGCGTCCGCTTCGCCCCCTCCCCCACCGGCTACCTGCACGTAGGCGGTGCCCGCACCGCGCTCTTTAACTGGCTCTTCGCCCGTCACTTCGGCGGCACGCTCATCCTCCGCATTGAAGACACCGACTTCGGCCGCTCCGCCGAACCCTTCGTCGCGGGCATCCTCGACGGCATGCAGTGGCTCGGCATGGACTGGGACGAAGGCCCGTTCTACCAGTCACAGCGTCTGCCGCTATACCGCATCATGGCTGACAAGCTGCTCGCAAGCGGCCATGCCTACTACGCCTTCGACACCAAGGAAGAACTGGAAACGCGCCGCGCCGAAGCTACAGCCGCAGGCCGCCCGCCCATGTATGACCGGCGCGACCGCTCACTCGACCCGAAAACCGCCCGCGCCCGCGTCGAAGCAGGCGAGCCTGCCGCCATTCGCTTTGCTGTACCTCAAGAGGGTGCGACCAGCTTTGAAGACGCCGTCTTCGGCACTGTCTCTTTTGCCAACAGCGAGCTTGAAGATTTCGTGCTGCTGCGCTCAGACGGCATTCCGACCTACCATCTCAGCGTCGTTGCCGACGATATCGACATGCGCCTCACCCACATCATTCGCGGGGCCGATCACCTCTCAAACACGCCCAAGCAGATGCTGCAATATCAAGCTTTAGGCGCGCCGCTGCCGGTGTTCGCGCATGTGCCGCTCATCCTGGGTCCTGATAAGACACGCCTGTCAAAACGCCATGGAGCCACCAGCGTCATCTCCTACAAGGAGCTCGGCATCGTTCCAGAAGCCTTCCGTAACTTCCTGGCCTTGCTGGGCTGGACACCCGGCGCGGCCGGGCTCGATGAGCACGGGAAAGCCCGCGAGCTATTCGGCTCCACCGAGCTGACCCGCCTGTTCTCACTTGACGGCATTACTAAATCCAATTCTGTCTTCGACAACGACAAGCTCGCCTGGTTCAACACCGAGTACATCCGCGCCTACCCGCCCGCCGAGCTGTTGCCGCTCATCGAAGCCGAATGGGCTTCAGCCGGACTTACAATGGAGCGCCCGCATGACGAGCTGCTCGCAACCATCGCTTTGCTGCAAACCCGCGCCCGCTCGCTCAAGGACTTCGCAGGCTCCTTCCGCGCCTACTTCTCTGACCGCTTTGACTTCGACCCGGTTGCCGTGGCTAAGTTCCTAAGCCCCGCGACCGGCATCCTGCTAGCCAAGCTAGGCTCACGATTGAACGAAGCATCGGAGTTTACCGAAGCCTCAACCGAAACCACCCTGCGCGCTTTTGCTGAAGAACGCGGCATCAAGGCCGGCGTACTCATTAACGGCGCGCGTGTGGCTCTTACCGGTCAGGGTGTAGCACCCAGCCTGTTCGCGGTTATGGTCGCATTGGGTCGCGAGCGAGTCGCACAACGTCTACTTGCCGCCCCAGCTATCCCTGTGCCGGAAGTGGTAGTTTAGCGGGTCACAAGGTCTATTAAGACGGGCGCGTTCTTCGGCGGAAAGCACGTATTTGCGTCGCAAGCCTGGTAATGCAGCGTGCCGTTTAGTATCTGCTCACCAGGCTTGGCGGCCAGGATGCGGGCACGCAGCACCACCTCGCTCGTGTACACGTTCAGCTTCTCTTTTGGAAAAGCCGCCGAGGCAAACTCCACACCAGGCGGAAAGGTTACAGCCTGTACATCAATATCGGGCGGCTCGGCAATGACCAGCTCTGTGCGGATAAAGCTTTTATCCGAGGGCACGTGCGAGTTGATGTGCAAGCCGTCGCGAATACGGAAGTGCAGTTCCACCACTTGCGGCTTGCCATGGGTAAGCTCGACTTGCGCCGGCGCTTCGTAGCGCACCAGTTCTTTTGCCGAGTCCGGTTGCGCCGTCTGCCATGGCAGTTGCTGCGCAGCCATTGCGCTAGCTGCCAACAAGGCGATCCAAAGCGAGCTAAACGCCACTGCCAATCGCCTTCTGTATGTTGGCTTCAGCATCGGCCTTGGACATGGCGCCCGTGATCACGGCAACGATCTTGCCCGAGCGATCCACGTAGAACGACTGCGGCAACTCATCCACACCGCCGTACTTGCCTGACAGTGCATCGCCGCCCAGCAGCACCGGGTAGTTGATCTTCAGGTGCTGTGCAGCCGTCACGATGGCCGCCTTCTGCCCTGCGGCTCTCGCGCCATCGTCGATTGCGTCCGATGAGACGCCGAGAATCTCAAAACCCTGCGGCGCGTACTGGGTCCGCAGCGAGGTAAGCCACGGAATCTCGAACTTGCACGGTCCGCACCAGGTCGCCCAAAAATTGATGAGCACGGGCCGACCCTTGTAGCTGGCGAGCGAGACCTTTTTGCCTTCTGTGTCGGTCAGTTCAAAATTGGGAGCCTGTTTGCCCAGCAGGGGGCTTGGCGGTCCGGTTTCAGCCTGGCTTGCTTGAGCAGCCGCTTCCGGGGCAAGCGCAAGCTGCTGACCCTGCGCTGCCGCAGCGGCTTTTTGCGCCTGCCGGGTGCGGTAGTTGGTAATACCCGACAGCACGATAAGTCCGAGCGCTGCGACAACGATGACAAGGACCAGGATTTTACGCGCCAAGTCGGCTCCCTCTACAGTTCATTTTAAGTCTAGTGGATCGGGTGCTGCGCGCGTTTCTGTAGTGTGGACCCACGTACCAACATGCGGTTACAAGCTGGAATATTGTGCAAAGTTGCGCGTCCGCACTGCGGGTGCTTTCATAGGAGCGGCATGGAACCTAATACACCTCCGGAGCTGGTTCGCACGCAGGCAAGGGCGCTTGAAGCACTCGCCGCGCGGCTTGAAGGTGCCATGGCTGAGCCTTTTGAGCAGGCCGTCGAGCTCCTGCTGGCCTGCGGACAATCGCGAGGGCGCGTGGTCGTCACCGGCATGGGCAAGAGCGGCATCATCGCGCAAAAAATTGCGGCGACTCTCTCCTCTACCGGCTCGCCTGCCCTGTTCCTGCACCCGGCTGAGGCGGTTCACGGTGACATCGGCATGCTCGCTCAAGGCGATATAGTGGTTGCCCTCTCCGCCAGCGGTGAAACAGAAGAGCTCCTCCGCTTACTCGCGACGATCAAGCGCGTGGGCGATGCACTCATTACCTTCTGCTGCGATTTGAGCTCGACCCTGGCGCGAGCAAGCGATGTGGCACTCGACTGCGCGGTGACCATGCCCACGCTGAACGGCACCAGCAATGCCTGCGAGTTAGCTCCTACCGCCTCCACCACTACCATGCTGGCGCTCGGCGATGCGCTTGCCATGGCAGTTTCGCTGCGCAAAGGTTTCAAGGCAGAAGATTTCGCGCGGCTGCACCCGGGCGGGCGTCTGGGCAGGCAGCTGGCCCCCGTACGCGAGTTGATGCACACCGGCGACCGCGTGCCGGTAGTGCGGCTCAGTACGCCTATGGGCGAGGTCATGGATGAGATGACCCGTAAAAGCCTCGGTATGACGGTGGTGCTTGATGAAGCCGAAAAGCTTGCCGGCGTCATCAGCGATGGCGACTTGCGACGGCTGCTTCTTGCTCAAGGCAGCGCCGCATTCTCGCGCACAGCTGGTGAAGTCATGCATGGAGACCCGCACACCATCGTCCCGGACGAGTTAGCCGCCCGCGCCCTGGCGCAGATGGAGGCTCACCGGATTACCGCCCTGGTCGTCCCGGATGAAGGAGGCCGCGTCCTCGGCATCCTCCACCTCCACGCCCTCTGGAGTTTAGGGTTAGTGTAATTTGCCCAACTCCGCGAGGGAAGAGGTCCCGAGGTTCTTATCCAGCCTCATTGCTCTTTCATCTACAAAAGACTAACTTAGCCAAGTAGCTAGGTGAACCATGCAATACTCAGTCCACGAAGCCAAAACTCACTTGTCTAAACTCCTCGCCGAAGTCGCTCAAGGCAAAGAGGTCATCATCACCTCGGGACGCAGCCGCAAGCAAATTGCGAAAATCTCTCCCATTCAGGAACAGGAGCTGCCTGCTGTCGGCTTTGCAAAGCACTGGCCCAAGCTTGGCCCTGAATTCTTCGACCCTCTTCCTGAAGATGAGCTGCGTCTCTTCAACGGAGAGGGCGATTGAACGGTTTTCTACTCGACACCCATACATTCATCTGGGCGGCGCAGGAAGCCGAGGAGCTGCCGCAAAGGATTGATGACTTGCTCAAGGATCGCGGCAATCTGAGGTATGTATCCGCGGTAACAGCTTGGGAGATTGCCACAAAAGCTCGCATCGGCAAGCTGGATGAGCAAATTGCCCACGAGTTCTATCCTTATCTCAAAAGAGCCGGTTATATTGAGCTTCCCGTCTCCATTCGTCATGGCTCTACCGCAGGCGCTTTCATTGAAGCACACAAAGACCCGTTCGACCGCATCCTCGCCGCCCAGACACTTCATGAAAGTCTCACCCTTCTAAGTAATGACAGCAAGCTTGACGCCTTTGGCATCCATAGGGTCTGGTAAGAACCATGAAGACTGTGAGAATAAATATGAAATTTGTCATAGAAGAGACATCACGGGGTACTTCTGACGCAGCTCTATTGCAAGAGCTAAGACGTGCAGCTGAATGTCTAGGTAAGAGAAATATTTCGATGGCAGAGTACAAAAAGATTGGCAAAGCGCATCTAACTACGACAAGTCGTCGTTTCAGTGATTGGAACAAGGCTTTAACTTTGGCAGGTCTTGAGCAAGGGAAACATAGAACAGATATTACAGATAATGAGTTATTCGCCAATCTTAGAATTGTCTGGGAAGTTCTTGGACGTCAACCGCGGTTTTCAGAAGTCGGAGGCGATACTTCTGAGTTTTGCGCTCACACCTACATAAGGCGATTTGGTTCCTAGATGCAAGTACTGCGTAACTTTATCTTCTGGATTGAGGATCAACCGGAACTGGCTTTGCAATTTCAGCCGACCACAGACAATCAGGTACATACAGCTTCTAAGACTACAGATTTTGTCAATCAGAAACGAACTTCAAGAACCATTTCAGACCGACTAAGATTTTCAACACTCATGAGGGATGGGTTTCGCTGTACAACATGTGGTATAGGTCCGTCAGATACGCGTGGTACTGAGTTGCATGTAGATCATATAACTCCATGGTCCAAGGGCGGCGAAACTCTGGCTGATAACCTAACCACTAAATGCAAGACCTGCAACTTAGGAAAAGGCAATGCTTTTGACGTTTAAGAACTGCCTGAATACATTTAGTATTCAATGAATTAACTTCTTGGCTACTTGGAAGTAATTAAAATTCTGTATTTTACATTTACCAGATTTGGTAATATCAGAATGGCACTTGCGCTCTCGAAAGGCTCCACCCACCCCATGCATCGCTGGTCCAAACTCTTCATCCCCACCCTGCGCGAAGCCCCGTCCGACGCTGAAGTCGCCAGCCACAAGTTCCTGCTCCGTGCAGGCTACGTGCGCCAGCTGGGCGCGGGTATTTACTCCTACCTATTTCTCGGTCAGCGATCTATCAATAAGATCACCGCTATCGTCCGCGAGGAAATGGACAAGATTGCTCAAGAGTTCCTGCTACCCGCCATCCTCCCCGCCGACCTGTGGCAGCAGTCCGGACGCTGGACCACCATGGGTCAGAATATGTTCCGCCTGCAGGACCGCAAGGGTGCCGACCTGTGCCTGGGCATGACGCATGAAGAGATCATGACCTCGATCGCCCGCAGCGAGCTACGAAGCTACAAGCAGCTGCCGCAGATCTGGTACCAGATCCAGACCAAGTTTCGCGATGAGCCCCGCCCCAAGTCGGGCCTGCTGCGCGTGCGGCAATTTCTGATGAAAGACTCGTATTCGTTCGACATCGACGAAGCCGGTCTTGACAAAAGCTACGACCTCCATGATGCGGCATATCGCACTATATTTACTCGTTGCGGGCTCGAGTTTGTCGCGGTTGAGGCAGATTCAGGCGCTATGGGCGGTTCTCAATCACAAGAATTCATGGTGTACACCGATGCAGGCGAGGACCTGATCGCGAGTAATGCCGACACCGGCTATGCGGCCAACATCGAGAAGGCTACCTCGCGGCTCACGCCGGTTGAAGACCTTGCCCCTACCGGTGACGGCCTGCCGGAGCTGGTGCACACGCCCGGTAAAGCCGCCATCGCAGATGTGGCGGAGTTTTTCGGCATCCTGCCCGCGCAGGACATCAAGTGCGTCGCCTACATGGCCGAGGTCCGCGACGCTAAAGGCAAATCCACCTGGCAGCCGGTCGCGGCGTTCCTGCGCGGCGACCATACTGTAAACGAAACAAAATTGCTGGCCGCAGTCAGCGCTGTAGAACTGCGCACTATGAACGGCGAGGAACTTGCGCAATGGCTGGGCGGCCCGGCAGGCTACCTGGGCCCGGTCGGGCTTGCGCCGGCAAAGAAGCCGCACGACGGCGCGCTTGCAGTAGTCACTGATGCAGCCCTCCAGGGCCATCGCAACCTTGTTGCAGGTGCCAACCGGCTCGACTATCACTATCGCAACGTCACCCCGGGCCGCGACTTTACCTGGACTGTGCTCGCCGACATCCGCAACGCCGTTGAAGGCGAGGATGCCCCGAACGCACCCGAAGGCACCCGCGCGCCGCTGCGCATCGGCAAAGCAGTAGAAATCGGCCACATCTTCAAGCTGGGCTACCGATACGCCGAGGCTCTCGGCGCAAAAGTGCTCGACCGCAACGGCCGCGAGACCACTCCGATCATGGGCTCCTACGGCATTGGCATCGAGCGCATCCTGACCGCAGCTATCGAACAGGCCGCCGCTCTCTCAGAAGAACGAATCGCCCTACCGCGCAGGATCGCGCCGTTTGAAGTGGTAGTGACAATCACCAACGTACGCGAGACAGAGCTGCTTGCCGCAGGCGAGCGTCTGGCCGGGGCGCTTGAAGCGGCAGGCCTCGACGTGCTGCTCGATGACCGCGACGAGCGCGCCGGGGTAAAGTTCAAGGATGCCGACCTTGTAGGCATTCCCCTGCGCGTGAATGTCGGTAAAAAGACAGCCGAGGGCCTGGTCGAGCTGGTAGACCGGCTCGCAGGCACCGTAACCGATTTCCCTATCAGCGAACTGGCCGCGCATCTCCGAGCGCAGTAGCTCGCGGCAAACCCGTAAAACCAGATGACAAAGGCAGACCGGTTCTGCTCGAATTGTCACAGAAAAAGGTGGTCAGCTTGGCGATCCGAATTACCGTTCCCCGTCCTCTCGCAAAGCGCACCGCGCCGCGCCGCATCCTCCTCATCGCGCTGGTCGCGCTCGCCATGGTTGCAGCCACAAGCCTTGCCATATTCGGCTTCTACTACCACAAATATGGCGTCATCGTAGACCAGCGCCTAGAGAAGCCCTTGTTCGCCAATACCGCGCAAATCTATGCCGCGGCGCGCCAGGTGCGCACCGGGCAAAAGTTAAGCGTAGCCGCTGTAGCACAGCAGCTGCGCGCTGCCGGCTACTCTGACGGCAATGGCAACCGCCCCTCAGCCATGGGCACTTTTTCCATGAACGAAGGGAGCATCACCATCCGCCCCGGCGCGCAAAGCTTCCACGCGCCCGAGTCCGCAACCATCACCTTCGATAGCAGTGGAACAGGCGGTGCAAGCCGCGTACAGCAGATCACCGCTGAGGGCGGCGACCAGCTGGCCTCCTACGCACTTGAGCCGCTGCTCATCACCGGCCTTTCCGACGCAAGCCGCACCAAGCGCCACCTCATCACCTATGACGAGCTGCCTAAATATCTAGTGCCCGCCGTGACCTCGATTGAAGACCGTCGCTTCTTTACGCACGGCGGCGTTGACTACATCCGCATGGTCGGCGCGCTCCGCAATGATCTTTTCCACCGCCACGGCTACTCCGAAGGCGGCTCCACCTTAACCATGCAACTGGCGCGAGGTTTCTTCCTGACACCGGTCAAGCACATCAAGCGCAAAGTGCTTGAGATCATGATCACCTGGCATCTGGAGAGCCACTTCAACAAGCAGCAGATTTTTGAGCTGTACGCGAACCAGATTCCACTGGGCCAGGCAGGCTCATTTGCCATCAACGGCTTCGGGGAGGCAGCGCAGGTGTACTTCGGCAAGGATGTCTCAAAGCTTGACCTGCCGGAATGCGCGTTGCTTGCCGGCATGATCCAGAGCCCCAGCCGCCTGAACCCGCTGCGCCACTCCGTGCGATCCGTCGAGCGCCGTAACCTGGTGATAGACCAGATGCTTGAGACCGGCGAGATCACCAAAGAACAAGCCGAGCAGGCCAAAGCCACGCCGCTTAAGCTTGCCCCTCAAAGCGTGCAACAGGACCAGGGGCCCTTCTTTGTCGACCTAGTGCGCGATCAGGTTGCGGCCAAACTGGGTGACGCCAACTGGAACCAGCAGGGGCTGCGCATTTACACCTCTCTGGACCCGCAGCTACAAGCAGCCGCCAGCATTGCCGTGGAGCAGGGCATGCAGCGTGTGGATGCGCTTGTAGACAAACGGCACGCCAAACAGGCTGACAGCGGCGAGCCGCCCGTGTATCCGCAGGTCGCGCTTGTAGCACTTGACCCGCACACCGGCCAGGTACTGGCGCTGGTCGGCGGCCGCAATTATGGGCAGTCGCAGCTGAACCATGCCGTTTCGCATCGCCCCACCGGCTCTATCTTCAAACCGTTCGTCTATGCCGCAGCGTTCAACTCATCGCTTGCCGGCACACAGCTCACTACGCCTGACGGGGTATCCGCCGTTTTTACCCCGGCGATGGTGCTGCCGAATGAGCTGCAGGATTTCGCGTTTGCCGGCGGCACCTACAGCCCACGCAACTTCCACCGCAATTCACAAGACGAGCTCACCGCCCAGGCCGCGCTCAAAACTTCCGCCAATAACGCCACCGTAGCTCTCGCCCAGATGGTGGGCTTCGGCAACGTCACCGCCCTTGCCCATGACGCCGGTATTGCAAGTGTCCGCGCCACACCTGCTATCGCCCTCGGTGCGTATGACGCTACCCCGCTCGACATGGCGGGCGCTTATACTGTCTTCGCCAATAACGGCAATGCTATCAAGCCCTGGATGCTCGCTTCTATCCGTAGCGCCAACGGCGACCCGGTGCAGGATTTCTCCGCCCAGACCCACCCTGTTCTCGATCCTCGCGTCGCCTACCTCACCACAAATATGATGGAAGCCGTGCTCAACTCAGGCACCGGCTCCATAGTTCGCTCCATGGGCTTTAGCGTGCCGGCAGCAGGTAAAACTGGCACCGGGCATGATGCCTGGTTCGCCGGCTATACCTCTAATCTTCTCTGCATCATCTGGATCGGCAATGATGATTACTCTGACATCAAATTGACCGGGACCGTAGCTGCGGCCCCTATCTGGGCCGAGTTCATGAAGCGCGCTGTGGCCCTGCCGCAATATAGCGATGCACATGCGTTCAGTATGCCGAACGGTGTTTCTCTTATCAAGCTGGACAAGACCACCAACCTGCTCGCAGACGACAGCTGCCCCGACGATTACAGCGCGGCTTTTCTCGACGGCACCGCCCCCGTGAGCACCTGCGATCAGCAAAGCAACGACCAGCGCAATGTGTTTCAGAAGCTATTCGGCATCGGTAATAACCAGCCTCATGCCACGCAGGGCCAGCCTCAATCCGGCTTTGCACCTCCGGTACCGCAGACGCAACAGCGACAACAACAAAGCTCGGCACTCCCGGCACCGGAAACAACCGTGCAACCTGATACACCGGAACAGCAGCCCGCGCAGGAAAAAAAGCCGGGCTTTTTCGGACGTCTCTTCGGGCATAAGCCTAAAGGGAATTAATAGTCGCCCCAGTAGCAAGTCGCGTTAGCAGCCTACGCGCTTGCGCCCGCTCGTCACCGCCCAGCCCGCAACCGCCGCATCTCCCGGCTGGCACTGCGGGCACCAATAGGTTGAGCGTGCGTCCGGTCCCTGCTTGCGCATTAGGATCGCTGTGCCGCAGCGCCGGCACGGTTGCCCCTGCCGCCCGTACACCCACAGTCGTCCGCCTTCACTCGATGAGCGCGTAGTGCGTCGAGCGCCCGTGTAGATCAGGGTTTTGTCCTCCGAGGTCTCCTGCACATTCTCACCGATCAGCTTGCGCGACTGGTATAGCAGATCGTCCACTTCTGCCGGTGTCAGCGAAGCGACTTTGCGGAACGGATGCACCGCGCATAAAAAACAAACCTCTACCTTGTACACATTGCCGAGCCCGGCAAGGACCTGCTGGTTCAACAGCACACTCGCAATCTCTTCATCGGGCCGAGCCAGCACCCGCGCGCGCGCTTCCGCCTCGTCATAGTCGGCGCGCAGTAAATCGGGTCCGAGTTTAGGAATCATGCTGTGCCGCTCAAGCGTGCGCGCGGTGTAGAACTTCGCAACCGGCACATTGAACGCGACCGTCTCAAACCCGTCGACGTGGATCACGCAGCGCATCATGCGGCGAGGCACGCGCCATCGCTCGCCTGTACGATAGATATGCCACGAGCCGCTCATCAGCATGTGTGTGACAAGAATCAGGTCGCCTGAGAAGTGGATTAGCAGCCATTTGCCGATCGCTTCGACGTTTTCGACTGTGCGACCGTTCACCGGCGTGTTGTCGTTCACACTTGCAAGCGGCGCAAGCGCGGTCTCAAACCGTATGACTACCTTGCCGGTAAGCGCCCGGCCCAGCGCACGGGCCGAGCGAAAGATTGTGTCCCCTTCAGGCATGCACCCTCCTTCTGTAACTGTTCATTGCACATATACGCCTTTGCACATATATGCGATCAAACATATATGCCTTTGCTTATGTGTTGCCGCCCATGTAGGTCCAACGTGTTTCTAAACCCACTGTCATGCTAAGCAAAGCGCAGCGGAATCGAAGGACCTGCTTCCCCCACGCACCTTGCACAAATCTGTATCTGTTTACTGCACATTTGGTGAAGCCTGTGCCCTGCCGCCGCTTGTAAGCGAAGGCAAAATCCGCCGCACGTTGAACCCCATCGGTGCCGCTTGAAAGCCTGCATCCTGCAAGATGCGCGCCATCCAGTGCAGGTGCGTGGGCTGCCCATTGATAGTGGCCAGCAGCAACCCGCCACGCTGCTGCGCCTCCTGCCCGGCGGCAAACCCCGCGCGCATTTCCTCCTGCGTGCTCATCGCCAGATAGCCTGCAAGCTCTCGCGCCACCCGCGAACGGTCGGGTTCTTCCAATGGCAAAAAGAATTGGGCGTGCGGGTTACCGCGCCGCATGTACGCCACCAGCTCGCCATTGCGCAGAATCACACTTGCGCCAGTGCTGCGCGTTAGCGTGCGCACGGCGCTTGCATCCTGCTCCCCTGTTTCTTCAACTGCCGGCCAGCGCAGGATAGACCCATAGGGGTTTGCCGGATCTGTAACAGCCAGGGTCACCATCTCCGCAGGCTCCGGTGCGGCCCCCGACCGCAGGGAACGCAACAGGTCTACCGCCGCAGGCAGCGCGAACTGCGTAGCGCCCAGCCCGGCCACAAAGTAGCCGCGGCGAATCTTGCCGCTCTCTTCCATTGCCTTCAGCACGTCGTACACCGCGCTGAAACCTCCCGGCACATTCTCACTGCCTACCGACTCGCGCGTCAGCACGCCGTAACGGTTCAGCAATTGGTGAGTGATGGCATGGCTCCACTCAGTCTGGCTGGCTAACGCTTCCCCGGCGGGCAGCAGCGTCCAGCGGCCCTGCGCGCTCGGCGGCGTCGTCCGGCGCGAGCGGAACTTGGTCGGTGCATTGTGCGTGCGCTTGGCATTGCGAGCCGCGCTTGCCGGCTTCTGCACGTACGCTCGCAGCGCGTGGAACGTGTCGTTGGTCACGATGCCGCGCCACACCAGCGACCACAACGCATCGAGCGTCTCGCCCGGGTAGCCGCCGCCGACCGCATCGTGAAGCTGCGCGAAAAAAACCGCGCCGCCGCGGCTCAATTGCGCTACCAGCTGCCCCTCGCGCTCCGACAACGGCTCGGCATCTGCTGCAATCGGCCCTCGCAGCGACGGTAGCATATCAGACAGGTACAACGCGACACGCCCGTCATGCTCACCCAGCGCGTCCAGCCCGCACCACGTCACCTCGCCCGCCGCAATCAACGTGTCGAGATCGCCGGGCACATACCGCACCATGCGTGAAGGCAAAATCGAGCTTTCCAGCAGCGATGCAATCAGCGGCGCACCCTGCAATTGCTCCACCGTATCGAGCAGCGCATCCAGCCCGCGTCGCTTTTGCAGCACTCCCTGCCAATGCGTGCCCAGTCGCGCCAGCATGTGCTGCTCCACCGGCTCCACTTCCTTGCGAAGCCGCGCCAGCGACTTGCGCCGGATCAGCCGCAGTACTTCTGCGTCGCACCACTCGCGATGTACGCCGCCCGGCCTGAAACCGCCCTCAACCACGCGGCCATCAAGCAGCAACTGACGCAGCGCGGCGTCCACCAGCTCCGCATCCAGGCCAAACCGCGCCTGCGCCTCACCAAGCGTGAACGGTCCATGCGTACGCGCGTAGCGGCGTACCAGTTCGAGCACCGGAGTGATGACAGTTTGCAGCAGCGCCGTCGGCAAGCCCGGCGGCAGCGGCACCCCAAGCGCATCGCGGTAGCGCGCTGCGTCCTCCACGGCAAGCAGCCGCTTTTCGCCCGCGATCTTCACTTCAAGTACACGGCGCGAGCGCAGCAGCCGGTCTAAAGTTTCAAACACCTCAGCAGAAGCCGTGCGGCGGCGCAGCTCCTCGCGCGACAAATCCCCAAGCCGCAACAGCATGTCGTGCATCGCATCCATCGACCGCGCCGCGCTGATTTCACCGAGCGATTGCAGCTGCTCTTCGACCTCCGCAATCGCTTCCGGGTCCAGCAGTTCGCGCAGATCCGCGTCGCCCATCAACTCGCGTAGCTGCTCCTGGTCAATCGACAGGGCCTGCGCGCGACGCTCGGCCAGCGGCGCATCGCCGTCATAGATATAGTTGGCCACATACGAGAACAGCAGCGACGCCGCAAACGGGGAGGGCGTGCGCGTGTCCGCGATATGCACGCGGATCTGCCGCTTCTCTACTGCTCGCAACGTTTCAAGAAAAGCGGGCATATCGAACACATCGCGCATACACTCTCGATACGCCTCAAGCAGCATCGGAAACGATGCATACCGCGATGCAACCGATAGCAAGTCATACGCACGTTTGCGCTGCTGCCACAGCGGTGTACGCCCGGCGGCGCGGCGGCGCGGCAGCAGCAGCGCCCGCGCAGCACTCTCACGAAACTTCGCCGCGAACAGCGCCGTAGCCCCCAGCTGCCGCAGCACATGCCCCGTCGCCTCTTCCGCATCGAGCAGCAGCATGTCCGCGTCCGGCGCCGAGTCCGACTCAGGGAAGCGCAACACAAAGCCGTCGTCGGCCCACATTACTTCCACGTCGGGCCCGCCGCTCGCGCGGATACGCCCAGTCACCGCCATCGCCCACGGCGCATGCACCCGCGAGCCGAACGGCGTCAGCACACACACCCTCCAATCGCCCAGCTCGTCGCGCACCCGCTCAATCACAATGGTGCGATCATCCGGCACCGTGGTGGTTGCGATTTCCTGATCGGCCAGGTAGCGCA
>CAXSHS010000004.1:0-61824 GCA_964237325.1 uncultured Acidobacteriaceae bacterium | reverse complement strand
CGAAGGACACTCTCCTGCGGTACCGGAATCATCCCTCGATCGTGATGTGGTGCGGGCGAAACGAGGGCGTGCCTCAGCCCATCATCAACAATGGCCTGATCGCGCTTACTCATTCGCTGGACGGCACCCGGTATTATTCACCCTCGTCCAACCAAGTAAACCTGCTGCCCAGCGGTCCCTATTCTTATAAGAACCCGGCGGACTACTACTCCAAAATAGACCGGGGCTTCGCAGTAGAAATAGGAACATCGTCACTGCCTACACTCGAATGGTTCGATCGCTGGATTCCGGCGGCTGACCGATGGCCCATCAGCGACGATTGGGGCTACCACAACTGGCATCCGCACGATGAACTGAACCAGCACATGGAGTCTCAGTTCGGTACGGCGAACAGCCTTGAACAGTATGTGCGCCAGGCACAGATGATGAACTACGTTGACTATCGCGCCATTTTTGAAGGCTTCGATGCGCACCTGTGGGCACCCAACACGGGCCGCCTGCTATGGATGACCCAGCCCTCCTGGCCCAGCATGCTCTGGGGCATTCTCACCTCCGACTACGATACCCAGGCTTCCTACTACGGAACGAAGAAGGCCTGCGAACCGTTACATGTACAGCTTGATCCTGCAACGAACGACGTGCAAATGGTCAATACCACGCGTCAGCCTTTGCAGCAGGTAAAGGTCGATGCCGATGTGTACGCGCTTGATGGCAAGCTGCTTCTGCATCGTGACGCCGTGATCGGTGCCGCTGCTGACGATGTAACCTACGCTCTACATGTGGATCTGGCTCCCTTGCTCGGAGACACCACAGTCCTTGTGCATCTCGCAGTACACGCACAGACCGGCGAGCTCCTGTCGGAGAACCTCTACTGGCGTGCCGCATCCGATGCCGGGTATCGCGCGCTCGACACGCTCGCTCCTGCACACATTCGACTATCCGCATTTGAAATCTCTGTCGTCGGAACTGCCGAGCGCCGGATCGAGGTGCAGATCAAGAACACGAGCTCTGTGGCGGCACTTGCTACCAAACTGGCGACCACCCGGGCAGCCGACGGTACAGAGGTTCTACCCGCGTTCTACAGTGACAATTACGTATCTCTGCTGCCTGGAGAAGAACGAACAATAACCATCGATATTTCTGACAAAGGTGCACAACAGACACTCCGGCTTAAAGTAAGCGGCTGGAATGCCATTCCGGTGTCAGCCGATGTCGCTTCCGGCAATAAATAAGGAACGGCTCTGTCGCATTCGATGGAGTTGCTGTTACTGACACCATTACCGAAACGTCAGGCGCGACCCTTTTGCGCTTGACGGAAGGGTCATACCCCAGCGGCCATCTGCCTGTGTCAGCATACTTTTCTTCCCATCTACTGAAGATTCGCCCCCCTTCGGCATCCAGCCTACGACCTCTACGCGGTACTCATGCCACCATGGCTTCCACTTCCCCTCCTGCTGCGCGATCTCTACATGGATTGAGCCGTCGGCAGCAGCGGAGCAGGTGAAACGGATGCGCGCGAACTCACCTTTGCGAAAGTCGAAGCTGTGGCCGTCATCGGTGTAGACCTCACCCGCGCATGCTTCTCCAGGAGTATCAAGACCGGTCGCCAACGGGTACACGCGCAGGGTGAGCGGACCTTGCGGTATCTCTGCGGTGCTCTGGGTCAGCGGCGCAATCGGGAGTATGCTGCCGCCGCGCACATAGACCGGCAATTCGTCCAGCTTCGGTGTGCGTAGTAATGGCTTTTGCGCGATGACCTTATCCCGCTGCTCCAGGTCCAGGGTGCCGGCGGGCTTGCTTCGCGTGATCTGCTCACCCGTCCAGTAGTCATACCAAGTGCCCGGCGGCAAATGGATAGTGTAAGGCGCGACTTCCTCGGGAGAGGGGTTGGGTGCGACCAGGATGCGGCTGCCGAAGAGGAACTCCCCGCCTCCTGTAGTCAAATCGTAAGGGCTGCCGTCACTGGTGGCGTGCGGAAACTCAAGAAACAGCGGCCGGTCGATGGGCAGGCCGTCGTGCGAAGTCTCCTCGGCAATGGTGTAAAGGTAAGGCATCAGCCGGTACCGTTCCTCGATGAAACGGCGACGAATCGCCTCTTGCTCCGGCCCATCGACCCAGACCTCGTGCATGCGCGTGCCCTTGGCAGAATGGTCGCGATCAATCGGCTGAAAAGCTGCCAGCTCGATCCACTTGGTAAGTAGATCGGGCGGCGGGGAGCCGGCGAAGCCCCCCACGTCACCCCCGGCAAGCGAGAACCCGCTTAGCCCCAGGTTCACCAGCTGCGGCACGCTCATGCGCAAATGGTTCCAGGTTGCGCTGTTGTCCCCGGTCCATGTAGTGCTGTAGCGTTGGCCCCCGGCGTAGCTGGCGCGGGTCATCACAAAGGGCCTTTCATTTGGCCGCAGCGCAAGTTCTCCTTCTTCAGTGGCGCGCGCGTTCTGCATACCGAAGACGTTGTGGATTTCAAGCTGCGACGCAGTGCGCTTGCGAAAGCCGGGTTCATCGATACGATGCTGCACATCACCAGGCATCGTTTTACCGGGGCCGTCAAAAACCGCGGGCTCATTCATGTCGTTCCAGAAGCCTGCCACGCCGTCGTTTGAAAACTCCTTGAAGAGCGTTCCCCACCACTGCCTGGTGCTTGCCTGAGTAAAGTCGGGGAAAACTGACGCGCCCGGCCAGACTTTCCCCGTGTAGATGGAGCCGTCGGGATTTTTCACAAAATGGTCGCCTGCCGTGCCGGTGTCATACGGCGCGTAGCCGACATTCGGCTGCTTGGCAATATGGAGATCGGTGATGACGACGAGCTTAAACTGCTCGCGCGCGAGATCCCCCACCATGCCGGCAAAGTTCGGGAAGCCCTTCTCATCTACCGTGAAAGGCCAGTTATTGTGCTGGAAGTCGATGTCGAGCCAAAGCACATCGGAGGGGATGCGATCCTTGCGCAGGCGGTCGGCAACTTCGCGCAGTTGCGACTCCGGGTAGTAGGTGTAGCGCGACTGCTGGAAGCCGAGCGCCCAGATGGGCGGCAGCGGGGTAGGTCCGGTCAGCCAGGCCCAGTCCGTCACCACCTGTTTCGGGTCCGGCCCATACATCAGGTAGTAGTCGATCGGGCCGTTCAGCGATCCAAAGGTATAGCGGGTTTCATCAGTCCGTCCGAAATCGAAATCCGTGCGCCACGTATTGTCCAGAAACACGCCGAGTGCGCGCCCGCGGTTCACGTTCAGGAAAAACGGAATGCTCTTGTAAATCGGGTCCGTCGACTCCTGGTAGGCGAATGAGTCCGTGTTCCACATCGTAAATACTTCGCCGCTGCGATCCAGCGGCCCCGGCTTGTCGCCGAGCCCGAAGAAGTGATCGTCCGAGGTGCGCCCCTTGCTGACAAGGAACCGGTTGCCTTCCCACTGCACGGGCGCGGCATCGCTTTGTAGAACATTGCCCGCGAGATCCGCCACGGTCAGACGCAGCTGATCGTCCACGCTGACTCGCAGCGCCTTCGTGACGAAACCGTGCGCCTCCGCCTTCACCGGGATGCTGCCCGTACGTGATGCAGGCAGCACGGCCCATGACGCATCCTCGGGTACGTTATCTCCCTTCCACATGCGGACCCGCAGGATGTCGTCGCGGAGCGCCGTCACTTGCAGGGTAGTGCCCCCGGCAGTCGCGGTCATGCCGGTGCGGGTCGGTGTTACCTGCTGAGCATGGGTGCTCGCAGCCGCCATAGTGAAAGCCGCGATGGCGAAGGCGTTGCGGGAAAAACCTGGTCGTTTTGACATAGCCCCTTTTCTCTTGTGCGGCAACAATCCATCTATTTTGCCCTCTGCGCAGCCGTTACCGCTATAGCTACATGGAAAGGTTCAAAACACGGTTTAAACGCTGCACAAAGGAAGCAGGGTCCTTGAGCACGACACCTTCCATGAGCAGGGCTTGATCGAAAAGCAGCCATGCCGCGTCCTCAACCACGGCATCATTGCCATGGGCAAGCAGCTTCTTCACAATCTCGTGATCCGGATTGATCTCAAGAGTCGGCTGGGGTATAGGAACCTCCTGGCCCATGGAGCGCAGTATTTGCTGCATCTGCATGGAGGGTTCCTCTTCATCAGAGACGATGCAGGAAGGGCTGTCTGCAAGCCGCACAGACGCGCGTACTTCTTTGACACTCTCACCGAGTGCTGCCCGCAGCTTGTCGAGCAGGGGCTGCATGGCCTCGGTCCGGTCAGGCTCGGCTTCGTCCTTCAGGTCTTCGCTTGTTGATGCCTTGTTGACAGACTTCAGCTCCGTGCCATCATAGGCCTCGATGCCGGCAAAGATAATCTCGTCGAAATCGTCATCAAGGATGAGAACTTCAAAATCTTTCTTCTTATAAACCTCAAGCAGGGGTGATTTTCGTAGCAGTGATTCCGAGCCGCCGGTGATGTAGTACAAGCTTTTTTGCCCTTCCCCCATGCGCGATTTGACCTCGGCAAGGCTGGTAAGGCCTTCCGCTTTGGTGGTTTTGAAGCGGATAAGCTCCAGCAAAATTTCGCGGTTCGCATAGTCGCTGTATAAACCTTCCTTGAGCGGGCGGTTGTACTCGGTAATGAATTGGAGGTACTTCTCAGGCTGATTGGCGGCAGCATTCTTCAGCTCAGAAAGTATCTTCTTGACGCTAGCAGTGCGAATGCTGGTGAGAATGCGGTTCTGCTGTAGTAGCTCGCGGCTGACGTTTAGCGGCAGGTCTTCGCTGTCGATGATGCCGCGAACGAAGCGCAGGTATTGCGGCAGAAGCTCCTTGGCGTCGTCTGTGATGAACACGCGCTTGACGTAGAGTTTGACCCCGGCCTTGTACTCAGCCCGGTACAGGTCGAGCGGGGCTTTGCTGGGCACGTAGAACAGCGTGGTGTACTCCAGGCTGCCCTCTGCCTTGGTGTGGAACCAGAACAAAGGATCTTCGGACTCACCGGTGAGGGATTTATAAAGCTCCTTGTAATCCTCATCCGCAAGCTCACTTTTAGATCGGCGCCACAGCGCGCTGGCCGCGTTGACCTGCTCTGTTGTGCGCGTTTTCTTCGACTTTTTTTCCTCCTCGTTCCACTCGCTCTTGTCGTAGGTCAGGTAGATGGGGAAGGCAATGTGGTTGGAGTACTTCTTGACAATCTCCTGCAAGCGCCAGCTGTTGGCATACTGTTTGCCTTCATTATTTAGATGGAGCAGAACGGTGGTGCCGGCAGCATCGCGCTCCGCAGGCTCGATATCAAAGCCGGACTTACCGTCGCTCGTCCATCGCCACGCTTTGTCCTCACCCGCCTTGCGGGAGACAACTTCAATGCGGTCGGCGACCATGAAGGCGCTGTAGAAGCCGACACCGAACTGGCCGATCAGGTTCGAGTCTTTCCTGGCATCACCGGAGAGTTGAGAAAGGAAGTTTTTGGTGCCGGAACGGGCGATGGTGCCGAGGTGCGCCACCAGGTCTTCCTCGTTCATGCCGATGCCGGTATCGGCGATGGTGAGGGTCTTATTTTCTTCATCCAGCTCCAGGTCGATCCGCGGGGTAAACGGTAGAGCCTTGTACACATCATCGGTAAGCGTCAGGTGCCGCAGCTTGTCGAGTGCATCCGAGGAATTCGAAATCAGCTCCCGCAAAAAGATTTCAGGGTGCGAGTAGAGGGAGTGGATGATGAGCTGCAGCAGCTGACTGACTTCGGTTTGAAACTCTTGCTTTGGCATAGACCTCTATTATCGGCATTTTCGAGGCTCGAACGAAAGCCCCGGCTGCAATCAGTTCCCAAAGCTATGCGTATCAACCCCATCAGGGAGCAGTTGGAAGCGCGTGCAGTTGCGGACCGATGACACCCGAATACGAAAACCCTTGCAGGCGATCGTCGTCAATAGTCCAGAACATGGCACCGCTTAAATCCGTATAGCCTGCGGGTTTGAGCAGCTTATAGCGGCCTCCGGCAGCGACGTGGCCGGTGATCAGGGTGTCTATTGCCTCGCTGACCAGATGGGGCGTGTCATAGTCCGTCAGGAAACCGACAGCTACCTTGTCGGCAGGGAGCGGAGGAAAAAAGTATCGCGGATCATGCCCTACGTTGAACCCGTGCAACAGCAGCTCCGTCATGGCTGCGTGGTAATCCACGGTATGTGATTGGTAGATTTCGCCGTCCAGACCTTCAAACGGCGGCGTGTTGTAGTCCTGCGCGTCGACAAACGAGAGGATGTCGCGCAGCGCGTACGCGATCGGCAGGTAGGAACCGAACTGTCCGCCGTAGATGGAGTACCCGCCGAGAATCTGCGGACCCTCCGGTACCAGGCTGAGCATGAAACCTGCTCCGAAGTGCTCACGCAGCTGCCGCAGCCCCGCGATCAGGTTCACGACGGAAGGTGTGACCGGATGCTTGAAGTCCACATCCCCCGGTGCCAGCACCAGCGACGGGCTTTCAAAGTCAATATCCAGTCCATCGAAGCCGTACTCCTCAACGATTGCGGTCACAGAGTTTACGAAGTTGGGAATGCTCGCAGGATCATCGAGCTTGAAGAACGCGCCGCCGCCGCCGAGTGAGAGCATGATCTTTCTTCCCTGGCTCTTGAGTAGGGCGATGTCGCTCTTGAATTGCGCCGGGTCAAGCCCGTTCGGCACACGGAACCGCAGCGTGCCCTCAGGCAGGTCGCTTGTAGGCGAGGCAAAAGCAACAATTACCACGTTCCATTGCGGCGAAATATCACGCAGAGCGAAGGCGGTGTCGGCCGCGCCATGGCCGGTCCAGTACCCGATGAGGCGGTGGCGGTTCGTGGCGGTAGCCGAAGTGCTTATAGGGGTGAGCTCCATAGGAAGCGTAGTGTTTGCTGCTACGTTGGGGCTGGTGACTACGGCACAAGGTGTTGCCGCTGCCGTCAGTACATGGGTATCGGGAAAGCTGAACGTGCTACCTGCCGGGGCAGCACTGCCAAGGTACCAGGGCAGCAAAGCCACATTCTGCAAGTGGTACCGGCTGCCGTGAACCGACGCCGAAAAAGCTGGAGAGCTCGGGATGTGGTTCTTGGGGTTGGTGTCGGTCGGCTCCAGCAGGAAGTAGGAAGTTGCCGGCCCGGTACCGCCGCAGCCGGTCGGGCTGCCTCCTCGTGTCTTTACCGGCCACATTGTTTTCGGCCCTGTCGTGTTTGGCCATGCCCAGGCAGGCACTGCATTGCCGGGAGCTGTGACGTTGTACCCATAGTTCTGCGGGTTGTGGCGGGGATCTTTGACGAACTCCGCCAGCTGCTCTGTCAGCGGCTGCACATCCTTCTCGTCTACAATTGCCGGTGCCCTATGCAGGTACGCACTCAGCACAAAGGAGCTGCCGGTCGCGGGGTCGATGCCGTGCGTGCCGGTAGCGCAGCAGATGGTCGCATCGCCGTCGGCGTAGAAGGTTGTATTATGCGCGACTGCAATGACTAAACCCGGCTGCGGCCCGAGCTTTTTGAAGAGCTGCGCCTGCACAAAGTCCGCGTCTGCCACACCGAGCGTCGTGCCGGAGCGCTTCGATGACAGAACATACCCGTTTGCCCTTGGAACCGTGATCGTGACCGGCATCATCGAGGGTTTGCCGAGCAGGGTGTGCCAGCCTGCGTTGCCTCGAAAGCTGCTGTGGAGCATCGCATCGGCATACTGCGTGGTGCCGCCTGCCCCGAAGGCAAACTTTGTAAAAATCGGCGAACGCAGAACCATGGGCACATCCGGTCCCGCACTCTCCGTCATAGTGGAACCGCCTGGACCTGCCTCAAAGATCAGCTGGATCGGCACAAGCACAGTTGGGATTGTGGTGGTACCGCCCTTGCCGGGCTCTGCCCCGAGAACCGTATACGAGCCGTCGTTCGAGAACGAATCGAAAGTGGGCACAGTGCCCTGTGACCAGCCCGGCAAACAGAACAAGGGAAAGAAAGCAAGTGCCGACAGCTTCATAAGCACCAGCATTCGTGATGCCGCCTCAAAAGGCAAGGTCAGTTCTTGAGCAGGATGGTCATGCCCTCCAGAGTATTGAGCTGCAGATGTGCCATGAATTCGTAAATCGAGTTGAGCACGAGAGAGTTGTGCTCTACAGCGCGGCAGAACGACTGCACCACCTGGACGACATGCTCGCCCGCAAAGGATTCCCGATGACGACCCGCTACCCCGACGAGCAAGGCATCGATCCAAGCAAACTGGGTCGCCAGCAGAATGTACTCTTCGAAGACGCTTCGAGGCTTCAAGCGAATGCTGTTTTCGCGGCCAAAAGGAAAGAGGTTTTGAAAGATGTAGTTCAGCACATAATTTTCAAGAATAAAGGGAGACTCGGTAAAAAACGGGCGATGGTACCGCTCCTCAGCTTCCCTGTAGCGCTCGACATCGTCCGGAGAGCCCGAATCCGTACCGGAGCCGATACCCTCGACAAAATCCCAGAACACGTCGCGGAAGCGCGCTCCGCTTTCCTTATCCTGCACCCTGGCATCAGTCAGCTTCAGGATGACCTTCAGCTTCAATTCAAGCTGGCCGGGAGCGCTTCCCAGGTCGGCGCGCAGTACATCCTGACCAAGAGCCTCCCGATGAGCCTGAAGGATGCCGGGCACCGCTCGGTCCCCTTCGTCTGTAGTCAATTCGTCTAGGCTCTTGCACAGCGATCCGATGAGCAACAGCCGCTGCCACATGGGGCGTGTGCGATCCCTGACCATGTCGATGAGCAGGGATCGTGTCTCATGGAAGTAGCCGAACGGCTTGTGGATGGAGCTGGTCTCATTGTTTGCCAGCCGGATGGCGGCATCGATTCGGAACTCCCCCGAAAAAAGGTCTCCCGCAACCTGCATGGAATGAGGAGCGAGCAGCACATTCCTGGCCGCTTCCGGGCAGGACAGCATTAGCGACCCTTCGAGCACGCCCTCCACGATGTTAAGCGCGCGCGGGTATGTGGAGCATGTCGATGACAGGAATTTACCGCCGTACTCCTTCTGAATTGCACAAAGCCGGTCTGCTCCAAAGAACGGGCAGCGGCCAGACGGTGCCGGGAGGATGCGCGCGAAGCGGCTGTCGGGAGCCCCGGCGGTCGCGTTGATCGACACATACTGCGAGACCACGTCGCCGAGCTTCGCCGGTGGAAACTTTTGGTATTGCTTGTAGGTTTCCTTGTCCAGGGGGATGGCCCAATTGCTGCAGCACATGTCTTCGCAACTTGCTCCGATGCAGCGGAACGCGGCGGCATAGGTGGGCCAGTCTATTCGATTTGCAAGTGTCACTTGTCCGGCAGTGGTATGCCCGGGGTGTAGTGAAACGGAAGCGCCTGGGGCGCTCATGCCGGCTTCAGGATGACTCATTTGTCTATATCGATTATCCCGCATCAACAACGTACTGCCGAATGCCGGCAAACCGGCCAACTCGAAATCTACACCTGGACTGATGTGCAAGAAAGCCGACATGCTGCGATTCACCCTCTACTGCCAAGATCACCTCCATTGAGGGACCAAGAGGTGAACCAGCGTTTCCAGTCCGCTCTTGACGCCCGAAAGTCCCTTTTCCGGATGCATTCTGCCGCTGGCCTCCAGAGCAATCAGTCCGTGCATCATCGCAAATAGCAGTCCGGCAAGGGTGGTGTTTGGTACGTCAGGCAATATTTTCGCTGCCTGACACTCCCCGACGATCGTAATGAATTCGCTAAAGGCTGAAAGAGCGGATCTCTCCAACTCGCCCTTTTGCGCGGCAATGACCGGATCGTTGAAGAGAAGTCGATATCGTGCCGGATGTTCAACACTAAAGTCGGTAACGACCTTGAGCGCATTCATCAATTTCGAGGCAGGTTCTGTGGAACTCTGGCGAACAGACCTGAAAGCTTCGGTCAGCATAACGAAATCGGTTGTGGCTACGGCAGCCAGTAATGCGTTCCGGCTCTTGAAATGCTTATAGGGAGCATTGTGCGAGACGCCGGAGGCGTGACCTACCGCGCGTAACGTCACCGCGTTCTCACCGCCGGAGTCAAGCAGCGCCGTCGCAGCAATAATCAGTCTTCTGTCCGTTGTCAACGCAGTAGAACGGACTCTTCCTTTGGCTGCAATCGGACGAGCGTCTTGGAATCGTTCCATAATTTTAGCGCTTGCTGCTTGTCATAGGACATTTTGGAAGATCGCGTCTCAACGAGTGCTCCGGCGTTCGATTGAAAATATTTGCCGGACTCGTTCGCGTATGTAGGATCAGCAGCAATTTGGGCAAGGGATGCTCCGGAGAAGCTGATCGTCCCCTGCGTTACGCCCATCCGCTTCATGACCCACTTCATGAAGGGAGTTGGCGCAAGCAACTGTATGGGCTTCGGCATCGTCCTGAGCAGCCCCGTCTCAGGCACAGACCCGGGGTCGAAGGCAATGGATGCGATCGAGCTGCCGGCCCGCCGTAACCTGCGATCCAATTCATAGGCGTACAGGATCATACAGAGCTTTGAGGTCGAGTAGCGCTTCCCCCCGGAAAGCGGCTTCTTGCCGTTTTTTCCATCGTCGGCAAGAGCGGTCGCGTCCGGCTTAGCCACGATACCGACCATCTTTCCATCCGTCGTGTCGGGATCATGCGTTCCGCTCGCGGTAAACACGATACGTCCGTTGTCTGCCAGTTGATCAGTGAGCAGCTCGATTAAGAGGAAATGTCCAAGGCAGTTGGTCGCGAATGTTGTCTCGTAGCCTTCGGGGCTATAGGAAAGCGCATTGAACCTTCCGCCTGCGTTGCATAGGAGGGCCTGGAAGGAATCGGCTTTGCCGCTGTCGAGCATTGCACGAAACTCTGTTGCTGCTTCTCTGACCGAAGTCAGCGAGGAGGTGTCGAGCTTCAATGTGCTGACCCTGACCCCGTAGGACGACCGGAGCTGTTGCGCTGCAGATTCCATCCGCTCCAAGCTCCTTCCGGCGAGAACCAGGTTGTAACGCGAGCGAGACGCGAGCTGCTTCGCACACTCAAAGCCAATGCCGGCATGACCGCCTGTGATGAGGGCTATTGCCACAATGACCTCCTATGGTTGACTATGTCAACCATAGAGTAAGTATGTGTACACTGTCAACCTAGTAGCGGAAGCAGTTATTGCATGCTAATGAGCTGCAAAGCGATACCCCACGGGTCTACAAGTGTCTGATTCGTTCCGAGATGCCAGCCGGAACCTGACATTTGTTCCATCAATGCTGAGACTTCGCCCTGCGGCACCTGTAATTCCCATAGTGAAAGACGAGGATCGTTCTCAGAAGCTGCGGGTACAGAGCCAGCCCAGGTATTAAGACCCACATGGTGGTGGTAGTCACCTGCCGCAAGGAAGAGTGCGCCCGGAAACCCTTGTGTCCGCACGGTCATTCCTAGACCATGGCGATAAAGCTTTTCAGCAGCCTTTAAATCACCGATGTAGAGATGAATGTGACCCATGAAACTGCCATGCGGTATGCCCTTCCAAGGGTTGTGTGGCACCGCAAAGAGGTTTGCAAGGTTTAGAGGCAGGGTCGCAACGGCAAGTTCCTCGCCTTTCCACGGCCACAGGTGCCGCTCACGGTCGGCGTAGACCTCAATTGTGAGTCCATCCGGGTCGCCCAGATAAAAGGCTTCACTGACAAGATGGTCGCTGCTCGCCGCATATATGCCGCGTCTGTGAAGGTGCTCGGCGAAGCCGGCCAGAGCGGCACGTGATGGCAATAGCAGGGCAATGTGGTAAAGCCCCATGCGTCTCCTGACAAGAGGGCGAACACCGGGTCGCTGGTCCAATCTTAAGAGCACGCGGCCTTCGGCAGCAACGCCGAGCTGAGCGGACGTACCGGCTTGCGTCAGCACGTCTAGCCCAATCACGCCCGCGTAGAAGTCAAGGGAGCGTTGGAGATCGGACACGATAAGTCCAACAGCTCCAAGGCCGGCTGAGCCGGAGAGTTGAAACGGTTCTGCCGTCTCCGAAGTTGCTCTCATACACACCGCATTTCGTCATGAATCGGATCATTTTCAACTAGGACTGAACTTTCAATTACCGCGCATCGATCCCGGAGCAGGCTGAACCCAAGTTGGGCGTCGAGACGGCTTGTGCGATCTTCGTGTTCGATTGGCATCGTGCTCCTCTCATGGACATTTGTGGTTATGCTGATAAACCGGGCCATGTATCGTTTGCTTGAAAAAGGCGATTCTGGGTGCTCTCTTCATAAGGGAGATGCTCGGGACGCCAGAGGATTTCCATGAACACACCCCAGGGTGTTTTGAAGTACCAGATTCGTTCACCCTTCTTTACATCACCTTTGGCTTCTAAAGGACCTGCAAGGAGCTCCGCTCCGTGCTGCTTCAGGGATGCCGCTGCAGCCTCAATATCATTGACGAAAAAGGCAATATGGGTCGCTCCGCAGTCAATGTTGCTTGGCATGGTTTGTTGCTGATGCTCGGCATCGAAAGCCATCAGCTCCACATTGATGTTAGGTCCGAGCCGAAGCATTGCGATGTGGATGCTCTTGATCGGAACGCCGGTTGGAGTTTCGTGGAAAGGACCAACCTGCCAGAGCAGTTGCGCTCCAAGAGCGTTCTGAAAGAACTGAACGGCTGCATTTAAATTGGGGACGGTGATGCCGATATGGTCAACATGCCGTGCGGAAACGATTCCCTTTTGCATAGTCTCTCCTTATTTCTTGGTTAGTGAATGACAGTCTTGAACCACATATAACCGCTCTCACCCAGCACCATACCCAGCAGTCCCAGCAGAGCGATAATGGGCGGTGCGGGGCTTTTTACGCGAAACAAGGCGTAAAGCACACCTACCGCGCACCCCGAGGCAAAGGAAGACAAGTAGGTTTTCACGGTTGGGCAGCCTCCACACGTCTGAAGAATCCGAGCAGACGGCTGGAGACCACTTCCGGTTGCCCCTCCATGACATAGTGGCCGCAATCCTCGACTTCGCCGCCTTCGACATGGTCCGCGAGCAATTCCATCGACACGCGTAGACGATCTCCTACGCCGGCTTTTCCGCCCAGGGCGAGCACCGGCATTTGCAGCTTTGTCTTGCTGAACTCGATATTTTGGGACGCGCTTTTGGCGGCAGCGCGGTAGTAGGCGAAGCTCCGGCTCATTGCGCCCGGCCTGAAGTAGCACTCGACGTAGCGGTCGCGGTTGGCTTGAGAGATCCGCTCGGGGTACATCGCTTTATATCGGAAGAGCCACTCGAAGAGCTGCCGCTCGCGGCCTTGAGTCAACACCTCGGGCAGATCCGGCAGCGTGTTGAAAGAGAACTGCCAGAATTTGATGTTGACCTCAGGCGGGAGAGGAAAGCTTAGCTGTGCGGCCAGGCCGGGGAGTGCGGAATCGAGCAGGGTCAGGCTGCGGATGCGTTCGGGAAACTGCGCGGCCCAGGCATAGGCAATCCAGGCTCGACATCATGGCTGAGGAGGTGGATCGGTTGCGGTGTAAAGGAGCGTACGGAGTCTTCAAGCTGCTTACTAATGCTTCCGGTGTCGTAGCCCTCGGTGGACTCCGAAGATTCACCCAACCCGGGAGGGTCGATTGCCAGCACATGGTGCCGCTCGGCGAGTGAAGGAAGTACCTCATCGTAGGCTTCCGCAGTTTCGGGCCAGCCGGGCAATAGGACCACGGGCGTACCCGAACCTGCCGCGAGAGCATGAACGCCCCTGCCGAGAATCAATGCTTGTGAAGTTTGTGTCATGTAGTGCAACCTCTCTATTCGTTGACTTGCGTGTTTGTTCGATCGTTGTTGCCGATACCGGGGTGTCGGCCTGGTATCCATTGCACGCATAAAACTAACTTGTTGTCTTGGGAGCGGTTCAGTGCCCCGACCTCTTGATAACCGTTGATGTAAAAGAGATATTGCCCGCGATCCCAGACCAGGCCTGGACCTATGGAACCGACCTGCTCCGGCGATGCGTTGAGGGGTACGCCGTTCACCTTCGGATCAGTAATTTGCTTTAGAAAATATCCGTCGGCTCCAAGCCATACCCCGTGCGGCAGTCCATACGCGACGGTTGCGTTGAAGTGAACGGCTTGGCCGGCCTGGGTTGAACGAGCGTTGGTTTGGGTTGGGGGTGAGTTGTTCACTCCGTTGTAGAGATAATGCGTGCGCCAGCTTGTCTCGATCTTATGCGTCGGAAAAAAGGTAAAGGCATAGTACGGATGAACCGTGAAAGCATGGCTGCTCAGGCTGGTGGGTAGATTCAGGCGGTACTCTCCGATGGGAACTTCGAAGTCGAGAACGAAGCGCTGGTTTAGAAGAGTGGAGCCGATTTTCTTCTGCTTTCATTGCAGAACAAGTGGTGAAACCGTAAGGTCGCCAAAGCCACCCGAAGCTCCAGGCGCGCCTGCATTGACATGAGCAGCGATAAGAATGGCTTCGGTTCCATACCACGCTCCGAACACGCGATGGTTCGTTAATGCGACACCATGGGTCAAGCTGCTGATGCTGTTGCTAGCAGTCGCACTTCCAAGGGCATGGCCCGTTTCATCGATGTTGGTTCCGCCATGATACGCATCACCGATCTGCTCCAGCAGGAAGCCTGGAGCGCCGAGGGCATCGAGAAAACTCGTGTCGCCGAGATTGACTGTGGGCTCCGCCGGATGCATTTGCGCATGGCCTACGCCCCACGCCGGCAGCAGGGCAAAGAAACTGTATTTGAGCATCCGTGTCATTGCAGGACCGGCACTCGCTGGCTGAGTACCTGCTGACGCAATCGATCCATGCCCGTAGCGATGAACGCAAGGCTTTCCCTATCGTGAAACCGTCCATCGATGATTTTGCGACCCCCCGCGCGGAGGATGGCGGTGCTGAAGGAAGCTGCTCTGAGACTGCCGAGTATATCCAGTAGCCGAACTGGCTCCATCTGTTCAGTCATGTTCCTACCTCCAGATAAGGGCTGCCTTGCTCACACTTCTAACGGTACGGGCTGCCTGCTTATCCGTTCAACAAAACATTTACATAATAGTTATTCTTAAAAAAGATGAATGCAGACCTTCAATTATGGAACTACGTCATCTAATCCACTTCATCGCACTTGCTGAAACCAGGCAGTTCACCGCAGCGGCTCGACGAGTGAACGTGGTGCAATCCGGCCTTTCGGTAACGATCAAGGAATTGGAAGAGGAGATCGGCTCTAAGCTGGTGAATAGAACCACCAGAAGCGTGGCGCTGACTGAAGCAGGAGAATGCTTTCTGGAGTATGCGCGATCGAGTCTTAGCTCACTTCACGAAGGAATCGTGGCCGTGAGATCACAGTATGGCATTGTGCGCGGGCGGCTAAATATAGGAATACTCCAAAGCCTGACACCATATGTCGACCTTACGACGGTGTTGCAGCGCTTTTGTGCGAAGTATCCGCAGGTTGAGTTTGCCGTACGTGCGCTGGATACGGATGAGGTTCCTGCCTTGGTGCGTTCCCGTGATGTGGATTTGAGTTTTCAAGCCGTCGGGCAGAGGACGACTCTGAATGGACTGGAGACAATCCCTTTTGCGCATGACGTTCTTGTCGCCATCTGCTCGAAGCGATCTGATCTTGCGACGAGACGGAACGTAAACCTTCAAACCATCAGCACAGAGGAATTCGTTGATTTGGTTCCAAAGAGGGCCTTGAGGTTAATGCTGGATCATGTATTTCTGAAGAGAGGCCTGAAACGGGCCAGCACGTACGAAGTCAGTGACGTAGAAACGCTGCTGCAGTTCGTGTCTTGCGGTCTGGGCGTGGCCATAGTGCCTGCCGCTCTTGTCAGATCTTCCAAGATACGCGAGTCAACTGCATGTTCTGGCAATCAAGCAGGAAGGCCCTGCCATGCCGAAATGGCGCATTGCAATTATCGCCCGTGCACAAAAACGCCAACTGCACGGGAAGACCGTTGTGCAGTTATTTCTTGAAACTCTTTCGGAAGTTCGAAAGGCTCAGCTTACCTTTTAAGCTTGGTGTAGTAACTCCTAACCTGCGGTTTTTCCCGCACCTAGAGTGCTTGGTATGGGACCGACGGCGCCCGGCGTGATCTGCCGCTGAATCGTGTCAAGCCGATCGCCAATCCTCCCAATATCTCTCTGGGAGACCGGGTGCCGGCCACCCAATGAAGAAGCCCAGAAAGACCATAATTGCGATCCCGCCAAGGGTTCGGTAAGGCGTCGTTCCCGATCTGGCTGATAACCTCGCGGACGTGGTACGTAGCCGGCTTAGCTCCACCATAGGATTTTAGACCGCCTCCGCGTTTCAGCTTGAGTTCTTCGGGTCAGCTCCTTGGAGCGTGAGCCATCGTCGCACTCTGAAGAAAATGGTTCAAGGCATTTTTCTTCAATTTAGGATTGACTAATCTCATACTGTTAGATATTTCTTACATGTGACAGATCAGATTACTTTGAGGGGAGACCAGCTGCTGCTGACGCTTGCGGCGCTTGCCAATCCACATCGGCTGCGAATTCTCGCGGCACTTGCATCCGGGGGCCGTAACTACGTAAGTCAGCTTGCGCGAGAACTTGGCATCAGCCGCCCATTGCTGCATTTGCACCTACAGAAGCTTGAGGGCGCGGGCCTTGTGACCAGCCGACTTGAGCTATCGAAAGATGGCAAGGCACTCAACTACTTTGAAGTCCGCAGCTTCGAGCTCGAACTCACGCCGGCCGCCATCGCCGAGGCGGCCAAATCCCTTACGGCAAAATTCGAACCCTAGAGGTCTGTATGCCCCAACAAACCGAAAGCATCTTTCTCGCCGCGTTTTTCTTTCCGTCAGCGCAGCAGTTCTCGTTTTTTTCATGAAGTATTTATCTGCTGTCCTGCAGGCAAGGGTGCGTCTCGGCCAGGATGAAGCGTATCGCGAGATTGCCGCCCAGGGCTCGGTCGCCCAGGCCCAGACGGCAGCGGCGTTCTCATCGTTCGGCTCAGCGCTCGGGGAGATTCAATCCCGGCTTGCCGTCGTTGAAAGGATTCTCAAAGAAGTTGAGTAGATAGGGTGGCCGTCAGCAAAGAGTGCCCAAACGAAAGGACTCCCCGTGAACGAAGTTTCCTTGTTTCGCTTCTATGTTCTACGCGCTATGTATCTGCTGATTGTGGTCGGCTTGGGCGCATCTATCTGGCCCGGTGTCCTCAACCCCGCAAGGCATTGGGAGCTGATGGAGGGGGTGGAATCCTGCATGCTGGCCGCTTTTTCCCTGCTGTGCCTACTGGGGCTGCGCTATCCATTGCAGATGCTTCCCATCTTGTTTTGGGAGGTGATCTGGAAGACGCTGTGGCTTATCCTCGTCCCACTGCCGCAATGGAGCGCAGGCCATATCGACGAGTCGATCAAGCCCACGATCTTTGCCGTCTCCATGGTCGTACTTGTCTACCTTGCTGTCCCTTGGCCATATGTGTTTACTAAGTACGTGAAAGCACATAGCGAACGCTGAGGATGATAGAAGCTTTTGACATACAGAATGGAAGCATGCCGGCGATTAAATCTAGGCAAGCGAACTGCTCAGACCTGCATTGAAAGTGGTATAGTCCTGCGTGATCCCGGAGGCTTTTTTGATGTCCCTGAACTTCCTACGCAAATACCGTCCCTTCGGTGCCGCCCTTGCCGCCTTAGCTTGCGGTGCGGCTCTTTGCAGTGCGACATCCGCGTTCATTTCCTCAGTACATGCTCAAGCTTCTGCCATTCACGCCGCAGGTACTGACATCTGGTGGAAGCATGCGGTGATTTATGAGATTTATCCTCGCTCCTACCAGGATTCGAACGGTGACGGCATCGGCGACCTCAACGGCATCGCCCAGCGGCTTCCCTACCTTCAAAACCTCGGCATCGACGCCATCTGGATCGCGCCCATGTATCCATCGCCGCAGGTGGATTTCGGCTATGACATCTCAAACTACCAAGCAGTGGACCCGCAGTACGGCACCCTCGATGACATGACGCGCCTTATCGCCGAGGCCAAGCAGCACAACATCCGCGTCTGCCTCGATATGGTGCTGAATCATACCTCTGACAAGCATCAATGGTTCATCGACTCGGCTAGCTCTCGCACCAACCCGAAGCACAACTGGTATGTCTGGAACGATGGAATCCCCGCGAACTCCCCCGGCGTGACCGCCTACCAGAAACGCTTTGCGCATGACGGTCGCGTTCCGCCGAACAACTGGATTTCAGGCTTCGGCGGCTCGGCCTGGGAGTGGGTGCCGGCCGTGCATCAGTTTTACTACCACAAGTTTTACAAGCAGCAGCCGGACCTGAACTGGCGCAACCCGGAGGTTGAAAAAGCTACCTTTGCCGCGATGCGCTTCTGGCTCGACCGCGGCGTTGCCGGTTTCCGCCTTGACGCTATCCCGACGCTGTTTGAAGACACGCAGCTGCGGAACGAGCCCGAAGACGGCGGCATCAACGCACAGGGTGACCCGAACCGCAAGACCATTTATACCGACAACTTGCCTGAGGTGCACGACGTGATGCGGCGCATGCGCGCCATGGCGGCAAGCTACCCCGGCGACCGCGTCCTGATCGGCGAAACCTACCTGCCGAATACCGCGGAGCTTAACAAGTGGTACGGCGGCGCGGCCAAAGATGAGCTCAACTTGCCCATGGATATGCTGGTCGGCTTCCACGGCGACCATGACAAGCTCGATGCCGCGAAGTTCCGTGCCCATATCGACGAAGCCGAGACGCAGCTCAACGGCTCGCAACCGCTGTTCGTCTTTGACAATCACGATAACGTCCGCTCCATCGACCGCTACGGCGACGGCACGCACAACCGGCAGATTTCAAAGCTGCTGGCTTCGGTCCTGCTAACTACCCGTGCCACGGCGCTGATGTACCAGGGCGAAGAGATCGGCCAACCCACCACCACGCCCACCCGCAAGGAGGACGTAAAAGACCCGATCGGCATTACCGGCTGGCCCAAGGAAAAAGGTCGCGACGGTGAGCGCACACCCATGCAGTGGAACTCCGGACCGCAGGCGGGCTTCTCAACCGATCCACACACCTGGCTGCCCATCCCCCCTAGCTATAAGACGATCAATGTCCAGACCGAGCTCAAGGAGCCTGACTCGCAACTTGAGTGGTACACGCGCCTTATCGCGCTGCGCAGGGACAATCCGGCTATGCACAGCGGGACCCTGCACATGCTCGACATCGCGAACCCCAATGTTCTCTCCTACGTCCGTTCGACCGGCGCGGGCCAACCTGCGGTTATTGTGGCTCTTAACTTCACTGCTGCACCGCAAACCATCTCGCTTGATCTTTCAGGCTCCGGCATAGCGGGCAAGCAGGTCAGAACCCTCATCACCGACCAGCCCTCTCTCCATGCAACCTCCAGCCTGCAAAACGTCACGCTGCCGCCCTTTGCGAGCTGGGTTGCATCGGTCCGGTAGATCGCTTCAGCACGCGTTTGTACTCGATTCCCATGGCTCCGGCGGCGGCATCCGGTGTCATCCTGAGCGGGTGTGTAAAGTTAAAAACAAGCAACAGGTGTCATCCTGAGCAACACAGTTTTTGAAGGAGTTAGACGAGGTAAATCGGCCTATCGAAGGATTTGCGACTCTGCCTTGGTCGGCTTGGCGGCTACCTGCTTCGGCGTCGGCAGGTCCGACACATCCCACCCTCCGCCGAGTGCCTGCACCAGCTGCACGGCTGAAGTCATTTCCTGAATTTGTGTAGTGTAGAGTGTCTGCTCGTCCGTGAGCAGCGTGTTCTGAGCCGTGATGACGTTCAGATAGGGGTCGAGCCCGGTTCGATAACGATCGATAGCCAGATTGACGTAAGCCTGTGCGGAATCGGTAGCCTGTCGCTGCTTTGCAATCTGTTCAGAGTAGATGCGGGTGTCCGATAGATAATCCTCTACCTGCTGAAACGCGGTCAGCACTGTCTGCTGGTAGGCGGCCACATCGGCATTGTAGGTTGCGATGTACTGGTGCACCGTCGCCTGCCGCAGTCCTGCGTCGTAGATCGTCTCGTTGAAAGTAGGGCCGACAGACCAGAATCGACTGGAGTAGTTGAAGATTTGCGTAAACGCCGAGCTCTCAAAACCACCGTCCGCAGTAAGCGTCAGTGAAGGGTAGTAGGCTGCCTCCTCAATGCCGATCTGCGCATTGTCGGCAGCCATGGTACGCTCAGCTGCCGCCACATCGGGCCGCCGCTGGAGCAGCTGTGAGGGGACTCCAACCGGAAACGGCGGCGGTGCCATAGTGATGCCGCGCACCGGCAGGTGGAAGTCCGGAGCAGGCTTACCGATCAGCGTGGCGATGGCATGCTCATAGGTAGCGCGCGGCGCGGCCACAGCGATGGCTTGGGCTTCAGCAGTCTGCAGAGTGGTTTGGGCTTGGACAACTAGTATCTGGTCGCCGATGCCCGTTTCGTACTGCGCCTGTGCCAGCTTCAGTGAGTCGCGGTCGGCTGCGACCAGCTGCGTCAGCACGGCTTGCAGGGCATCTTCGCCGCGCAATTCAAAGAAGGCTTCAGCGAGAGCAGCCTGCTCGGTAAGGCGCTGGTTCTCAAGATCGGCTGCGCTCACCTGCGCTAGAAACTCATTCTGGCGAATGGTGTTGCGGATGCGCCCCCACAGGTCAGGCTGCCAGCTAAGGTCAAGTGGTGCGGACCACAGCGTGCTGAGCTGCCCATTGTTGGTCAGCACCTGCGGGCTACCTGCGCCTGTGCCGCTTGAACCGGTACCGCCTGAACCTGTGCCGGTGCCGACGCCGCTTCCACCGCTGGTGGTAGTGGCATTGCGCAGATTCGCAGAGGACAGCGACCGCCGGAACGCAGGTCCGATAGATGCGGTTGGGTAAAGCTGCGAGCGCGCCTCACGGATGAGTGCCCGCGACACCAGGAACTGCTCAAACGAGCGCCGGATGGTTTGATTGTTCAGGTCTACTTGATCTTCGAGCGAGTTCAACTCCGGGTCTTTGAATATCTCCCACCACTTGCCCCGCAGCAGCGCATCGTTCGGTGCCGCGGGTTTCCAGGTACTGGCATCGTCGGCGATTCCGGCAGCATTTTGCGCGGAGGCGCTGGGATAGCTGGTGACGGCAGGCGCGATAGCAGCCTGCGGCCGGTACTTGGGTCCGACATTGCAACCGGTGAGAGCCGCAGCCGCCAGCACCAGCACGACGCTTCGTTGAGTGTTTATGGAAATCATGAGTGCGCACGCTCCGCCTGTGCCGGATGGTGAAACACATCGCGACGGCCTTTGCCTTTCGCCCGCAATCGCAACCGGTCCAGGTATAGGTAGATGACCGGTGTGGTGTAGAGCGTAAGCAGCTGCGAAACCAGCAACCCGCCCACAATGGAAATGCCGAGCGGTCTGCGCAGCTCGGAGCCCGTGCCGGTGCCGAATGCCAGCGGTAACGCACCGAATAGGGCGGCCATGGTAGTCATCATGATAGGACGAAAGCGCAGCATGCAGGCTTCAAAAATCGCATCGGTGGTCGACATGCCGTGGTCGCGCTCGGCCACAATCGCAAAATCGATCATCATGATCGCGTTTTTCTTCACAATGCCGATAAGCAGCACGATGCCGATGATCGCAATGACGCTCAGGTCTGTATTGGTAAGTTCAAGCGCAAGTAACGCGCCGACGCTGGCTGAAGGCAGTGTGGAGATGATGGTGATGGGATGGACCAGATTTTCATACAGGATGCCCAGCACCAGGTAGACCGCCAGCAGGGCGGTGAGGATCAGCACCGGCTCGGTTTTGAGCGAGTCCTGAAACGCCTGCAATGTGCCGGAGGAGGAGCCGCGCACGGTAGCGGGCACCCCCAGATTGTTCTGCATCTCCTGAACGGCAGCCGTCGCGTCAGAAAGCGCGACGCCGGGTGCGAGATTGAACGAGACCGTGGTTGAGGGAAATAACCCGGTGTGGTTGAGCGTGAGCGGAGTGGGATTGATGTGTGTTTTTGAAAACGAGTTGAGCGGCACCGGGCCACGGTTGCCGGAGGTGCGCAGGTACAGCGTAGCCAGGCCTTGCGGCGATTGCCAGTACTGCGGCGCAACCTCAAGCACCACATAATACTGGTTCAGTTGTGTGCGGATGACCGACACTTCCTGCTGGCCGAATGCCGAGTACAGCCCGGCATCGATAGCCTGCGGTGTCAGGCCAAGCCGCGCCGCTGTCTCACGGTCATAGTCCACGAAAGCCGAAAGACCGCCCTGCTCGGCGTCGGAGTTGACATCGGCAAGCTGGGGCAGCTTCTTCATGTTGGCGTACAGGATAGGTGACCAGTGATTGAGCTGCGCGAGAGTGTCAGCAACAATCGTGTACTGGTACAGCGCGAAGCCGCCTCGACCGCCGACACGAATGTCCTGATTGGGCTGAAGGTAGACCGAAGCAAGAGGCAAACGCTCAAATTTAGGCCGCAGACGCCCGATGACCTGGCTTGCACTGACGTCCCGCTGCCCCGGTTTCTTGCCGAGCGGCTTCAAGGCCATGTACACGAATCCGCCGTTGCTTGAGCCGCCGCCCCCGGTAAAAGCGATGACGTTAGCCACTGCCGGATCGGCTTTCACAATCTTCACGATCTTCTGAACGGAGTTGTTCATCAGGGGGAAGGAAGCGTCATAGGGACCCTGGAGCCCACCCGAGATCGAGCCGGTATCCTGCTCCGGGAAAAAGCCTTTGGGAACGCGAATAAACAGCAGGACGTTGAGCGCCAATGTGAGCAGGAGAACCACGATGGTGATAGCCGGGTTGTCAAGCACCCAGGTGAGTGAAACGCGGTACGCCTTCAAAACAAAATCGAAGCCGGCCTCACTGGCCCGGTACAGAAAGTTGTGCTTCTCCTCCTTGGGATGATGTTTCAGCAGGTAAGCGCACATGGTGGGCGTTGTGGTGAGCGAGACAATCATCGAAACCACAATGGCTGTAGAAAGGGTGACGGCGAACTCGCGGAAGAGCCGGCCCACGATGCCGCCCATCAGCAGGATGGGAATAAAAACGGCGATGAGCGAGATGGAGATTGTAAGCACCGTGTAGCCGATTTCGCTTGCACCCTTGAGCGCGGCATCGCGCGGCGGAAAGCCCATCTCGATATAGCGGGAGATGTTTTCCATCACCACGATGGCATCGTCCACCACGAAGCCGGTGGCAATGGTAAGCGCCATCAGGGACAGGTTATCGAGTGAATAGCCGAACAGGTACATGACCGCGAACGTGCCGATGAGTGAAACCGGTACGGCAACTGCGGGGATGAGCGTGGCACGCGGGTTGCGCAAGAAGACAAACACCACGCCGATGACCAGAGCAATGGAGAACAACAGAGTGGACTCAACATTGTCCACCGACGCGCGGATAGTGGTAGTGCGGTCAAGCACGATGGTGGCGTTGATGCCCTGCGGGATGGAGGCAAGTAGACTAGGCAGCGCATCGCGGATGCGCTGGTTTGTCTCAATGATATTGGCACCCGGCTGGCGCGTGATGATGACGGGGATCGACGCAGCGCCATTGAGGTAGCCTGCGGCACGCACGTTCTGCGTCGCATCCTGGACATCGGCAACATCCTGCAGGCGCACAGCCGCACCATTGTGGTAACCGACTATGAGAGGGCGGTACTGCTCAGCGCGTGAGATTTGCCCGTTGGTGACGATATCCACCTTGGTATCGCCATCCTGCAGCTGCCCGCGTGCCACGTCGGTGTTTTGCGAGGAGAGCGTTGCCTGGATGTTGGGCAGGGTGAGCCCGTACTGCTCCAGCTGCATGGGGTTGGCTTCCACACGCACTGAAGGCAGCGCACCGCCGCCCACATTTACCAGCCCTACTCCCCCCAGCTGCGACAGCCGCTGTTGCAGAACAGTTGAGGCGAGATCGTACAATTTTGATCGGTCATACTTCTTCGACGTGAGCGCCAGGATCATGATCGGTGCGTCTGCCGGGTTCACCTTGCGGTATGTCGGATTGCCGGGCAGGTTCGCAGGCAGGTAGGTGCGTGAAGCATTGATCGCCGCCTCTACATCGCGTGCGGCTCCATCGATGTCGCGGTTGAGGTCGAATTGGAGCGTAATGTTTGTCGAACTGAGCGAGCTCGACGAAGTCATCTCCGTAATCGCGGCGATGTGCGAAAACTGCCGCTCCAGCGGTGTCGCAATGGAGGACGCCATGATCTCAGCACTTGCCCCCGGCAGCGAGGCCTGCACATTGATTGTCGGAAAGTCTACCTGCGGCAGTGGGGCCACCGGCAGCACGAAATAGCCCACCGCACCCGCAATCGCAATCGCAATCGTAAGCAGTGTGGTTGCGACCGGGCGGTCGATGAAGGGCTGTGACAGGCTCATGCGCGGCCCGCCATCTGCGGCGCGGGCGATGTCGCCTGCGGCTCATTGCCGGTAGACGGGTGAGCGGGTTTGGTGCGGAATCTTTGCGCAAGATTGTCGAAGAAGATGTAGATCACCGGCGTGGTGTAGAGCGTGAGCGCCTGCGATACCAGAAGGCCGCCGACCATGACAATGCCGAGCGGGCGACGCAGCTCCGAGCCGATACCGCTACCGAACGCCAGCGGCAGAGCGCCAAGTAGGGCGGCCATGGTTGTCATCATAATAGGGCGGAAGCGCAGCAGGCTCGCTTCGTAAATCGCCTCAGTCGAGCTCTTGCCGTGGACGCGCTCTGCCTCCAGCGCAAAGTCGACAATCATGATGCCGTTCTTCTTCACAATACCGATGAGCAGGATGATGCCGATGATGGCAACCACGGACAGCGACTGCCCAAACAGCATGAGCGACAGCAATGCACCCACGCCAGCTGAGGGCAGCGTGGACAGGATGGTGATGGGGTGGATGAAGCTTTCGTACAAGATGCCCAGCACGATATACACGACCACAATGGCGGCCAGGATCAGCAAGCCCTCATTGGCAAGCGAATTGCGAAATGAAGCCGCAGTGCCTTGAAAGTCAGCCTGCAAACTGGCTGGAAAGTGCATCTGCTGCACCAGCTTGTCGACCTCGGTGATGGCATCGCCGAGCGCGGCCTTGGGCCCCAGATTGAAGGATACGGTCACTGCCGGGAACTGTCCCTGGTGCTCGATAGACAAACGCTCATTGGTACGCGACATGGTGGCAAATGCGCTCAGCGGGATTTGCTTTTGCGACGCTGCCGGTACAGCCGTGTTTGTAGCTGTTGTGGCGGCAGTAGTGCCGGAGCCGCCGGTTGAGAGTGCATTTACCGGCGCGGCGAACACCCCGGCTGTCGGCGTATACAGAACTGAAGTTGTGGTAGCGGCGGAGCCTGCCGAGGCAGAGCTTGCGGTTGAAAAGGATTGCGCCGCGGAGTCGCCGCTGGCACCAGCGGAAGCATTGGCCTGCAGGTAAATATCATTCAGCTTGTTCGGGTTGCGTTGGAACTCCGGCTGCGTCTCCAGGATGACATGGTACTGGTTGAGCTGCGTATACAAGGTCGAAATCTGCCGCTGGCCGAAGGCGTCATAGAGCGTGTTGTCCACCGTGGTAGGTGCGATACCCAGCCGCGAAGCCGTAACACGGTCAATGTGAATCATCGCGGCCAGACCGCCCGTTTGCTGATCGGTCGCTACATCTTCAAGGTCCGGCATTCCCTTCAGCTTGTCGACGAAGCGGCTCGTCCACATATCCAGTTCGGTCTGGCTCGGGTCTTCCAGCGTGAACTGGTACTGCGTGCGCGTGGCACGGTCGTCCACTGAGATGTTCTGTACCGGCTGCATAAACAACTGCATGCCGTCAACCTGCGTCAGGTTGCCCTGCAAGCGCCGGATCACGTCGGCTGCGCTACGGTCGCGCTGCGAGAGCGGCTTCAGGTTGATGGAGAAACGTCCGCTGTTCAGCGTGGTGTTGGTGCCATCGGCACCGATGAAGGAGCTCAGGCTTTCAACCGCCGGATCGGCCAGAATAACACGCGCCATCTCCTGCTGCTTCTCTGCCATGGCCTGAAACGAAATTGTCTCAGACGCTTGCGAGATGCCCTGGATCACGCCCGTATCCTGCACCGGGAAAAAGCCCTTGGGGATGACGAGGTATAGAAAGATCGTAAGGCCAAGCGTCGCCACGGCTACCAGCAGCGTAACCGGCTGAAAGCGCAGCGCCACGCGCAAGGTGCGGCCATAGAACGCGATCATGTTTTCAAACACACGCTCTGACCAGCGATACAAGCGGCCCTGCTGCGCCTTTGGGTTGTGGCGCAGGATACGCGCGCACATCATCGGCGTAAGCGTGAGCGAGACGATCGCGGAGATGATAATCGTCACGGCCAGAGTGACAGCAAACTCGCGGAAGAGCCTGCCCACGACGTCGCCCATAAACAACAATGGAATGAGCACCGCGATGAGCGAGATGGTGAGCGAGAGAATTGTGAACCCGATCTGCCCAGCGCCCTTGAGCGCCGCCTGCATTGGTGTTTCGCCTTCTTCGAGATAGCGTGAGATGTTCTCGATCATCACAATTGCGTCATCGACCACGAAGCCGGTCGAGATGGTCAGCGCCATCAGCGAAAGATTATCGAGCGAGTAGCCAAGGGCATACATGGCGCCGAACGTGCCGACCAGCGATAGCGGCACCGCAACGCTGGGAATGATGGTGGCCGCAACCGAACGCAAAAACAGAAAGATGACCAGCACCACCAGCGCGATGGTGAGCATCAATTCGAACTCGACATCATCGACCGAAGCCTGGATGCTGGTCGTTAAGTCGGTAAGCGTGGTCACCTTGAGGCCCGCAGGCAACGTGGCCTCAAGCTGCGGCAGCAGCGCCTTGATGCTCTTGACGACGGCAATCGTGTTTGCCCCGGGCTGGCGCTGCACGTTCAGCACCACGGCAGGAGTCGTGTTCATCCACGCTGCCTGGCTCGCGTTTTCGACTCCGTTCACAACGTCGGCAACGTTGCGCAGAAACACCGGCGAACCGTTGCGATACGCCAGCACCACGCCCTTATAGTCATCGCTGCTGTTCAGCTGATCGTTGGCATCGATCTGCCAATCCTGGCGCGGTCCATCAAAGGAGCCCTTAGCGGAATTCACGCTGGTTTGGGTCAGAGCAGTCCGCACATCCTCAAGGTTCATGCCGTAGGAGGCCAGCTGTGTCGGGTTGACCTGGATGCGGACCGCCGGCTTTTGCCCACCGGAAATCGAAACCAGACCTACACCGGTAAGCTGCGATACCTTCGGTGCAAGCCGCGTGTCGATCAGGTCTTCCACCTGCGACAGAGGGATGGTCTTCGATGTAATTGCCATCGTCAGTACGGGCGCGTCAGCCGGGTTGGTTTTAGAGTAGGTGGGCGGCACCGGCAGATCCGACGGCAGCAGGCTTTGCGAGGCGTTGATGGCCGACTGCACCTCCTGCTCGGCAATGTCGATGTCAAGGGTGAGCGCAAACTGCAGCACGACTACAGAGACGCCGCCTGAGGAGGTCGAAGTCATCTGGCTGAGGCCTTGCAGCTGCCCAAACTGCCGCTCCAGCGGCGCGGTCACCGTAGTCGACATCACATCGGGAGCGGCACCGGGGTAAAACGTCAGCACCTGAATCGTGGGGTAGTCCACCTGCGGCAGCGCAGACACCGGCAGCTGCGTGTAGCCCACTGCCCCAACCAGCAAAATCGCAATCATCAACAGAGAGGTTGCGACCGGCCGCAGGATAAATGGGCTGGAGATGCTCATGGGGTGTTACTTTCTGAGTCATCTGTTGCGGCAACTTTTTGCTGAATCACGCGCACCTTACTCTTGTCCTGCAATTTTTCAAAGGAGCTATTCGCTACCATCGCGCCTGTCGCGATTCCGCTTACGGCTGAGCTCACAGCGTCACTGGCAATGATCTGGACAGGTGTAATCGTCGCAGTACCGCTTTGAAGCAGGTAGACAAACGTCTGCGTTCCGTTGCGCTGTATAGCCGAGCTTGGCAGCAGTACCTGATTTTTCAGCACGTTGACCAGCAGCTCGGTATTTACAAACTGGTTGGCAAATAGCGCCAGGTCGGTGTTGCTGAACACTGCCCGCAGCTTGAGCGTGCCCGTGGTGGTGTCAATTTGGTTATCTGTTGTCTGAAGGCGACCTTCAGCCAGCGTATGCTGCTGTAGCCGATCCAACGCGGTGACCTTGAGGGTGCGCTGCCGCATGGCCGCCTGCACTGTCGGGAGGCTATCCTCCGGGATGGTAAATACCACGGTAATCGGCTGTACCTGGGTCACAACCACCAGCGCATTTGTACTGTTGGCCTGGACTACGTTGCCGGGATCTACCAGACGCAGGCCCACACGCCCCGTAATGGGGGCAACGATATGGCAGAAGCCTACATTCACCTGGTCGGCTTCAACCGCTCCCTCATCGGAGCGCACCAGCCCGGTATCCTGGTCCACCAGTTTAGCCTGGTCGTCGAGCTGCTGCTTGGCAATTGCATTGCGCGCCCAGGCTGCCTGGTAGCGATCCAGGTCAAGTTTGGCCTGCGCCAGCACACCCTGGTCACGCATCAGGGTGCCTTTGGCGATGTCAAGCGTAGCCTGATATGGCATGGGATTGATGTCGAGCAGGGGGTCACCTTTGCGGACCGTCTGTCCTTCGCGGTAGTTCACAGCGATGATCTGTCCGGTCACCTGGCTGGTGATGGACGCTGTAAAATTCGGCGTTACCGTGCCGATAGCGAGCAGTTTCACTGCCATGTCGCCGCTATGCGCCGTTACCGCGTTCAGCGTTACCGGGCCGTTGTTCCTGTGCCGGCTTTGTGCCGCTCCGCCGCCCGCAGGCTTGTGCCGCAGGATGAGCACAAAAGCAAGCGCGAAGATAAGCAGCAGAACGATCCAAACCCAGCGATGGCGCTTACGTGGCTGCGCTGGAGCGTCAGTCTGCACAGATCTTTGGTCGGACGCATTAGCGGTGGTAGCGAGTAGCGGTGCCGCAGGAGGTTGCTGTTCCATCGGTGTTGTTCGTGCCTCAATCGAAGCTGTGCACCCGGCAGCTGCATGCACCACGCATGCTAAAGGCAGCCCGCACTAGGGAGTTTGGTACCTTCTCCAAGCCTACTTCGGATGCCTCAATCCTAACCTAGTCCCCCCAAGCAAGGACATGCGTGTCAGACACCATGTGTACGGGCATCTCATAGCTTTGGTTGCAGCTCCCCAATATCTGACTGTGACCCATAGAACTATCGTGGCTACGTTCAGTCGAAACCTGCTCAGGAAGGCAACCTCAAACCTTGCGACCCGCTCCCATCAGCATGTCAGCATATACAGCGTTGTCTCCCCTCTCTCTTACCACTGTCCCGGGGATCGATCCCGGCCCACTTGATCCCGGTCCATTTCCGGGCGGCGAGCCGGACTTTGACCCTGAGCCGGATTTCGACCCGGAGCCGGATTCTGACCCAGTCAGCCCAGGCATAGGTACTCCCGGCATTGACCCCGGGTATCCAGTTCCCAGTGTTCCGGGTGGACCAATGCCCGTCTTCAACTAAACGATTCACTTCATCGATATTTCAGAATTGTTACAATCCTGTAAAACCAAAGTTGGATAACAGCTTTGACTGACAAGGATCGACAGTTTTATGAATATTTATGTGCTGCGCCACGGCAGCGCCGGTACTCGCCGGACGAACCCGGATGTGGATAAGAAGCGTCCTCTCGACAAAGAGGGAAAGGGTCAATGCTTTCTCATCGGGAGCTATCTTAATGCTCTAAAAGTCCAGTTTGACCTGATTGCCTCAAGCCCTATGAAGCGCGCTTTGCAAACTGCTTCCCTGGTAGGTACCGAGGTAGGTTATGACAGCAAGATCCAGGTGGCTGAGGGACTCTCTCCCCATGCCACCTTACCGGGCTTTCAGAGCTTTATCCAGGAGCTGCAAGGGCATGAAAACATTTTGCTGGTAGGTCATAGTCCTAACCTGCCGCAGTTTGTCGGCTCGCTCATCATGAACGGCAGCGCCACTCCCGGCCGCGCCTCCATCCGCATGCGTAAAGGTGCCATAGCGCGCATTGATCTCACCAGGCGGCCCGGTCTGCTGCACTGGCTGGTAGACCCGCGTATTTTGAAAGGCGTGTACGGGAATGCAACCCGACCGGTACGCCGCCGCGCTATCGGCAAGACGTAATCGCGTCCAGACGGTCAGTACGATTGGTAGATGTTATTCTGCGTCTTGTTTTAAGCGTGGCTTAAGGTACGTAGCCGTGAGTAGAGATTTAAAACAAGATCAGGACGGGTGACTTGCCAACGCGCACTGCCGATGCATCGCCTTCCAGTCCCTCTGCTCCTTCACTAACGGAACCCTCGGGTCTGCTACAGTCTCCTCTGCGAACCTGGACGCTGTTGCTCCTGGTGTTTTTCGCCGTTCACTTTGCCGCGCTCTTCTCCCCTTCCCTGCTTGACGACGCGGACGGAACCCATGCCAATGCCGCGCAGGCCATGGCAATGTCCAGAGATTGGATCACACTCAAGGTAGACGGTGTGCGCTATCTTGAAAAGCCGCCCCTACCGTATTGGCTGGCGGCAGCCGGGTACCACCTGTTCGGCTATAACGTGTTTGCCACACATCTGCCTATGACGCTGGCAGTACTGGGCAATGCCGTTCTGGGTTGGGCATGGGCACGGCGGGCCTTCAACGACCGTGCTGCTTTCTATACAGCGCTGGCTGTACTCACTACACTCGGCGTGTTCTTCTTCACGCGCTGGTTCATTCCTGAGGCGATTTTTTCCTTCTTCATGGCACTGGCGCTATGGGCTTTTCTTACCGCGCTTGAAGATCGCAAGCCGAACCGCATGTACATCACCTATGTCGCGCTCGCCCTTGCGCTGCTGGCAAAGGGGCTCATCGCGCCTGTCTTTTTCGTTGCTGCGGTGGTGCCGTATGTGTGCATCACGGGCGAATGGCGGCGCTGGCGCGAGCTTCGTTTGCCTACCGGTCTCCTGCTATTTCTAGTTATCGGTGCACCGTGGCACATCCTGGCGGCGCTGCGTAACCCTGACCATGGCAGCCCGGTCGGCAACGTGCCCAGCTTCGGCCATGTGCATGGTTTCCTGTACTTCTACTTCGTCAACGAACATTTTCTACGATTCCTGGGCAAGCGCTTCCCGCATGACTACAACAAGCAGCCGGGTTGGGTGTTCTGGGTAGGCCATTTGGCATGGCTATTTCCCTGGTGCCTGTTTCTCCCCGCAGCAGCGGCACGTCTGTGGAGCCGTCGGCATTCCTTTTGGAACGCGCTGTCGCCGGACCGTGCCGACACGCTCACCTTTCTTGACGAGCACCCCACTGCTTTCCACGCAGCCTTTGCCGCATGCGGTGAGCGCTTCCGTGCCCGCACTACCTTGCTGCTAGGACTGTATGCAGGGTTCATCCTGCTGTTCTTTTCGTTTTCCACCAACCAGGAGTACTACACCTTTCCTGCCTATTTCGGTCTCCTGCTGCTTCTGGCCGGTTCTATGTCATTGCAAGAAGCATCAGCACCGGCACATCGCGGCGCGACAGACGCCCGAAGCAATCCATGGCTTAGCGGCGCGCACGTTGCGCTGGCTGCTTTGGGGCTTGCGGCGGCACTAACTCTAAGTTGGGGCTTGTGGCAGTCGCGCAGCTTAGGGAGTGTGCTAGACATCGGCACCTTGATGGCTCACCGAGGTGTCGGCGGCTACTCCCTCTCCATGTCGCACTTTTTCGATCTGACGGGGCCTTCGTTCGCTACCCTGCGACTGCCCGCCATGCTGGCCGCGCTGGCGCTTCTGGCCGGTCCGCTCCTGGCCCTGCACCTGCGCAGACGAGGTCACCACCTTGAAGCCACTACTTCCGTCGCACTCACCATGGCGGTGTTTCTCATAGCCGCGCACATAGCGTTTGTTCGGTTTGAGCCGTTGCTCTCCTCACGCTCCATGGCCGACATCATCAACACGGTTACCGCGACCGATCGTGGCCGCCCCAGCCAACTGGTTGTCTACGGTGACCAATCCTATGCGTCATCCGTATTGTTCTACACGCACCGGCAGGCACTTCTGGTGCATGGCCGGTCAAGCTCCATGATCTGGGGCTCGTACTACCCGGATGTACCGCACATTTTTCTTGAGGATGCGGATCTTCTTCGTTTGTGGCAAGAGGCGCAGGCAAGACATACCCGCGTGTTTCTGTTCGTGCCGATCGAGTTCGACGCGCATGTCAAAGCATTGCTGAGCGGAGGGAGGTTGATGGACTTGAAAGAACTTTCTGACCGGACGCTCTATAGCAACGATCCAGATTGAGGCCCTTCTACTCCAAAGCGCTCTGCATCAGCCCGTCTCGCCCCAGAACATACCAGCTGCCTCGCCATAGAATGCGGCCATTGGTGTAACTCGCCGCCCAGAAGAAGAAGCCCATCAGGTCGCGCAGCGGGAACAACAGAACCGTACGCCACAAGGCAGGGTCCTGGACGACTGCATCCGCAACCACCCATGCCAGTGCCATGCGGCTGCCGGTTGCGTACACAAACAGTCCGGCTGCCGCTGCAGGGTAGCCCAGCAGTGCTGCCGATACGCAGGCAAGCACACCGAATGGCATGCAGAAGGTGAGCCCGGTACCGAAATGGCCCTTAGGCCGCGAGAAGCGAGTCGACTTCATCCAGCGGATCTGATGCTTCATGCTGGTCAGGAAGCTCAAATTCAGCACAATGTGGTCGATGACGTGCGGCGAAAGCACAACCTTGTATCCAAGCGCGGCAATCCAGTTGCCGAGCAGGAAATCGTCGGAGCAGTAGGGTCCCAGCCGGGCGAAGCCGCCCATCTTCTCGACAGCCGCGCGCCGCACAGCCATGGTAGGCCCCAGCAGAAACTGCATCGGCTCCACCAGGTTGGCGGCCAGCACGCCTGAGGTCATCTCAACCGACATACCTGCGGCTTCCAGTTTGGCCCACAAGCCCTGCTCGGCAGTGCCGCGATACAGGCAAGTGGTCGCTCCAACCTGACCGTCTGCGAAAGCCTGTACCACCTCGCGGATGTAGCTGGGCGTGACCTGTACATCGCTGTCGCTGATAAGGAACAGATTGTATGTCGCTGCGCGGCCCATTCGCTCCAGTGAGCTGACCTTGGCATTGATGTACAGAGGCTCCTCGACAATGAGAAACTGTGCCGGGATGTGAGGGTAGACTGCCGCAACCTCGCGCGCGACGGCCAACCCGGAGTCGGCCCCCCTGCGCGCGCAAAACAGGATTTCAAAGGAACCGCGGTAATCCTGCTCAAAGAAGGTCGCCAGATGTGCGTGGAGATCAGGCTCTGCACCGTGCAGGGGTTTTAGCAGCGATACAGGGGGCGCAAACATACTGTCAGAAACAGCGGTGCGGCAGTTGCGTACAAAGCGCACGGCACCGACGACAACCATGCCGGCAAACACAGTGGAAGTGAATAGACCGAAAACACCTGCGGCAAGCGCAGCTTTCAGTAGGAAAGGAAAAGTCTTCAAGCTTGTTAACGTCGCGGGCGGGCTGGTGTCACCACGGTAGGACGCCGCATAGGCACGATCGCCGCCGGTCCGGCTGCATCAGTCTGCATACGTGACTGCATTTCAGACCGCACGTAGTCGACAAAGCCCTGCATCTGCCGGTTCATCTCTTCCATTCGCTCGCGCATTTGCAGGATGATAGCGATGCCGGAAATGTTGACGCCTAAGTCGCGCGCCAAATTTAGGATAAATTCCAGACGCTCCAGGTCCTCATCCGTGTACATACGCGTGTTGCCTTCTGTGCGCGAGGGCTTGAGAAGGCCTTCGCGCTCATACAGGCGCAGGGTCTGCGGATGGATGTCATACATCTCCGAGACTGAGGAGATCATGTATACGCCTTTCGATTTCCGCTTCGTAGCCATGTCACGTCCCCTCTCTGCGTCTGCCGGTGGCAGAATAGCATTTGCTTTTGCTGCTTGCGAATAATTACTCGTCTACTTTGTCCCAGATGGACTGCCGCGGGTCTTCAGGATTTAGCTTGGCCAGTTCCCTTAGAATCTCCTTGGACCTTTCATCCCGCAGCTGCGGAACGATGATGTCGATTGTCACAATCTGATCGCCGCGCTTGCCTTCCACAGCCGCTGAACCCACACCGCGCTCGCGCAGCCGCAGCTTCTGGCCGCCTTGAGTTCCTGGAGGAATGCGCAGCTGCGCCCGGCCATCGATGGTCGGCACTTCAATCTTCGCGCCCAGTGCCGCCTCCACCATGCTCACCGGCACTCGCAAAGAAATGTCATCTCCCAGACGGGTAAATACCGGGTGAGCACCCACCTTCATCACCAGGTACAAGTCCCCTGCGGACGCGCCGCCGGTACCTGCATTGCCCTTGCCGGCCAGCCGGATGCGCTGGCCGTCGCGCGTACCGGCCTTGATGCGGAACTCGACCGTTTCCCCCCGTTGTACACGACCCTCCCCGTGGCAAGTAGCGCAGCTGCTCTCTGCCTTCCCTGCGCCGCCGCATCCCTTGCACTGCACATTGAACTTCATCTGGCCGTGCATCTGTGTTACCTGACCGCTGCCGTTGCACTCAGGGCAGGTGTGTGCGCCGCCTGCGTGGGCCCGTCCCTTGCAGGCAGGGCAGGTATCCAGCCGATTGATCTCAAGGCGCATGGTGCCGCCGCGAATGGCTGTCCAGAACTCGACAGACACTTGATACTCAAGATCGGTACCCGGCTCAGATTCAACTGGACGCGCCCCCCCACCTGAAAACATACCGGAGAAGATGTCACGCCAGCCGCTGCTTGCGTTTCCCGGTGTACCTGCTGCGGGAGCGCCGCGACGGCCCGAAGCACCCTGGTAGTTCGAAAAATCGAAACCGCTGAAATCAAACGGCACCCCGCCGGAATGGCCGCCGCGTCCGTCAGGGCGATAGCCGCGGCGCGCCGCTTCCTCAGCCTCAGCCGGGTCAATCCCGTCGGAGTAAAAGCCTACCTGATCGAAGATCTTGCGCTTCTTCTCGTCACTCAGAATGTCGTTAGCTTCAGAGATTTCCTTGAACTTTTCCTCGGCCTTTTTGTCGTTTGGATTTACATCCGGATGGTATTTGCGCGCGAGTTTGCGAAATGCTTTACGGATTTCGTCCGCTGTCGCTGTCTTTTTAATGCCCAGTAAGCCGTAATAATCTTTCTGCTGCGGTGCTGTCGGCATCCCTAATCCTTTTGGCAGAGCGGGCACCAATACACAGTGCGCCCTGCCATAGCCTTACTTTCTACTTCCGTACTGCATACCCGGCACGGCTTGCCATGCCGCCGGTAGACGTAGTGCACTTCTTCATTCAGTGCTTTGCCGCGCGGGTGGGGGCGGTCCTTGGGACGCGTACACACCATACGGCGATCTTCCATGCCGTCTCGCATCAGCGTCACTGCATCTTTCCATATTCCCTTCAACTCCGGCAACGAAACATCCCGGCCCGGCCGGTCCGGGTGAATGCGCGCCCGATATAGAAACTCCGCGCGGTAGATGTTGCCGATGCCGCTTACTACCGACTGGTCCATCAATAGCACCCCAATCGGCGTCTTCCGAAGTTGCATGAGCACGAAAGCTTCCTTAGGATCGGTACCCTCAACAAGCGGGTCCGGGCCGATGCGAGCTTTCAGCGCCTCCCACTCCATATCGGTAAAAATCCGGCAATCTGTAGGGCCGCGCAGTTCCATCCAGTCCGTCTTGGTCCAGATGCGGAAGCGAAGTGCGCCTTTCGGCTCTGGCATAGGCTGCTTGCCCTCCCAGAAATCTCCGAACTGGCCCAGGTGCACGTGTACTGTCAGGTTCTTGCCGAAGCGGTAACCCAGGTGCTTGCCAAGTGCCTTGATCTCCAGCAGCTTGCGCCCGTCAAGGAGTTCGGCATTGGGAAAGCCGCCGTTCGGCGAGTCCACGCGAACCTTTTTGCCTGCAAACGCAGTTGCCTGCCGCAAGGCAAAGCGATGGATTTCATGGCCTTCAGGCATGATTATCCAACCGAGTTCATAAAATCATTAAACTTGGCCCTGGCGATCTTCTTACTACTCTCACGACTTGTACGGCCTTCACACCAAATCAGTGAACTCTTATTTATAACTAAGTCGCCTAGGAATTTATCTTGAGTGTCTCGGACCTCAAACTCAATAGTATTATTTTTAAGTTCCATTTCTACAGCGAAGTCCTTGACCTTAACTTTCATCTCGATATGGCTCCTATAGTTAAGATCGACGTCACTTGTAACTATCGCCCTTAGTTCCAGATAGCATTTGCAGCCACAGCTTCAAGCCGCCAGAAAATATCCGGTTGTACACGGCTCATCTGCTGCATAAAGCTCTCTGCCTCACCGCGAGTAGAAAACAACACCTTGTTCCATACCTGCCCTGCCCGCAATTGCTCGCACTGCCACAAAGTGCTTGTCATTTCTTCTACCTTCTCGGCCAATGGCCGTTTGTTCGTTAAACCCGTACTTAATATAAAAAGCTGCGGATGCACAAGGTTTCGCACCGGCACAGCTTCTTATTCAAAACGCTTCTACCAACCAATTTGTTTCCATGGTGACTTAATTCCGCCTACCATTTTGTCACTCAGGGCAGCGCCTCCAGTTCTTATGCTAGAGGCGCTACCAGCCGGGCAGTTAACCCCGCTTCGGTTCTACATCCACATACTCGGCATCAATCACGCCTTCGTCTTGCTTGGCATCCGGGGTGCTCGTGCTTGTCGACCCACCATCAGTCGGGCCGCCGCCGTTGCCGCCTGCAGAAGGCCCTGCCTTGTACATCGCTTCAGCCAGCTTATGTGACGCCGCTGTCAGCTTCTCGTGCTCGCTCTTCAGCTCGGCCACGCTTGGGCTGCCTGCCAGCACCGACTTTGCCGAAGCCAGTGCAGCCTCAACCTCGGCCTTCTCAGCACCCTGCACCTTGTCGGCAGAGTCCTTCAACATCTTCTCGATGTTGTAGACCATCGAGTCGAGCCCGTTGCGAGCCTCAATCTGCTCGCGTGCTTCCTTATCCTCGCTCGCATGTGCCTCGGCTTCCTTGGCCATCCGATCAATCTCTTCCTTGCTCAAACCGGAGCTCGATGTGATAGTGATCTTCTGGTCCTTGCCCGTGGCATTGTCTTTTGCCGTCACGTTCAAGATGCCGTTCGCGTCGATGTCGAAAGTGACCTCGATCTGCGGCACGCCGCGCGGCGCAGGCGGAATGCCGGATAGCTTGAACTTGCCTAGCGTCCGGTTCTGCGAAGCCATCGGGCGCTCACCCTGCAATACATGCACCTCAACCTCGGTCTGTGAATCTGAAGCCGTTGAGAACGTCTCCGTCTTCTTGGTCGGGATCGTGGTATTGCGCGGGATCATCGGCGTTGCCACTGAACCCATCGTCTCGATTGCCAGGGTTAACGGCGTTACGTCAAGCAGTAGCAGGTCTTTCACATCGCCTGACAGTACGCCGGCCTGAACCGCCGCGCCGATAGCAACCACCTCATCCGGGTTCACGCCCTTATTAGGCTCCTTGCCGAACAAGCCCTTTACCAGCTCCTGAATCTTCGGCATACGCGTCTGACCGCCGACCAGCACAACCTCATCAATTTGTGCTGCCGTCACACCGGCATCAGCCATCGCTTTACGGCAAGGCTCAAGCGACCGTTGCAGAATGTCGTCGACCAGCTGCTCCAGCTTGGCGCGTGAAAGCTTCTCTACCAAATGCTTCGGCCCGCTCGCATCCGCTGTTACAAAGGGCAGGTTGATCTCGGTTTCCATTGCAGTCGAAAGCTCGATCTTGGCCCGCTCCGCCGCATCACGCAGCCGCTGTAGCGCCATCTCGTTACCCTTGGCGCGCAGGTCAAGGCCTTCCTTCTTTTTAAACTCATCGATCAACCAATCCACGATCTTCTGGTCGATGTTGTCGCCGCCTAGATGAGTGTCGCCATTAGTCGCTTTTACCTCAATGATGCCGTCACCGACCTCAAGGATCGAAACGTCAAAGGTGCCGCCGCCGAAGTCATAGACCGCGATGGTCTCATCCTTCTTCTTGTCCAGACCGTAAGCAAGCGCTGCCGCTGTCGGCTCATTCACAATACGTTTTACATCAAGCCCTGCAATGCGGCCCGCGTCCTTGGTAGCTTGGCGCTGCGCATCATTAAAATATGCCGGAACCGTGATGACAGCCTCAGTAACCGAGCCGCCCAGGTAATCCTCAGCTGCCTTCTTGAGCTTCTGCAGGATCATTGCCGAAACCTCGGGCGGGGTGTAGTCCTTGCCCTGCGCCTCAACTGTCAGGTGATCGCCGGCCTGCTTGACCTTGTACGGCACCATCTTCATCTCGTCATTCACTTCATTGCCGCGACGGCCCATGAAGCGCTTGATCGAGTACACCGTATTCTCAGGGTTGGTAATCGCCTGCCGCTTTGCTACCTGCCCCACGAGCCGCTCACCGCTTTTGGTAAACCCGACGACAGAAGGAGTTGTACGGCCACCCTCTTCATTGGCAATCACCTTCGGCTCCCCGCCCTCCATCACTGCTACTACTGAATTCGTCGTACCCAGGTCAATTCCGATAATCTTTGCCATTGCGTCTTTGCCCTCGCCTTAGTGTTGACTGCCACGTCAGAATCGCACTTGAGTGGCTTACTGTCAACTTATCTGATGAAGAAAGCACGCGAAGGTTGCAAAGCTTTTCCGATGCGATTTCCTAAATGTTCTTGCCTGTAGCACACACAATAAAGGGCAGCCTGAGCGGCTGCCCTTTATTGCGGAAGAGACTACTTGAAGGAAGCAGCCAAACGTGCCGCGCCGAACTGCTCGGCGGCCTTTGCTTTTGCGACTACCGCACCCAGCCCAAAAAACTCATGGGTTGTACCCGTGTAGAGCTGGTACACCACCTGATTGCCGGCCATCTGCAGCTTGGCGGCGTAGGCTTGACCGTCACTTACCAGCGGGTCTTCCTGCGCGGCGATGATGGTGGTCGGCGGCAAGTTATGCAGGTCGGCATTGAGCGGTGCCACGCCGGGGTCGTTGGCCTGCGAAGGAGTGGTATACAGCCCGAAGAAGTAGTTCAGCGCGGCAGTGTTCAACGGGAGCTGGCTGCTGGTGTATAGCAGGTCGGATGCCTGGGTGACATTGCTGCTGGTCACAGGGTAGATCAGGAGCTCGTGGGTAGGTATTTGAAGACCCCCGTCTCTCGCTGCCAGAGCGACCTCTGTAGCAAGGTTGCCGCCCGCGCTTTCACCCGCAACTGCGACCTTGCTGCTGATGCCGTTATAGGTGCCGATATTACTAGTAACCCATTTATAAGCATCAATCGCGTCATTGTAAGCAGCCGGATATGGCGCTTCAGGAGCCTTGCGGTACTCCACTGAGACCACAATGGCATTGGCATAGCCGGCCAGCGCGCGGGCACTTGCGTCATAGGTGTCAATCGTAGCGACGACAAAGCCGCCGCCGTGATAGTAGGTAATTACCGGAAATGGACCCGTGCCGACCGGCGTGTAAATGCGGATCGGAATTTGATTGCCGGAGCGTCCGGGAACCGTCAGACCATCTGTGACTTTACCGAGAGGCATAGCATTTTCGGCATTGCCGAAGCCGCGAGCGATGATCTTTGCCGTATCCTGCACGCTGAACTGCTGGCGCGCGTCCGGCGCGCTGAGGTAGACGATGGGCGTTCCCTTGAGGGCGTCGTACAGCAGAACGACGTTCCCCATATCCGTGTCAAGCTGGCTGTAGAGCTGTTGGTCTGTAGGCGGTGCAGGTGCCTGGGCCAAGACGGCAGGCATGGGTGAAAGCAGGAGAGCGGTGATGAGAGATTTTGCTGCTGAGGTACGAATCGGGGACATGCGGGTTTCCTTAAAGAGATAGTGCCAGGCCAGATTTGCACGGCTAGCTTCTTCGATGCTTCCTACCTGACAGACATATAGAGTGACTTACATGAAAGGTGGAAACCGGCACTAAGGATTACTAACGGGGTATATAGATCGACTATTCCCAGTGATCACGAAAGAAGCTGATATACCAGCACGGTTTCAAGCTTTGGTGCGGCAGAAATGCCTCAATGCAGGGTACATCCATGTCGCCGAAGTACTCAATGTGATAGCGGCCGTTGCCATCGGAGACTCCCATGTATTGCTTGACCCTTGTATACGAAAGCACCTCGCCATGGCGTTGACGTACAGTAAACAGGGCGTAGTCCGCAACTATGGCTGTCGTAAGCACGACCAGCAGCACCATAAGCCATGACGCCAGCGGCGCATAGGAGGCAAGCGTCCGTCTGCGGCGCGGCCTCTGCGGCATCAATGCCCGGCAGGCTCCCCGCTAGCTTCCTCTGCCGGCACGGCTTGGAGCATCGCGTCCAGCTTCTCAGGGTCGAAGCCGATCATCAGCTCGGTACCCACCACCAGGGTCGGTGTGGAGCGGCTGCCGAGTTCCATGAGTTCACGCAAGGCATCAGGGCTTGCCTGGATATCCTTGTACTCAAAAGGGATGGCGCGACTTTTAAGGAACATGCGCGCCGCGAAGCAGGGTGCGCAGCCGGGCTGGCTGTACAGGATCACTTTCCGGTTTTCGGCTATCGTGTGGCTCATGTCGGTTTGCATATGTCCTAGTACGGATTCGATAGATGCCGGTTGCGATTCAGTCTCCATCTCCGGCAAACCGTTCCCCGGCATGGCTCGCGTCCACTACGCGCATCAGATTCATCCAAATTGGTAAAGCCGTTTTGCCTCCAGTTTCACCGGAGCCGAGCGGAAGGCGATTGTCATAGCCGACCCACACGCCGCAGCTCACAGAGGGTGAAAACCCCAGGAACCAGGCATCGGTAAAGCTGCTGGTAGTTCCGGTTTTCCCTGCGACCGGGTGGTCGAGCTGCACAGCGTTAGCCCCTGTGCCGCCCGGCGCGGTGACGGCGCGCAGAAAGCGCACCATGGTACGGGCGGTGCGCGGGGTGATGGCGGCTACAGCATTGTTTATGGGGGCTCCAAAGCCCCTTTGAGGTACAACCTGCCCGGCTTGGCTGTCCGGGCGTGAGGGGGAGACGGGCATGCCATCCGCATCGGTAACGCGACGGATAAGCCTGGGACTCACGCGCATGCCATCATTCGGAAACACGGAGTATGCAGCCACCTGCTCGGCCAGCGTGATTTCGACCGCTCCGAGCGCGACCGGCAGGTACTCCGGGATTTTACTTGTGATGCCGAAGCGGTGTGCGGTAGCAACCACATGCGGCATGCCGACCTGCGCAGCCAGCCGTACTGCCGGGATATTGCGCGAATCGGCAAAAGCTTTTTCAAGCGTCATTTCGCCCAGTGTGTCCCCCTCGAAATCATGCGGCGTGTAGCCGTCAAACGAGGTCGGTGTATCGAGGATGGTTTGCTCCGGGGTGGCTCCCTGCTCCACCGCCGCGGTATAGACGTAGGGCTTGAACGATGAGCCCACCTGCCGCTCGGCCTCGGTAGCACGGTTGTACTGCGAAAGCGCAAAGTCGCGGCCGCCCACCATCGCCAGCACATCGCCGGTTGCATTGTCCATGGCGAGAATGGCGGCTTGCGCACCGGTGTCCTCTTCAAGCGTCGCGCTCCAGCCTGCGGACGTTTGCGCGGTCAGCCTCAGGTAGACGATATCTCCCGGCTTCAGGAACTTGGATGGAGCAGTGTAGCCGGTCCAGGCCCAGTCCGCAGGGGCGAGAGACGCTGCCTGGTTCCCGATATGTGCCTGTACCGCGCCGGGTGTCACACTTTCAACCACCGCATGCACGAAAGCACCGGGTGCAAGCGGTACTGCCCAGTCCGGATGCCGGAAGGTCTCTTCGTCAGCATGCGCCGCGTGCAGGTTGATCAAATGCCCGCGCCACCCTTGCCGCCGCTCGTACTCCGCGAGCCCGTCGAGCAGCGCCCGGTTTGCCGCGCGCTGCACTCCCATATCCAGCGTGGTGTACACGCGCAGGCCCGCTTCATGCACTGTATCGGTGCCAAGCTGCCGCTCCAGTTGGCGGCGCACCTCGTCCACAAACCAGGGTGCCTCAGTATTCGGTGGGGCTTGCAGGTGCAATGCGAGCGGAGCAGCTTGGGCGTCGACTGCCTCGGCGCGGGTGATCTTGCCGTCACCCGCAAGCGCGGCAAGCACCTGGTTGCGGCGACGCAGTGCGCGGTCAGGATGCGCAGTCGGGGAAAACTCTTCCGGCCCCTTGGGCAGCCCGGCCAGCAGCGTTGCTTCCGGCAAGGTAAGCTCGCCGGCATGCTTACTAAAAAAGAACTCGGCACCGGCCTCAAAGCCGTACACGCCATGGCCCAGGTAGATCTGGTTGCCATACATAGTAAATATCTGCTGCTTGGTAAACGTGTGCTCAATCTGGATAGACAGCAGCGTTTCCCTGAGCTTGCGCCCGGCGGTGCGCTCGTCTGACAGGAACAGGTTACGTGCCAGCTGCATGGTAAGCGTGGAGGCCCCCTGGGCACGGCCCTTGCTGCGCAGATCGTGTACCGCAGCTCCTACTACACGGAACACGTTCACGCCGAAGTGGCGCTCAAAACCTTTGTCCTCAATCGCGATGACGGCGTCGCGTAATACAGGAGCGAAGCCGTCATAGGAGATTGCAATCCGGCGTTCGAGGGCAAAAGAGCCGACCTGCTCCCCGTGGATGTCATAAAGCTCAGTGATGGTAGAAGGCCGGTAGTGCTCAAGGTCAGCGACTTCCGGCAGGTCCACGGAGTCAACCAGAACTAGGCCGCCGAGAGAGCCGAACAGGGCGGCAAGCATGCACAGCACGATGAGGGCAGTACGTTGCAGTTTGCGGCGGCGCTCTTGCTCTTGACGGGGCGTACGGCGCTGGGCTGCTGTCGCTATTGAGGCAGTACGCTTCCCAGCGAGCCCGGTACCTCGCGCAGAAGGCGGCTGAAACTTCGATGGAGGCCCAGGCTCCGAGCTCAGCTTTGTTTCGCCTTTAGCACATCGAGCGCTTTGGTCAGCTGGTCATCGACACGGGGATGATTGACCGGCGCTGTCGATGCCGGCTCATCCTGCTCCGCCAGAAACTGGTCGATGCTCAGGCTCATTGGCATGTTCGGCTTGACGGCGTTCATCTGGATGGGCTTGCCGTCCGGCGCGTTGTACTTGGCCACGCTTAGCAGCAGAGCAGCGCCGTCGGGCAGTTCCATCGTTTTCTGGACTGCGCCCTCACCGAAGGTGCGGTCACCCACCAGATCGCCCCGCTTGGCTGCGAGGATTGCGGCAGCCGTAATCTCTGCCGCGCCTGCTGTGCCGTGATTCACCAGGATCACAAGCGGTGCGCCTGTGATGAATTTGGACGGATCGGCTGTGAAAGTCTGTGTAGGGAACTTCTGCCCGCTCAGGGTAGCAATGGTACCGCTTTGCAGAAAGGCGTTTGCCAGGCGGATACCTTGCTGCTCATCGCTGCTCGCTACTTCACGAAGGTCAAGCAGCACCTTCTTGTTGCCGGCCTTAGCCATACCCTTCAGCGCTGCTTCCATTTCATTCACGCGCTCTTTGGTTAGCACAGTCGGCTTCAAGTACAGGATTGCGCTATTGTCATACTGCTGCGTCGCAAGTGCCGGGGTGCTCACAGGGCCGCGCTGTAGCTTCTTGGTGACCGGGTCTTCCTTGCCCGGCACAATCAGGTCGAGGGAAATGCTGCTACCGGTCTTGCCTTCAAGCGCAAGACGGATCATCGCAAGCGAGAGATCATGCGTCGACTTGCCATCAATCGCTTCAATCGCATCGCCGTCTTCAATGCCCTGCTTGTCAGCGGGGCTCCCTGGGATTACAGAAATGACGGTCGCATAACTAAATCGCTTGCTCACTTGCAAACCGATCTGCTCATTTCCACCGGGTGCGGCTGCGGCAGCCGCAGCAACTTTGTACGCCTTGTACTCGTCCGGGGTCAGGTAACTTGAGTCAGAGTCGAGCGACTCCAGCATGCCGTGCAATGCGCCGTCGGTCACAGCAGGCAAGCTCGGCTGCACCACGTAGAAGTTCTGAATCTTTCGCAGAACCTCTTCATATACGCCCATCTGTTTGTAGGCGCCATCGGATTCGTTAAGGCCACCGGCACGCACACTGGCTGGCAAAAACCCGCCGAGAAGAATTACAAGAGCCAACACAACGGTAAGAGAAAAGATGGTGCGCTGCAGCTTTTTAGACATGAGTAGGAGCCAAGTCAAAGCAGGAAGTTGAAAGTCAGGTTCTGCCCAGATAATACTCCTTCACGACTCACGGATGTTTCCCGATTTGGCGTAACCCCCTGAAAGGAAATGCACCCTTTGTGGAGTCAATGAAATGCATTCAGTGGTACGTTGGCTGTGACCGGAGGTATGAAGCCCAGCATGCGAAGCCACATCTTGATGATCCTTTTATTCACTGCACTTACAGTTCCTTCCTTGCTAGCCCAGGGCGCCCCTGCGCCGCCGGACACCGCCGGCATACCGGTCAAACCCGCATCCCGCGCGCTCCTTGACCGCTCCTACACTTCCGGCGAGCTGCTGAAGTACCAAATAAAGGGCCGCAATCAGGATTGGACCTACTCCATCCTGGCCGCGGCGCAGGTGAAGCGGGACGCCGGTGAGGCATGGTACGAAGAGATCGCCTGGTCCGGGTTCCAGTCCAGCGCACCGCTCAAGCTGTCGCCTGCAAGCCTCGACTTCCGCCAGACCCTGTCGCTTGCGCCTCCCGGCAAGTACCTTGCCGTACCCGATCTCAGCAAAGTGGACCCATGGCTTATCGGTCCCATTACAGACCTGCTGACGATATACAGCGACCTGTTCCTGGCGCGGCAGTTCCACTTCACGCAGGCTGGGCAGCACGGCACCTTTGCCCACGGCAAGCCTAACTCCTGGGCCGACGGCAAGCACGTCCTGCTTGGGCAAGATGCAATTGACTTCGACGTGACCCTGAAGGAGGTCGATGCCGACGCACACACTGCAACATTACTGGTGCGGCATGTGCCTCCAGCTCACCCGCAGATCAAGTTGCCTGCCGCCTGGATGAGGACGCCGGTTGCAGGTAGCTCCAACAATTGGGTTGAGGTAGAAAAGACAGATGATGGCTACCTGGTTCAGGTCGGACAGGAAACATTTGATGTAACCCTGAAGGTCGATACAGCTGACGGCAAAATCCTGTCAGCACAGATGCACAACCCAATAATCGCAGTACAGCGCACCTGCCGGGATGCGGAGCTGGCACAATGCGGAGTGCAGGTGCCGCAGACGATCACTCGCGATGTAGAGCTGCAGACGGTGCCTTAGAAATCGAAGTGCGAGCGCACAGAGGGCACCCAGACCGGCCCGCGATCCCGGTTGTAGCCCGGGTTATCGATATGAGATAGGCCTAGTGCGAAGTACATGCCGCGTGTTACGTGGAGGTTATAGTAAGCCTCCTCGGTATTTTCGCGTCCATAATTCAGGCGGCCGTCGCCCAGCAGAAAGCCCAGGCCGCCGTCGGCCAGGTAGTTTTGGTGGTCGCGCTTGATCGCGTTCGACACGAATGCTACACCGAGTTTATCGTTTGGCCTGCCCCATTGAAAGCCGTCGTAGTCGGCACCTGCAAGCGCGGTCTGGTCTACCTCTGTATAAGCGAACGACTCATGCTGACCTTCATTCCAGCCGAAGCGACCCGCCGCGCGAAGATGCGCAGTGACCTGGTTCTCCGTGGAGTAGCCGAACCCGTACTTGACCGTGCCGAAAGCTTCGTGTTTTGTAATATCGGGTGTTGGGTCAGTACCGTTCAGGTAGGCATTGACCGCCTGCCGGTAGTCGCCCATGTGAGCTACATTCACAAATGCCAGCACACGCTGTGCGCCCTTGAGACGCGGCAGCAAGCCTTTGCGCAGTTCGAACTCAAAGTTCTGCCCGCGCGTGCGGCGCAGTGCAAAGTCAAGATTGATACCGTTCGCCACCGTCGGCAGCAGAGCCAGCGCGTAGCGAAAGGCCCACTTGCGATCTTGGTACTCAAGAATTGCCGCGTAGGTATAGCCGCGGGTATCCGCTGCGTAGTCCCATGCGCCGTTATTATCGATCGTCCAGTTGGTGAACTGCAGGTGGCTGTCGTTAAGCACTCCATTCACATCGAAGGAATCGGTAAGTGAGACCTTGCCCAATCGAAATTCAAGCCGGCGCACCGGTACCTGAGTGGCAAGGGCCAGCGGGCCGCGCGGGCTTTCCGTCATCTCGTTTGTCAGCCCGATGGTCTGGTGTACTTCCACGTGGGCGATGTATGGCTTGGAGCCTAAATTGGGATTGCGCACTACGTCGAGGTTGGTAAAGCCTGCCAGCCCAAGCGCCTGGCTCAATCCTCGACCACCGGCTGACTCAATATCGAGAATGAAATCTGTGTTATAGCGCAGGTTGCGCGGAGTCTCCGGAAGGTTAAACAGCCGCTGTACCTGGTCGGCTAGAAACAGGGTTCCGAGAAGCGAGGTCTTGTACGATCCGGAACCATGAAAGCTGTTGGTACCTTGGTAGGGCGAATGAAAAGGCGTATTTGCCTGAAAGATGATGTTTGTCTGCCCGGCAATGTACCAGGGTGTGTTCTCCGGATGCGGGACCATCGTCAGCACTGTACCGCGCTGCTCAGCCGTCTGCGCCTTGGTCAGGCTTACGGTAGAGTCGCCGCCGCCGCCATTCTGCGCGTGAACAGGCGTAGCCCGCAGCATGGCGAGCAGACAAAGCGGTAGTAAAGTTCTTGCATTATGGAACCGCAGGGCCCGCCTCTTGCCGTATGTACTTCTCCGAATAGCCAAGCCGCACTCCACCTCACATTGTCCCCTATTCATAGCGGACGGTGAGTGAATGGAGCACGAACTTCTATACCGGCTACGGCTTTACGGCAGCTGCGTCAGCGTTACCACAGGCGCGTCCGTCCAGCGAATAGGCTCCGCACCCGTGTTACATAGCCGCACTGTGACCTGTTCCCCGCCCTGCTCAACGGAAGCGCTCGCCATAACCAGCGCGCCGGGGTTCGGCTGCACGTTCACGATCAACGTGGCATCACCTGCCGTGCTGAAGCGCGCCGCGCCGGTAGCTGTGATACGGCTCTTGCAGTCTTCTACCTGCCCGCGCGGCGCTAGCGTGTTGATCTGCCAGTCGCGCAGCACATACTTCACACCGTTGGAGCTTGGCACAGTACCTGCCGCGGCCGGCATCCAGTGGCCGTTTACCAGCGTAGACTGCTGCAAGCCCCCACCGGCGGCGCATGCGCGACGGTCCGGCGCGGCGCTCCCCGCAGCCATGTTGTACCAGCACTCCGTACCAAGATACTGGTGCTGCAGGCTGCCGTCGCGCATCACGTCAGCCGTGTAGAAGCCCTCCTGCGGTGAAAATCGCACTCCGGCTGAAGCATCGACGACATACGCAAGAGCAGAGGCAGGTTTCCCTCCGCCCGCAACCGGCCAGCGAACCACCTCGACCCGGGCTACCCCATTGCTGTAGCTGTGCAGCGCCGTTCCGGCGTCCACAAAGCTGCGCATCGGCTGGTTTGCTTCGTCAATGGAGACGGTCGCATTGCCGGGAATCTTGATCCAACCCTCCCCTTCCCGCTCCCCACCTCCGGTAAAAATCGAGTTGCTGACATCATCGATTGTGAAACTGTTATGCACGTAATCCTGCGCTGGAAACGGCACCATGAAGCCGTCCGGCACCAATCCTGCGATCACCTCGGCACACAATTCGGACGGATTGCCGGTCCAGTTCTTTTGCTGCTCCGTGTCGCTGCACCCGGAGCTGTAGCGACCGGCGTCAAAGTCGGCGCCGAGCGAGTTGAAGTGGTTCTCCTGCAGGCGCACCGAGCCGTAACCGTTCGACGCGGCCTGCTCAATCACGCTGCCGGCAGGCCATGCAATGGGGCGCGGACCCCGTTTTAACAGGTGACCCTGACCATCGCCTGAAAAAGCGCCGACCTGGACCAGCTCCAGCGTGCCCCGTGTGATGCCTGGGACGGTACGGCTTGGCTCAGTACTGCGGGGGAGGTAGTCTGCCGGAAAGATGCCGTAGGTACTTACATAACTATGTGGACCGTTGATGCGCGCCTGTGCCGGATTGTTGACATAGAGCGGCTGCCATGACGCGTCATCGACGGGGATGTCGAGCGTAGAAGTGTCAATGGCTTGGGTAAGATGGCCAAGCTCGCTTTTGCCCGGTGCAGCCACTGCATGGTTGAAGCGCGGCTGGCCGCCCCATGGGTATCCTTCAATGTAGGTATGCGTCAGCGAGGACGTGACAGTCGCCATGCGAATGCCGCCGATAGCATGGGTGCTCTTGATGGAGGAGTTCTCCCAGTGCACGTTGTCGCCGTCAAGGTACACAGCGGAGTGCGGGTCAGGCCGCCACACACCCCCTTCTATCCGCTTGCCGCCGGGGCAGTTGATGCTGTAGCAGTATCCATCGCCGGCCTCGCCGCCGTTGAGCACGTTGACCCGGTTGAAGTAGGTCTCGTTCGTGTCGCCTTCAAGCAGCACCGGCCTGCGGGTGTTTAGAAACTCCATATCGGAGAAGTACCAGCGCTCGCTTGAACCCTGAAGATTAAGCGCGACCCCGCCGGTACCGGCAAATCCGACATTGTGCATAAAGCCGGTGTCAGAAGAGTCGATCTCAACCAGTCCGCCGGCCGTGGTGTGTCCCTGACCGGCGAAGGTGAGTCCCGAAACAGTCAATGGGCAGCTGCCGGGCTTGTCGCCGCAGCCTGATGCCTGGAGGTAGGTGAGCGTGGCTGCCTTGGCGCTGGTGTTGACCAACACTGTATTCGCCAATCCATCGCCCTGAATACTGATCGGTTTGGTGATCGTAAGCGCGGAAGTGTAACCCTCACCCGCCACCTTGTAGCTGCCGTGCGGAAAGTACAGCACGGGGAACCCCGCACCAGGTATTCCCGAGGTCTGCGCGAAGCGCAGAGCGGCGCGGATGGCACAAGTGGAATCCCGTTGGCCGAGCGGGTCCGCCGCGGCAGGGCAACCTTGGGCGAAGCGGGCGTCTGTCACGTTGACCAACGAAGTTGGCGCAGTTTGCGTCAATGCCACAGTAGAAGGAATGCAAATCAGGAAAAGCCAAAGCCGCACAGGAGCCTCCAGGAATTGTATGAGCAAGTCTTGCGGTAGGAAGGGATTCTGCGCAATTGGGTTGGTACGTAAGCTACGAGTGTGCATATCATGCTACGATATGCACATGAGGATTCTAGTGGATGTCACACAGGAGCAGGTGGCAGCCTTAGCGGAGCTGGCAGAACGGCGCAAGGCACCGCGCGCGGAAGTCATTCGGCAGGCTATTGACACGTATGTCGCAGCGAATCGCAGACCGATTTCAGACTATTTTGGATTGTGGGCAAAAAACGGACATACAGAAGATGGACAGGAGTATCAGGATAGAATACGCGCTGAATGGGATAGAGAGTGGGAACGGTAGATTTCCTTCTCGACTCAAATGTACTGATTAATGTGCTTAACATGAATGGTAATGAGGCTGCGTTATTCCTGCAAAGCAGTCCTATCAGCTCATTCTCTATCAGCTTGGTCACTTGGATAGAAGTTTTAGCCGGAACATTCCGTGACGAAAATAGTAGAACGGAGCAGTTTCTGAACAACTTTTTAGTTATCAGCGTGACCTCAGAAATCGCTCGACGCACCGTTGAAATACGCAAAGATATGCGCATTAAATTACCTGACGCAATTATTTATGCAACAGCGCTTCATACAGGCCGTACATTAGTTACTTATAACAAACGCGATTTTCCTGCGGGAACACCGTCCGTCCATTTACTTTCACTCGGTCAGTAGGATATACACGAATACTGGTGGCGGCGGACGGAATCGAACCGTCGACCTACGGGTTATGAGTCCGTCGCTCTAACCATCTGAGCTACGCCGCCCGAACCGGCTCAGGGTACACAGTTCGAATTTAAGATTACAAGGCACAGACTATTTGCGCAACGCCGGAGCCGTTTCCAAACGGCTAGCATAAGAATTGCGCACGTCTGCGCCTAAGGAATTTCCTTATGCTCTCTCCTAAGCCGCGCGTACTCGGCGTCATCCCGGCACGGCTTGCTTCCACGCGGCTGCCGCGCAAGATGCTGCTTGAGCTTGCGGGCGAGCCCATGCTGGCTTGGGTGTACCGCGCGGCCCGTGCCTGCCCGGCTTTGGATCAGGTGCTGATAGCGACCGACTCCGGGGAAATCATGATGCTGGCCCAGCAACTCGGCTTGCCTGCCATGCTGACGCCTGACTGCGCTAGCGGCACGGACCGCGTGCATGCCGTCGCGCAAGCCATCTCAGCTGACATTTACGTCAACATCCAGGGAGATGAGCCGCTGCTGCGCCCCGAGCACTTCAGCGCGTTACTGGCCCCCATGCTGACTAATCCTAAAGATGGTCGCATCGTGGGAGTCGCTACCCTGGCGACGCCCTGTACATCGCAGGAGTTCCACTCGCCCCATGCCGTGAAGGTGGTGTGTGCTCGTGACGGCAGAGCCTTGTACTTTTCCCGCGCGCCCATTCCTCAAGATCGCGACGGCACCGGCCACGGCGCGCCGCCGTTAAAACACCTAGGTCTCTACGCTTTTCGCCGTGAAATCCTGGAACGCTTCCCCTACCTGCCCCCAAGCCGCCTGGAGGCCACAGAAAAGCTCGAACAATTGCGTCTGCTCGAAAATGGAATTGACCTTTGGGTTTCCATTACTCCCTATGACACGCGCGGTGTGGATACCGCGGAGGATGTAGCCACAGTTGAAGCCATGTTACTTGCCAGGGGCGCACCGCAGTCACCGTAAACAGGTACCTACTGCGAAGTGTCTGCTGCGCATCGAAGGACGCGCAGAAAACCTTGGTACGATGGGGGCGCACCTGAAAGGAGGGCTCAGTGGATTTTGAACAACTACGTACGTTTTTGGAAGTCAGCCGCTTGCGTTCCTTCTCTCGCGCGGCAGAAAAGCTAAGTGTGACGCAACCTGCAATCTCCGCGCAGATTCGCTCTCTTGAAACAGAAATCGGCTCACGATTGTTCGACCGCGACGGCGGCAAGGTCACCTTTACCGCCGCAGGCCGCGTGTTTGAGCCGTTTGCCGAGCATGTGCTCCAATGCCATGCGCACATTGGCATCACTATCGCCGAGCTGCACCGCTCGCCCCGCGGTGAGATCTCCATTAGCGCCAATGAGGCGACCAGCCTGTACGTGCTCCCTGCCGTATTTGCCGCCTTCAAGCAGCAATACAGCCGGGTAGCGCTCAAGATTGTGCGTGCCGACCGCGCCCGCATCCTTGAAGAAGTAATGAACCGCGAGGTCGACTTCGGCGTGGTCAGTCTGCCGGTCAAGGATGCGCGGCTTACCATCGAGCGCATTCACAAGGATGAAGTAGTGTTGGTGACCGGCCCGGCGCATCCACTGGCAAATCGCGAAAGTGTCACTATGGCAGAGCTGCTGGAGCATCCGCTGCTTCTGACCAAAAGCGGCCGCCAGCGCGATCAGCTTGATGAGTTTTTCCGCGCGGAAGAAGTGCATCCGCGTGTCGCCATGGAAGTGGAGTCAAGCGAGCTGCTGAAGCGGCTCATTACTGCCGGACTGGGTATGGGATTTCTGCCGCGCGCGGTCGTTGCGGCCGACGCGGCAACGGGTGCGCTTCGGGTTCTCAAGGTAGACGGGCTACGCATTTCGCGGGAGCTGGCGCTGGTGTTTCGTAAGGAAAAAGCACTTTCGCGCGCAGGGCACGCTTTCCTTGAAATTGCCACGGGACATAGCCGGGCCGCGTTGGCAGTGCCGGTCAAAGCAGCCAGGGTAAGCGCTTCAAGCTAGCTATCTGTGAAACGCTCTCTGTAGGCCCACAAGCCTAAACCCGGGCTTGAAACGAAAAAAATTTCCTCTCCATCCACTGTGTTCCAGCCGTCTGCCAACTTGGCAGGATCGTACCATGCAGTCATTTGCGAGAGGTCCGCATAACCGAAACCAACGGCTTCCATTTCCTTTTGGCTCAACGCTCCGGGGCAGTAGGTAGTGCGAAAGCGACCCTCGGACGAGCCGTGGATGAGGTGCGCGGCAGCGCTCAAGTTGCCGCGCAGATCAGCGTTCTCTTCTACCGCCGCCAGTGTCGCCGGGGTGCCTCGGTAGCCGTACTTACGGATGAGTGTGTCGATGGCCGGGTCCTCGCCGAACTCCTTGACACCCGGTGCCAGCACGATCAGCTCCGCGCCATCCGCAAGCGCCATGCGCGTCCGGTAGATAGCTTTGTTACCGAGCCAGGTGCTGTGAAATTCATGCGGGTCCAGATATACAACGGCTTTCCGAATTTCCCGGTCCAGTATGGTGAAGTTGACCACCCGAGCCAGCTCAGCCGCACGCTCGAAGCACTCGGCATCATCGCCGATGAACAGGCCGCGCAACACCAATCTTCCGCCCGTGTCACGACCCACTACCGTCAGCACATACACGATCGGCAGGTGATTTAGGAAGCGTTCGGCGGCGTAGTTCAGCACGCGGCGCACCGGCGTGTCGGCCCGGCCCATCATGCGCTCCATGCCGTAGACCGCGCCCAGGTAGTGGCTGCGATCGATGCCCTCCACGCCGCCGGTGCCGACCAGGATGTTCTTGTTGCCGTTGGCCATGCCGATGACTTCATGCGGCACCACTTGGCCAATAGACAGAATCAGGTCGAACCCACCCGCTCCATCGCCCGGCCCTTCAACCAGCAGCCGGTTCACCTGCGCGGGCCATGCGTAATCGAGCTTGCCTTCTGACTGCTCGCGAATGAAACTCGCAGGCACCTCGCCGAGCGCGACCACATCCTCACGCCAGCGGTGCACGCGGAACAGCGAGCGCGGAATCCTCTCAAACATCCGCTCGGTCGATGCCTCATCCATAGGCGCATGCGTTCCAAGCGCGGGCAGTACAGCGAGCAGTTTGTCAGCGTAATACTCGTGGACCATCTGCGTCAGCTCACCCGCGCGCGAGTGGAAGCGCGAGGCATCGGGCGGTATCGCCAGTACCCGCCTGCGCTCCCCTAGCTTTGCCAAGGCAGCCGCCAAGCCGGCGCGCATGTGTTCGCGGGAAAGCTCAGTATTCTGTGAACCGGCACTGAAATAGAGAGCCATGGTCTTTTAAGGATGCCAGACATAGGTAGCGAGTGCTACAGGCAGCAACAACAGCTGGGCATCCCGCCTTAAGCGAGTCCTGCGCCGGCGCAGAAATCTAAGGCACCGAGAGCTTTCAGGCTGTGAAAGAAATCATGCTCTCTAAAGTTCTCTTTACCTGCACGGGCTGTAGGCTCAAGGCTCAATGAAGAACCGAATTGCACACCATTCGCACATCGTCGTTTCCGGCGAGCACTCACACAGGGCTATTGCCGCGGGCCTGCTGTTCGCCTCAGCCGTTCTGCTCACACCGTTTGCACATGGCCAATCTACAAAAGCCTCCCTTGTCGGCGTAGTGCACGACAGCACGGGCGCAACCGTTCCAAACTCCAGCGTCACCCTCACCAGCACCCTTACCAACGCAACCAGGCAGGTACAGACCGATGCCGCCGGTGCCTTCTCCTTTGTCAATCTGGAACCGGACACCTACATCGTCTCGTCACAGCATGAGGGATTCGCCAAGGACTCCGTCACCGGCGTGCAGCTTCTGGCCCGACAGCAGGTACGGCTCGATCTCACGCTGCAGCCGGAGAGCGTGCAGCAGCAAGTCACGGTTTCAGGCAGCGATGCCGGAACGCTGAACACCGAAGACTCTTCCATCGCCGACACACTGAGCCCGGCGGACGTACTCGCGCTTCCGGCAAATTATCGCGGCAACGGCTCCACCAGCCCGCTCAACGTGATCCAGACGTTGCCCGGTGTGCAGCCGGATTCGGCATCGTTCCCTCCGGCTGCGTCCTCATCACCTGCACCATCAGTCAAGTTTTCGATCCAGGGCGGCCTGCCCTCGCAGTCTGAGACCACGGTAGACGGCATCTCTGCGCAAAACCTGACCACCAACAACGTGCAGGCTGACGCCTTTCCTTCCGCCGAGTCGATCGCAGAAATCCGTGTGGACGGAGTCAATAACAATGCCGAGTTCGGCCAGCCCGGCGAAATTACAACCGTTACCAAGCAAGGCACCAATACGCTGCACGGCTCGGCCTTCTGGTACTTCCAAAACTCGGGCTTTGACGCCATCCCCTACGGAGCAAGCGCCGCGACCAAGCCCAAGAAAGTAGCAAACGATTTCGGCGGCTCGGTCGGCGGCCCGGTGGTGATCCCGCACTTGTATAACGGGCACGACCGCACGTTTTTCTTCGGCACCTATGAAGGGCTGCGTTTTCCGGAATCGACGGTAGCGCAATACCTCGTGCCGACCGTGCTTGAAAAGCAGGGGAACTTCTCGCAGGAGTCCCCGACGCTGAACAATCCGTTCAATGGCGGTACCTATACAAATTCGACACTGCCTGCGATCAATGCAAGCGCGCTTCCATTCCTGTCCCTCTTCCCCGATCCAAATGTCGGCAATACGCAGTCTGAAGCAGCCGCGCTAAGCGGGCTTGGCTATAACTACCGCGCGCTCAAAGACAACAGCATCGCCTCCAATCAATTCGATACCCGGGTGGACCAGGCTTTCGGTGCCAAGGCATTTATCTACGGCCGCTTTACGTTTAAGAACATCTCGCAAATACAGCCGAATGTGCTCAACCTGCCTGCTTCTGACGGCACGACCCAGTACCGAATCTTTGCGACTTCATTCAATTACACGTTTACACCTCATATTTCCAATGAATTTCGATTCGGCTTTACGCTTGAGCAGGACGGAGCGGCAAATAACTTCAATGGTGCTGCGGTAACAAACGCGGCGAACTTGAACGGTATCGGTCCCAATTTTCCGTTTAACGGGATTTCACTGCTTCAATTCAATCAGCTCACTACTTTAACTACACCGAATGGAAACGGGCGATTGACGTTTGATGAGTCGTCACGCCTCTTCCAGTATGTCGATAACCTCACCTGGCAGAAAGGTGGACATACCCTGCGCTTCGGCGCGGACGTTCGAACCTTGCAGGCCAATACGCCGCTCGATGCGACGGCAGGCGATAACTACGGTTCGTTCCTGTTTGACGGCCGGTACACAGGGCAGGAGTTCGCGGACTTTCTCCTCGGCACTCCCTATCAATCGTATACAGATAACATCACCACGGACAACCGGGGTCGCAGCCGGGCGTATGCCTTCTACGCGCAGGATAACTGGAAGGCTACATCGAACCTGAATCTTACCTTTGGTTTGCGGTACGAATATCATCCGGCTTTTCAAGCACTCGACGGAAATCTGGGCAATTTTAATCCAAGCGTCGCCCGCTCCGGGCAGTTGATCTACCCGGCAGGGTATGCAAACCTGCTCTCAGCACCCGAGCTGGCGAACTTCAATGCATGCCCGACGGCCGGCATCAACAATCCGTACGCTACAGGGGGCACCGTGAACGGCGTACCCTGTACGCCTGTACTTTCAAGCGCGCAAGCGGGCTTGCCTGCCGGTTTGCGGTACGCGCCGAAGCTGCGTTTTGAGCCCCGCGTCGGGTTTGCCCTGCGGCCTTTCGGCAATGAGAAAACAGTCATCAGCGGAGGCGCGGGCTACTACAACATCACCACCTCCGGCGCTTTGTTCTACGCGCTTGCCGGTACGCTGCAAACCAATGAGCAAATTTTCAACAACACGCAGCCTGCTCAAAATCAGAAAGGGCCGGTAACGCCGCCCGCGATCATTTTCCCGAATGTCGGGCTTGGCAGCACCTTCACTCCGCAATACGGCACCGCCGGGTTTAACTCAGCAGTCGATATCCATTGGCACGATCCCTACTCGCTTCAGTTCGCGCTGTCGCTTGAGCATGAGTTCCCCAGCAGGCTGGCAGCCCGCGTCTCCTATGTGGCACTGCAAACCAAGCACCTCGTCTGGCAGCCGAATTTTAACGATCTGCCGATTTCCTCAACCACCCGTGCTGCGGACCAGCCGCTCTCGGCCTTCCCCTTTCCGAACTTTGGAACCATCAACAGCCGCTCCACTTCAGCCAATGCCGACTACAACTCGTTGCAGGCGGAGCTGTCCCGCCGCTTTACGCGCGGGCTTTCCTTTACGGCTGCCTATACCCTGGCCAAGAACCTGTCGGACGATCAGGGCACGTATGGCGCTTTCGGCAGCAACCCGGCTTCATTTTCTGACGAGCAGGGCGGCTACTATGCGACCTGGTCAGGCAATCGTGCGCTGGACTACGGCAATGTCAGCGCCACGCGCCGGGATCGATTCCTACTGACAGGACTCACCGATGTGCCGGTCGGTCGGGGACGCCGTTTCGGCGGCAACATGCCCCGGCTGCTGGATACCGCGGCAGGCGGCTGGCAGGTGACAAACATCTTTGTATGGCAGAGCGGGCCGTTTTTAACGCCGTTTCTCCCGGCCGGTACCGACGACCCGTCAGGCACCGGCTCCGGAAGCCTCTTCTCACGCCCGCAGCGCCCGGACCGGGTTGCCGGGGGCAATACGAGCGCGCAGAACCGGCAGCAGTGGTTCAACACGGCAGCGTTTGCCTGCCCGGGCGGCGGCGGATTTGCCGCCCTGCAAAACGGTACCTGCACACAAGGGGTAAGCAGTGCACCCATCGGTCGCTTCGGCAACTCCTCTGTAGGGAGTGTCGTCGGGCCGGGGACAGTGAATCTGTCGACGGGTGTGAACAAGACAATTGCGTTTACAGAGCAGCTGCACCTGCGCGCCGAGGGTACCTTTACCAACGTGCTCAATCACACGAACCTGGCCGATCCAAATCTCAACGTCACGAGTTCCGCTTTTGGCACCATTACGCAGGCACGCGGGTCTGACTTCGGCGGTAACCGTACTGGGCAGGTCTCGCTCAAGCTGGAGTTCTAAACTACAGTCTCTGAAGGCAGATGAAATTCAAACAGCATTGAATGGCAGTAAATTTCATCTGCAATCTAAAACAAGCCAGACAACCATTCACCAAGTGTGCTAACCTTCAGTTGCGCTCAAGTGATTGGTTGTCAGTAGTTCTCGCCCATAAAGCCGGACGCCCTGCACATTTCTTCCACCAAGCCCTACAGCGTACCCGCCTCGCATACAAGCAGGTCTATATCAGACCAAGAGGTGTGGTCGAAAGCCGCGGCATAGCGTCGTCGGCTAGTGGCTGCGTGCGGCAGAGCAGGCTGGAGCCAATACTCCCGCCTCATCCGGAATCCCGGGCACTTCCTTACGCAAATCGAATTTCATCCTTTCCCCGCCGGCATTGGTCGGCACGATCCTGAAGGTTCAGGGAAGGACTTTGCAGCAAACATCGGCAGCCGCTCAAGGCCGCGCAGGAAGTGCGTAGGTCACACCCGCAGCAGCCGCCGATACGTGCACTTGAAGGAAACAAACAGCTCAATGACTCTTTTTACTGAATTTGCAATCTCTGAAACACTCAAGGCCCGCTTGGCCACCTGCAACTTCGTGACACCCACGCCGGTACAGGGCGGTGCCATTCCTCCCGCGCTTGAAGGCAAGGATGTACTGGCCACCGCTCAGACCGGTACAGGCAAGACCCTTTCGTTCCTCATCCCCATCATCGAAAAGCTCCAGCTCGACAAAACTCGTGGTGCCGGCGCACTCATCCTGTTGCCGACCCGCGAGCTTGCCATGCAGGTTGAGAAAGCCTTTCGTCAGCTGACCAACAACATCAGCGTGGCACTAGTAGTCGGCGGCGTTGCGGAAGGGCCGCAGATCGAAGCGCTCCGCCGTGGCGCGCGCCTCATCGTGGCGACCCCGGGCCGCTTGCAGGACTATATCGACCGCCGCCTAGTCAAGCTTGAAGGCGTCAAGATTTTTGTTCTCGATGAAGTCGACCGCATGCTCGACATGGGCTTCAAGCCCGCCATTCGCCGTATTGCCGATTGCCTGACCGTCGATCGTCAGACCCTGTGCTACTCAGCTACACTTGACAATCAGACCAAAGAAGTTGCCCGCGCATATCTCAAGGACCCGGTGCGGGTGGAGATGGGCTCCGTACTCAAGCCGGCTGAGAACGTCACATTGCAGGCCTTTGAGGTCGATGCCGACTCGAAGCTTGATCTGTTGACACACCTCATCAACTCCGAAAAGGGCTCGTTCATCGTCTTTGTGCGCACCAAGCACGGAGCGGATCGCATTGCGATGCGGCTCTCGAAGGTAGGCGTGGAAGCAGCGCGAATCCACGGCGACCGCACCCAGGCACAACGCAACGCGGCACTGCGGTCGTTTTCACAAGGCCGGGAGCGCGTTCTGGTAGCGACCGATGTCGCGGCACGCGGTATCGACGTCCCGCATGTGGCGCACGTCGTGAACTACGACATGCCCAAGGAAGCGGAAGACTTTGTGCACCGTGTAGGCCGTACCGGCCGCATGGCTGCCACCGGTGTAGCCTCCACCTTTGCTACGCCGAACGAGAAGGGCGATCTGCGCAAGATTGAGCGTCAGCTCAACATCAAGATCAAGCGCTTCCGCGTGCGCCCGCACGGCGGCGTGCTGACCACGCAGGCGCAGGAGCCGGTCGGCGCGTTCGCCAACTAAGCCCTGCCTTGTTTCACAACGGCGTGCTCCGAGAGGAGTACGCCATTTCTTTTTGCCGTTGATGCCTTGTGACGCTGCATGCTTCAGCTTTTCGCATCACCCCTATGCCGCCGCTCATCCAAACCGGTGAGGTAGCAACCATGGCAAAAACAGTTTTTATAAAGAGTCTGGGCGGTCCTGAAGTTTTGGAGATCAAGGATGCGCCGACGCGCGCGCCCGGCCAGGGTGAAGTCAAGCTGCGTGTGGAAGCAGTCGGCCTGAACCGGGCAGAGTTGATGTACATGGGCGGCCACTACTTTGAGCAGCCTGTTCTGCCGTCGCGGATCGGTTACGAGGTTGTCGGCATTGTGGAAGAGGTCGGCCCCGGCGTGGATGCAAGCCACAAAGGCAAGCGCATGAGCACGGTGCCGGGCTACTCCATGAATACAAACGGTGTGCTCGGTGAGGAAGCGATAGTCCCGGCGAATATGCTGGCTGCCATTCCCGAGAAGCTTTCCTCCGCCGAGGGTGCCGCGGTCTGGATGCAATACCTGACTGCCTATGCACCGCTCGTATTGCAGGGCAAAGTGGGCGAGGGAGACTTCGTGCTGATCACCGCAGCATCGAGCAGTGTTGGACTTGCGGCGATCCAGATCGTCAAAGCACAAGGGGCTGTTTCTATCGCGACGACACGGCGCGGTAATAAGCGCGATGCCCTGCTCGCAGCCGGTGCCAACTATGTCATCGCTACCGAGGAAGAAGATCTTCCGGCAAGAGTTAAGGAAATCACGGGCGGCAAACTGGCACGGATTGTCATGGATGCTATTGCCGGAAAGTTTGTGGAGACGCTCGCTGAGGCAACTGCACCGGGCGGCACGATTTTCGTGTACGGTCTGCTTTCCATGGAGCCGACACCGTTCCCAGTGAGGCAAGCGGCCGGCAAGGGTCTAATGATGCGTTGGTCGGGAATTTCCGGCGTCGTGGCTGACCCCCAAGCATTTGCAACAGCCAAGCAGTATGTCGTTGAGCGTTTGGAAGACGGACGCTTTCACCCGAAGCTTGCAAAAACATTTCCTTTGGAGCAGTCCGTTGAAGCGTATCAGTATCTTGCGTCCAACGAGCAGATAGGCAAAGTCGTGATTACAGTGCCCTAACAGCGTCAGAGTCATGACCTATTCGATCGATCCGGGTGCGAGTAGCTAATGTGGGAGGGCGGAATCCGGTTCAGCGCCCGCTTGAACCAAAGCCGTTTGTCCCACGAAGACTTTGCTCCAATTCTTTCACCACGCTGAGCTCGATGTGGGTCATTGCTTGAAACGGTGACATCTGCGCGATCTTGTCACCGGCTTGAATGCTGACGCTTACATCCGTAGCTATAAATCTCGCGTCCTGGAGCGTACCGTCCGAAGCACGCTCCAGCACCAAAGAATAACGCGGCTGGTTCACATTGATAAGGCACACCAGAATTTCGCCACGGTAGCCGGCATCGATGCGGCCGCCCGCGTAGGTCACACCCCGAGCCGCCATGCTGGAGCGATCTCCCAGTACAAAGCCCATCCCTGTTGGCCCTTCCACTGCAATACCGGTCGGTACCTTTACAGGCACACCCGGTTCCAGCACTGTATCTTCCACAGCATATAAATCAAAACCCAGGTCGTGGCCTGAGTGGTTTACGGAAGGTACACGAGCCCGCGGGTGTAGCAGCTTGACTTTGATCATTGTGAGTTCCGCAGCGCCTAGTGTGTCTCAGATACCGGCTCGTCTACATCCCCATGCTGCTTGGCCCAGCGGCGCTTTTGCCCCTGGGCAATGCTGCGGCGAGCTTCCGGGCTAAGAACCCGTGGTTTCTTCGCGGAGGGAGCACTTGTATCAGGAGCCGCGTTGAAGTGGTCACCTGCTGAGTGATACAGAAGCTCCCGTACCTGTTCCAAACGGCCGATTTCGCTGTCAATAGCCGCAATCATTTCATCTCGTGTCATTGTGCAGACCTTTGCTCTTCAGTGGGGTTGCCACAGGTACAGGAGACAAGCACATCAGCCTCCATCTTCTGGGCAGTCCTCATTTTAAGCGAAGCATGCCGCAGCCACCGGCAATCGAAGGAATGACAAGCACCTCATCTCCATCCTTGAACTGATAGGCGTCATTGCCCAGAAAACGTATGTCCTCATCATTGACGTAGAAATTGATGAAGCGGCGCACTTGCCCATCCGCGCCGCGTAAGTGCGTCTTGAGTGCTGGAAAAGAACTTTCAAGGTCGTCAATCAGCTGCGGCAGGTGCGCGGCTTGTGATTGCAGCTCGCGTTCACCATTTGTATGCTTTTGAAATGCATTCGGCAGCAAAACCCGGATCGGCATCTACCGTCCCCCTACGAGTTCGGCTGCGAATTGATTCTGTTCAATGTACTGCTCAAAGTCCGCAAGGCGTGGACGCACCGCCTCGCGCTTTTCAAAGCAGCCGGCCAGTGCATCCGTGGTCTTCAAGCCGTTGCCGGTAATGCAGGTTACAGTCAGTTCATCAGGGTGGATGCGGCCATGCGCGTACAGGCGCGAGGTCACGGCTGTGGTGACGCCGCCTGCGGTCTCCGCAAAAATGCCTTCCGACTCAGCCAGCTCACGAATGCCGGAGACAATCTCGATGTCAGACACATCCTCAGCCCATCCCCTGCTTTCGAGGATGGCGCGTGCGGCATAGATACCGTCAGCCGGGTTGCCGATGGCAAGCGAGCGAGCAATGGTGTTGGGCTTTTGCGGGTCGATGTGGTCCGCGCCGGTCTTGACCGCGACCGAGATGGGCGAGCAGCCCGTTGCCTGAGCCCCGAAAAAGCGCACCGGCTTGTTTTCGACAAGGCCGAGTTCCACAAGCTCCTCAAAAGCCTTTTTGATTTTAAGAATCAGCGAGCCGCCGGCCATGGGACACACCACATTGTCCGGCAAGCGCCAGCCAAGCTGCTCAGCGATTTCGTAGCCGAACGTCTTGGACCCTTCGGCATAGTAGGGCCGCAGATTCACGTTCACAAAGCCCCAGTGGAAGCGATCGGCAATTTGTGAGCATAGGCGGTTGACGTGATCGTAGTTGCCGTCGATACGGATCAGGTTCGCGCCGTAGACTTCGGTATTCAGGATTTTGGCGGCTTCCAGGTCATCCGGTACCAGGATGTAGGTCTTTAGGCCCAGTCGCGCTGCATGTGCGGCAACTGCATTCGCCAAGTTGCCGGTCGAGGAACAGCCGACCGTATCGAAGCCGAACGCCTGCGCGTTAGCAAGTGCCACCGCAACCACACGGTCTTTGAAGGAAAGCGTCGGCATACACACGGCGTCATTCTTGATGTACAGGTTGCCCGCACCGATGCGGCTGCCGAGATTCGGCGCTTTTACGAGAGGGGTCCAGCCGGCAGGCGTCTGGGGTACATACGTCTCAGGCACAGGCAGCAAAGCCTGGTAGCGCCACATGGAGGCGGGACCCTGCGCGATCGAGTCGCGGGTCACTTTCGCCTTTGCCAGAACGAGGTCTACAAATACTTCCAGCGGTGAAAAACACTCATCGCACATGGAAAGCGGTGCGTTGTCAT
>CAXSHS010000003.1:0-64322 GCA_964237325.1 uncultured Acidobacteriaceae bacterium | reverse complement strand
GCTTTGAGGAAGTGACACAGGAACACCTGATGCTCAGCGCGCAGCAGCGGCTGGATGTTGATCTGAAGTTGACACCGGGCTCACAGAACGAGAACATAACGGTCAATACAGCACCCCCCCAGCTTCAAACGGAGGAGGCGTCCGTTAATCAGGTATTCACGGAGCAGCAGCTGAATGACACACCCCTGGCCGGCCGAAACTGGGTCTTTATCGCCCAACTCGCAGCCGGCGCTGCTCCGCCTTCCGGGGCCCGGGGGGCCGGCACCGGCGACTTCTCCGCCAGCGGCTCTCGGTCGGATGAGAATAACTTCATCCTCGACGGCGTGGACAACAACATAAACGTAGTGGATTTTATTAATGGGGCGTCCTTTACCGTTCTGCCGCCGCCTGACGCTCTGTCCGAAGTGAAACTTCAGACGAGCAGCTCTGATGCGGAGTTTGGACACTCCTCCGGCGCAGTTATCAATGCGAGCATCAAGTCGGGGGCTAACAGCTTTCACGGCTCGCTGTGGGAGTACGCGAGAAATAGTGCTTTTAACACGCATCAGTATTTCGACCGGCCCACGGACAAGGTCCCAGAATATCGGCAGAACCTGTTTGGCGGAACACTGGGCGGCCCGATTATAAAGGATCATCTGTTTTTCTTCGGCGACGTTCAAGCGGACCGCATTGTGAACGGCAATAACGAGATCATCACCGTTCCGACTCTTTTAGAAAGGCAGGGTAATTTCAGCGAGCTGCTCAACCCGGCCTATACCGGCGGTGCGCCGATCTACCTGTATCAGCAAAGGTCCGGCGGCGGCCCCAACCCGAAGGCGCCCGGCTCGACCCCAGGCACTGCAAGCCCCTACCAGCAGAGTTATAACGGCATGTTAAACGTGCTCGATCCTGCGACGATCAACCCGCTGGCGCAAAAGATACTGAATCTATATCCGTTGCCTAACAGAGTTAATACTTCTACAAATGGACTGCTGTATTCCAACTATACGCAACCCATCAACAATAATGACAACACGATCCAGTGGGACGGCCGTGTTGATTACAACATAAGCCCAAGCGACCAGGTGTTTGCACGTAACAGCTATGACCACCAGTATCAAATATATCCGCCGCCGCTTGGACCGATTTTAGACGGAGGCGGCTTCGGCTCGGACGGCAACGAGGTGAACATCGGCGATAACTTCGCCATTAGCGAAACACACGTATTTTCCCCAAAAATTGTGAATGAGTTGCGTTTCGGCTATAACTACGGGCATTTCTACTATGTTCAGCCGAATGCCTCGAACCCCGGTTTTGCCGCTTCCCTCGGGTTTGGAGGCGTTCCCGAAGGTACTTTGAATGGAGGACTGCCGAATACCAGCGTGGGCTCCGGTGTGCAAAGTTTCGGCGCACCGAATTACTATCCTTCCAACGAGTATGAGAATGTCTGGCAGGCGCTGGATAATGTCACTTTCAATCTGGGGAACCACTCGCTCAGAGCAGGTGTCAGCATACAACGTATTGAATTCAGCACGCTGCAGCCGCCTCAAGGCCATGGCTCTTACACCTATAGCGGTACCTACTCCAGCGCGTACACCATTCCAAATACCGGCACCGGTCTTGCTGATTTCCTCTCCGACAATCAGAACAATGCATCCGTAACAACTGCCAGTCCGGTCATTGATGCACGGTGGGATCGTGCTGCCTACATCCAGGACGATTGGAAAGTAAGCCCGCGGCTGACGTTGAATCTTGGGTTGAGAGTGGAGAACCAGACACCCTATTTCGAGCGTCACGATGACCAGGCAAATTTCTATCCGACGCAGGGCGTAAGCTACGATCCAACCGCGGGTCAGCAAGGGCAGTCACACAGTGCCGGCATATATGTTCTTCCGGAGAAAAGCCGAAATACTCCCCTCCCCGCGAACTTTGCGAGCGTGCTTGCAAAGGACAACATTTCCATCCAGTACAGCTCGAACCGCTACCTCATCAGTTACCCTCTCTTCAGTTATGGCCCCCGCATCGGGGCTGCCTACAAGCTCGATGACAAGAATGTCATACGCGCCGGCTTCGGTATCTTTTTTGGAGGCATCGAGAGTGTCGGCTTTGCTCCAAACCTCGGGCTCAACTATCCGTTTACCTCAACCCCAGGCATCACCAATCCGGGGAACCTGCCGTGCATCTCAAGCAATGGGTGCTTGACCGACGGTATCTCTCTTGAAACAGGTCTCGGCCCTTTCATTGCCGGTGGCGGGCTCACTAGCTTTGCCGGCACGCCCAGCTTGCGAGGCATTTCAAATAATCTTAGTACCCCAAATACACAGCAGTTCAATCTCAGCTACGAGAGTGCTGTGACCAACACGCTGTCAGCGACCATCGGGTATGTCGGCGAGATAGCCCGCCACCAAACGAACTTCCCTAACTTCAACAGCTCGCCGGTGATTACCCCAAATTGCATCACGAATGCGACGGGCACCGTGGTAAACCAGCCCTGCGGGACCGGCAATGCTCAGAACCCCTTTAGCGATGTGGGTCTCGAGCTACAGATAAACAACGGATTCTCTGTTTACCATTCTTTACAGACCAAGCTCGAGAAGCGGATGAGCAACAATTTATCGCTTCTTGCAACTTACACCTGGTCGCACCAAATGACCGACGCAGGAACCTCTCTTACGCAGGGAGATAACTTCACCGCCGCGGGAGGAGCATTCAACTATAATCTTCTTGGGACTCGCCAGGGCTTCGCAAATGGTCCCGAGGACGTCAGAAACCGCTTTACTCTCAGCGGGGAGTACGCGCTCCCGTTTGGGAAGAATCAGCGCTTTCTGAACGGGGAGGGACCGCTCACCCAAGTTCTCGGCGGATGGTCGGCTGATGTGACGGAGCAGATCCAGGACGGCGAGCCATTCACCGTAGGAACGGCAAATATAACGGGCCCCAACAACCTCGGCCAGAATGCAATCCTGGTGGGTGACCCGTTCAAGGGTGGCGGCACGCCTGATCCCAGTCTGAACTTTCCAATGGGCGCCACATGCCCGACTACGGTTCACAACCTGGCTCACTGGTTCAATCCCTGTGCTTTTAGAAACCCGCTGCCGGCTACTGCTGTCACCGGTGTGATCACAACCGCTGCAGGTGCTACCCCACTCCTCGGTGATCGTGATAACCAAATACGCGGAGTAGGTTACAACCGCACGAACCTGTCTGTGTTCAAGTCGTTTCCGCTAATCCGGGAGACACAGTTACAAGCACGTGCGGATATTTTTAACGTCTTAAATACGCCGGCGTTCATCATCGGCGGAGGGAACGACGGCCCGAATGGAGGGACAATCGGTCCGGGCTCTTATCGCTTCTTCCAGAACGACACGCCCAACTCACGATTCTTTCAGTTCTCGCTAAAACTTTCGTACTAAGCGGCTGCATCCAGCCTCGGCAACATAATCGTTCGCTCGGAGACTTAGATATGAACAGAAGAAACTGTATGTCAATGAGCGTCGCGACGGCCTTACTTGCCGCAACCGGCCTAAGCCTCACTCCGGCGCTCCATGCTCAGAACCCCGCAGACGCGGATGCCATGTACGACGGCTTTTTAAAAGCCTATCTCACCACCGTCGATAGTAATAACGCATTGTGCAAGAGCCATACTCAGGTGGAGATGACGCTCTATGGACCTTAATCCCGACTAGCGGCAGTTATTACCAGATCAAGAATGTAAAAAGCGGAAAGGTTCTGAACGTGAGCGGTGTCTCGGCACTGGATAGAGCAAAAGTCACTCAATGGACGGCACAGAGTCTACGCCCGGGTAACGATCAATGGATGCCCGTCCAGAACTCCGATGGAACGTATACATTCTTCAACATGAACAGCCAACAGGTTCTTGACGATTTTCGCGCAAGCACAGCGGCAGGCAACCAGTTTGACCAGTATGTTGCGAATGGGACTGCGGGTCAGAAGTTCACCTTAATCAGCCAGCAGTCACTGAATTATGAAGCGAGGCGGAGTCTGAGGTGTTCTCGGGCTTCTGCCGCGCCGAGACAAACTCAAATGGGATTCGTCTATATTTCTTCAAGCGGCAACACTCCGAAACTCGAAGCGCGCAAGCCGTAGAGACTATGGCGCAGGTTCTCAGCGGAGAGTAGATCATGTCAAGCGAATGTGTAGACGACACCCAAGGCGCTGTGAATGGAAATGAAAGCTGACCGCAAGTCGAGGGACGCAGCTACTTACCGCTTTATCAAGCGCACCATGTTGGTTCTGGGTGCGTGCCTAGGATTGGTACTTCCAACTTCCGGACAGCAGCCATTTCAAACGCTGCTTGTTGGCGTCGACCACCGTTATGTCACCAGCCTCAACGGAGACTGGCACTACCTCGTTGACCAGGCCCCTGCCCGGGATCTTTACACTGACAAGGGAGCTATCAACGACCTAGGCTATGCCATGAACACGCACCCAAATATTTCGAGCGGTCCACACAATGAAGAGTACGACTTCGCTACCGCACCTACCCTTAGAGTGCCCGGCGACTGGAATACGCAGGTAGCTCAGCTCTTCAACTACGAGGGAGTTCTCTGGTATCAGAGAGACTTCGATGCGCAGCCCATACCCGGAACTCGTACCTTTCTCCACATAGGTGCCGCGAACTACCGGTCTCATGTCTGGGTCAACCAGAAGCGGGTTTGCGATCATGAAGGCGGCTTCACGCCGTTCGACTGCGAAGTGACTGCTGTCCTTCACTCGGGCTCGAATTTCGTCGTTATCGCTGTTGACGCAACGCGACTGATCGACGGCATTCCCTCTGTCGGCTATGACTGGTTCAACTACGGCGGCATTACCCGCGATGTATCGCTTGTCACTGTTCCGACCGCTTTCATCGACGACTATGACGTCCACTTGGTGCATAACTCCACCTGGCAGCCCGGAACCACCGAGCTGACCGGGTACATACATGTCCTGGACGCGGTCCCGGGAACCGCTGTCACTCTCGACATACCGGAAGCCGGCGTTCATGCCGATCTCAAGACCGATGCTGACAGTCGAGCTGCCTTCTCGGTGAAGGCCCGCAGGCTGACCCTCTGGTCTCCGGAGACTCCGAAGTTGTACAAGGTAGCTCTCGCGTCTGGATCAGGAGAGCAGCAGGACAAGCTTGTCGACGACATTGGCTTTCGCGACATCCGCGTAGAGGGCACGCGTATCCTGCTCAACGGAAGGCCCGTCTTCCTGAAGGGCATCAATGTGCATGCAGAAGCTCCGATACGGGGCGGCAGAGTCGACAACGACCAGGATGTCGCTCTGCTTTTCGGCTATTTAAAAAAGCTGGATGCCAATTTCGCCCGCCTCTGCCATTATCCCCACGATGAGCGTATGACCCGCGCCGCCGACCGCGACGGCATCATGATCTGGTCCGAGATTCCAAATTGGCAGCATATCTCCTTCGACAAATTGGAGGTCTACGCGAAAGACGTCAACATGCTGAACGAGATGATTCGTCGCGATCGGAACAAGGCTTCCGTCATTCTCTGGTCGATCTCGAATGAAACCGGAAAAAATCCGATTCGTACGGAGTTTCTGACGAATCTTGCCGGTGAAGCCCGCAAGCTTGATTCCACTCGCCTCATTACTTCCGCCCTGAACTCGGAACATGTCATAGGCGAAACTGCCACCCTCGACGATCCTGTTACCAAGGTCCTTGATGTTGTTGGTGTAAACGAGTACATCGGCTGGTACGGTGGCGCGCCCGAGGACGCTGCCGGCATGCATTGGGTGCTGCCCGAAAAGCCTATCATCATGAGCGAGTTCGGCGCCGAAGCCAAATACGGCAACCACGGGCCAATCAATCAGCGCTGGACCGAGGAGCAGCAGGCCGAGGTCTACAAGGATCAGCTCATCATGTTCTCCAAGATTGCTCAGCTTCGCGGCATCACCCCGTGGATTCTGATGGATTTCCGCTCCACTACGCGCAACATCCCCAAGCTCCAAGACGGCTACAATCGTAAGGGTCTCCTGTCCGAAAACGGACAGGAGAAACAAGTCTTTTCTATCCTGCAACAAGCGTACAAAAACAACACCGCAGGCAAGCCTGACTAGCTGGGAACGTTTCTTCTACTTGAGCTGCTGTCGCTTGGAGCTAACATGTATAGGAAGATGAAGAGGTGCTCCGACCGGTTTCTGCACACCGAGTCTGAAGACTTAGTTGACCGGCGATAGACTGCGTAGAAGCTCGCGCCTAGTCATCATTACCGCCTTTGGCTGCCTCGTCGTATCTGGCCTAGCTCGCCTAGAGTCTGTTCACACTAACCAGCGAAGTGCGGGTAAGGTGCTGATGTGGAGATTCCCGAAGCGCAGTAGGCCCGCATCCAGGAGGCTTTGCCGGTGCAGCGCGGCAACGTGAGCCTCAGCAACCTGGAACTGCTCAATGCACTGCTCTGCGTGCTTGAACATGGGTGCAAGTGGCGCGGACGAGCCAAGCAGTTCGGCAACCGGCACACCATTTACACGCGCATGAACCGCTGGGCCAAGCACGGGGTGCTCGATCAAATTGTCCAGTGCCTGCAGCTTCTCGCGAATTTAGGCCAGTCTCGCAAAATTGCGATGAGCCCATAGCCAAACTGGCGAGCGGCGTTCTTGTAAACGGAGGTTTTTCAGAGGCCTTTATCCCCTAATCAGAGCGAACCAGGATACCAAGCGAGATCGTTCTCACAAGCGGTTCTCGATTGCGTTGTCGCGAGTTGCGGAGAAGTTCATGAGTTTCGAGAGGCAAGCGATACGGGCGCCTTCTTCGTTCAGCAACCTTACCGTACGATGTGATCTGTTTTCTGAAGGTACCCCAATGTGGGTCTGGGCTTACTAGCAGCAGGTTTGCACAACCGGGCTCAGCGTACGATCATCGGCGTTTGGCGTAGTGTGACGTTTACGCTCATGCAGGCAATGTTGAATGGAGACTTCAGCGTAGTAGTTGCCCTACCGCAGGTCCGGGTCATGAGGCAATGCAACGTCCTGACAGTTCTGCCGGCTCAGATCACGAATGAAGCGCTTCATCTGTAGAAAGCTCACTGCAAGATAGACCCACGCAATAAAATTTGGCCGCCCTACTGACATGAACTCATGCAGCAACTTCGACAGCATCGACCTCGAGAATCGCTCCTGAGCCTGCGCTCTGTCCATGACGTAAGTTGCGATGAAGAAGGAATACGTCTCTCTGCTGAAGCTAGAACGCCGTCTACGAAGCCATGCAAGGCTATTTCGCCAAGTAGCCCGCGTGCTGATGCTACCCGCCGCATTGTGTACACGGTAGCGTACAAGTGGTTCTTTGATGGGAATTAGCTGTACGCCATCCAGTTCGGCTTCGAGAAGCCAATCCCAGTCCTGATGCTGTTCCAAATCTTCGTTGAAGGGAATGTCCAGTAGCAAGTTTCTTGGAATGAGAAGACACGATGTTTGCAGAAAAGCGCGGCGTGCTTTTAAGCTTCGCGAGAACAGGTAATCCGCAATGCTTTCGGTCGGGAGCGGAAATCTGCGAGGCCATACTTCACGGCGGTTTTCCCAATCTACTAATGCTGAACAGACAACATAAAAGCGATCATTGGGCTGTTGCTTTGAGACTATTACCTGAATTGCCAGCTTCGCCGGCAGGAATGTGTCATCGTCATCCAAAAAGGCGATATAACGTCCCCTTGCCTCTCGAACACCCAGATTTCGAGCAGCCGAAGCGCCCCGTGGAGGAAATTGCGTGAGAACGCGGATGCGCCGGTCTCCCAACGTTTCGAGCTGAGTCTTAGCCTGCTCATCGACTCCATCCTGCACAACGAGGATCTCAATCGTAGAGTAAGTCTGATTTTGAACGCTTTTCACCGTCTCGAGGAGAGATGCCCGACCTACAGTTGGGATGACGACGCTTACCAGATCTGCCGGCCCGCTATTCCAGTTCATTTGCTACCTCATCCTCCGCAACAATCTCATCGATTAGCGTCGGCGCAGTCTGATGTAGTTGTTTCCTGGTAAGAACCACCGCCAAAGCTACGCACATCGAGGTCGCCAATAGCAGCTCCGTAGCTACACTCGAAGCAGCAGCCCCATGCCAGGAGAACCGAGGAATGAGATAGATATTGACCAAAACGTTGAATGCAGCGGCTCCTATTTGTATGGAGGTTCGTATCCATTGGGAGCCGAGGCCGGTGAGAGCATTGCCGAAGGCATAATGCAATGAGCGAATCAGCGGGATGAAGCAGAGGTAACGCAAAACCTGGCCTGCCGCCCCATATTCCCGGCCGAGGAGACTCCCTGCTAAACCCTGGAAGAAGAAGACCAGGAGACCGGACACAAGGGAAAATGATGCAGAAGGAACCAGCACCCGAAGCATTACTCGGCGAACCTCTTTAACACCCAAGCAGCCTGCTGAGAAGAAGCGGGGAAGCGCCGCTGTATTGACGGCTCGTAGAGGAGCGGTCATGACCTCGATGAGCCGGTACGCCGCTCCGTAGAAGCCTGCCGCCGAAACGAAGCCGTTTGCGACGAGGAATGTCTTATCTATATCGTTGTAAACATAGAAACTGGCCCCGGAAACAGCATAGGACAGTCCTTCCCGTAAATCCTCCCGTGCAAAACGGCTGTTTTCAATACGGCCCAGTCGCAACCGAACCCAAACCAATGCCGCGACCGCCACAAGAGCCGAAAAGGACAAATACCAGAGAGTCCAGACACTGACGGTTAACTTTGCTCTCGTGACATGCATCTGGACCATTGCGCAAAGGACCGCTACCATCTTGGCGAAGTTGGGCAGGATGCTGATCTGACTTGCAGTTTGAAACTGCCTGCTTGCCTGAAAGGCCTGAGACGCAAGTTCTACCAGTTTATTGCAGGCGAGATCAGAAAGGATAAGCAGCGGAAGGATCTGCCTCAGTGAAGGATCACGGAGAATGAACCATCCTCCCAGCCAGCCCAGGACACCGGTAGCCGCGCCTCCCCATAATGCAGTGCGCAGCGTTGTTCCCCAAGCCTTGCCGAATAAAGTATCTGCCTGAGCCAACCGACGGATTAGAACAGTTCCCTGTCCCAGTGTGGCAAACGGCGCAATGATGGCAACGAATGCTGTGACTCCCACGAAAACACCAAATTGCGAGGTGTCCAGAACCCTTACAAGGAGCAGAAAGAAAACGGTTTGAAGGATGATTGCCGTGCCCTGTCCCACGATCATCCACAGAGCATCTTTCCTTAGGGTTTGTTGCAGTGGAACCCTCTCACATTCGTTTGCTCTCGTGAACCGTTCGTTCGAACAGTGTACATGGTAGGATACCCGCTTCGGCTCTGGTGTACATGGCCCCGCCCTGTTGGGTACAGCGGTCTTTTTAGAGAGTTAAAGACTGGCAGTGAACAAGCCGACAGCACCGAAGAGTTGTTTCAAGGGCGGCACTTCAACCGCAAGGTAATCATCCTTTGTGTGCGCCGGTACCTGCGCTACAAACTTAGCTTTCGGAACTTGGTCGAAATGATGGCTGAGTGCGTGCACCTTGCTCATACCGCCGTCCTGCGTTTAAGTGCAGTATATATCGGAGTTCATCAAACCATGGGATAGCTCTGCTCAACTTCACTCGCACTTCATAACTCAATTTGCCTGCACATGCGTGTAGCAGCTGTACACCATGGGAAGTTCGTCCCTAACCTTACTCGTTAGCAAACGCTAATAGAAACACTAGCGGCGCATTCCAGTTAATCGCAATCTCGTTCATGGAGTAGGCCTGATCGTTGTCAATCCACATTCGCATGGGCGGCATCGGGGGCAGGGTCCTGGCTATAGCATCGGCAGGGTGGCTGTTCGGGCCGCCGGAGAGCAAGCCCGGCCACGGCGCCGAGATACCGTCAGCGACACTTGGACGATGGTGCGGATGCAGGAACGGCCGCACTCCCAGCTGTGTCACCCACGAAATGCCAAAGCAGTTTCGACCAAATAGGTAGTGCAGATTATTTAGCGCTGTCGTGATCAAAGCTGAATTGGGATGGAATCGATGCGCTACCAACAACAGTAAGGACTGATTGCATGCTCCGCTGTTCGATCCCCATCCATAATCGGCAGCCGTCATGGTGTTGCCGTAACCGTTGGTCCGGCCATTCGAGATGAGTTTTTGCGCGGCTGCCTCGGTTGCCCTGCGAACGGCAGCTTGAACGGCCGGATTACCTTCCCGGGCTGCCATCGCATAGGTCCAAAGCGCCAGGGAGGTAACGTTTGCCCATGAAGGCGCGCTGACGCTGAGATCTTCCAGGTTCAACGGCAGTAAACCCAAGAATGCTTTCTCATACTGAGCATCGCCTGTCGTGCGCCAAAGCTCCGCGGAGGCCCAGGCGATCTCGTCGGCGCAGTGCGGATCGGCATAGGAACCGGTGGTAATTCCAGGTGGATTGTCAAAGGGTACATTCGGATGTGCCATAGCCCATCTCCAGGCTCTCTCTGCCGCGGCGCAAAAGCGCGACGCAAGTGCCGAATCGAACTCCGCATAACAACGTGCGGCGATAGCCATCACGGCAGCGAAGTCTCCTGTGGCGCAGGTGCTCTTATAAGGTGCGGAATCTGTGCCGACTACCTCACTGACGAGACGGTCGTCCTGCGGCATAACGAAGGCGCAAAACTGTCTGCTGGTCTGCTTATGAAAGACACCGCCGTCAGTATCTTGAAGCTGGAGCATCCAGTTCAGATTCCATAGCACCTCTTCAAGGAAATCCGGTAATTTCGGGTCCATCTTGGGAAGGCCAAGGTCCAACCTGCGCAGTGCTGTGGGATACATCTCCCAAGCCCAAAGCAGTGTCCCACAAGTTATTCCTGAATTCACCACGTAACGGCCGTAATCGCCTGCATCATGCCAGCCGCCGGCATTCGGCAGCGAACCCGATTTGCCGGAAGACGAACCGTATTCGCCCTCCAGATGGCAGGGAGCGTGGCAGTATCCATTGCCCAGATCCACTACGCAGCCGCAGCGTTGTCCGGTATAACCCCGCATGGTCGTACGCAGTGCATCAGCGTACACATCGCTGCGTATAAAGAAGGAGTCGCTACGCTGCGTACCCGTTTCTATACAGTATTCGCCCGGCGTATGTAGTGCTGAAAACACTGCCTGCCGTACAGTGTCGCCTGAAAGCTCATCCAGCTTCGCTGGGGAAAGGGTGCCTTCAAAGACGACATGATTTTCCTTTGTGGACCGCACACGGAAGCTGATTTGTGCGGGAGTCACAATCCTAATCGTGGCTACCTTTGCAGATGTCGGCAAATAACCAAGCTGGTTTATGAAGAGATTTGGCCCGGGTGTGGACATGGTCTGTCGGCCCGCGATTGTGAAGCCTCGTAACGGACCGCTATCAAGTTGCGCACCTGCCGCGAGGCCCAGGGCTTTCAGTAGCGCTCTACGCTTCATAGGACATTCTAGCCGCCGGCGTGCCGGAGTAGCAGGGAGCACTCCTGCGATGTTCCGGTCGCAGCAGTCGCTAATCTGCTGTCATATCCTGAGAGGGTATGCCCCCTCTTCGCTTTCGTCAGCCACCGTACAACATCAATCTCTGGATCATGCCGCTCAAGATGTCGCTTGCGGCAGTAGCCCTGTTCGTGCTGACGATGATCCCAGATATGCTCGCTGTGTACCATTTCATCCACCTGCCCGACTGGTTCAGCATGGGCGGCATCGATGATGCGCGTGCCATTCTAAGCGCGATGCTCGGCTGTATCAGCACTGTGCTGGCGCTAATCTTTTCAGTCGCGCTGCTGGTGCTCTCGATGGTGGCCAACCTGTTCGGGCCGCGCCTGTTATACCGGTTCGTGCAGGACTGGGTGACGCAAGCCACGATCGGGTTGTTCATGGCTGCGTTCATCTAAATTTTTCTCGTGTTCCTGGTCACGCACTCCGACCCGACCGGCACCTTCATTCCGCAGACCTCGCTGATTACCAGCTGGTTCCTGGTGCTGGCCGCCTTCAGCTTCCTTGTGTACTACAGCTATCGCGTCGCATTTCTATCCAGAACCCCGATGCCGTGGCTCGCATTGTGGAGGACCTGCGACGTGCCATAAAGTGGTAGAACGCTCAGCACCGGCAACTCAGGTTCGGCAATGCCTTGCAAAGACCATTTGAGGCTGAGAATGCAGCCACGCTCGAAAGCCGCGCAAGCGGCTACATGCAGGAGATTGACCACGCCTCGCTGCTGGCCGCAGCCCACCGCGAGGGAGCATTTGTTGAGATCGTATTCCGGCCCGGGCAGTTTGTGCTCAAAGGGGAGCCGCTTGCCCGTATTTCCCCTGCTTCGCATTTGCAAGCTTGCGCCAATCATTGAAGAAGGCATCGTCCTTGGGTGGCACCGCATTCTTATGCAAGATCTTGAGTTCGGCGTCGCGCAGATTGTTGAGATCGCCATTCGAGCCTTAAGCCCTGCGGTGAACGACACCTTTACCGGCGTAGCTTGCACTGACCTGCTCGGAGAGGCGTTAATGATCCTTGCCGAAATGCCGCAGCATAGCAATAATTGGTACGGCGAGGATGGCAGCCTGCGCCTGCGGGTGCGACCGCTGCCGGTAGCGCGTCTCATCAAGCAGGCCTTTGACCAGGTGCGGCAGGCTGCTTCCGGCACGCCTGCTATTTCCATCCGTCTGCTCGCGACCATCGGACAGCTTGCCTCCAAACTGGAGCGGCAGCAGGACCGCACTGCATTGATCGAGCAAGCCGATGCGGTACTTGAAATTGCGACCCTGGTAAGCGTAGCCGGTATGGATCGTGAAGATATCACCGCCGCTTGGCGGAAGACGCGAGCTGCTTGCGAGCTCGGCTCCTACGTCTCAGGAGAAATGTGATGTACATCTCTCCGGAAACCGGAACGGATGAGGTATTTCTCTTTAGCAGGCGGCAGGAGCCGATTATGGGAAGCTCGGTACCAGACTGCCATCGAGCGCCTTACGAACAGCGGCAACTAAGCTGCTCCATTTCCCATTCTTTAGGTACTCTTTCCATTACTGGAAGGTCTTTACATCTTCCCAGATGACGAATTACGGCCGGGTTACGAATGGTCTGCAATTTCGCAGAGGTTCTTGGTTCCAGCTAAGCATGCTGCCGTAAATGCTCCAGCACGGCTGCTGTCGTTGCGTCGGGGCTCTCCCGCTGCGGAAAGTGGCCTACTGCGTCGAGCAATATCCGCTTATAGCCTTTGGTGAAATAACTTTGCGCGCCATCTGTTGTCTCCGTGAGTTCGCAGGCATCTTCCTTGCCATGGAGAAGCAGGGTGGGTGTAGCTAGAGTCTTCGCTGCCTCAAATCGAGACTGTTGGGCAGCATACTTCGAATCGAGTGCGGCGTGACCCCAACGAGAGCGGTAGCCGTGCAGCACCACATCTTTGAAATCCATACCTTGCCAGCTGCTAGCGGCTGCCGTGAACTCTGCTTCTGTGTACCAACCCTGTGGACTCCACGCGTCCCACTGCGCTTGCCCGAATGCAATTGGGTCCTCTTGGAACTTCTTTTCACCCGGGCTTGTACATAGTAGCCATTGGTACCAGAAAGCGCGTGCCTGAGGAAGCTTGGGAGGCACCGCCTTGCCGGGCTCAAATGGTACGGAAATGGCAACCAGGGACTTGAGCCGTTGCGGGAACAATGCCGCCAGGGCATACCCGGTACGCGCTCCCCAGTCATGACCGATGAAGTGAAAACGCTTCAGCTTGAGATGATCAGCGAGATGGATCATGTCCTGAGCAAAGGCGACAGGCTGCCCGGTGCGCCGCGGTTTTCGCCCGAATACGGGATTGCGGAAAGTGCTTGGTCCGTACCCGCGAAGATACGGCGTGATGGTTCGATAGCCTGCTTCATGCAATTGTGGTAGAACTTTGTCCCAGGTTCGCGGCGAGTCGGGCCAGCCATGTACGAGCAGCAGCGATTCGCCTCGCTTCGGTCCGCTGTCTTCATAAGCCAGTCGTAGTACCGGTGTGTTTAATTTTCGTACTTGCATAGCCGTTCTGATGCGAGCAGGCGTTGGCCGGAGAAAGTTTTAACCGCACAAGACGAAAACTACCGGTGTCAGTCACTCCGATCGGTATCACGGAGAAATGTATATTCTCAGCCTGAAACAGGCTTTTTAGAGGCGCTCGCTAACCGCAGTACAGGAAAAAGCAATAGGGCGTATAGCTACTCCATCGAGCTTTGTCGTAAACGCAATGGCATTGGACATGGCGGCGGAGACTGCATGCTCTTCATCTGGGCTGTCCACTGGCAGGACAAACTGCCGGCCGCTTTCTAAGCCTACCTTGGGATTGAAGCATTGAACAGTCACATTGAATTTTTTCAAATTCGTCATAGCACCTCATTGATCTTGCTGAACCAAGCGGTTTGTTACGTTCCATTACAGGTGGAAGCTTAAGCGCGCCACCGAAGAAGACGACGAACGGCTTTATAGTCATCCCATACACCACATTACCTCCAAATCCGCCGATATGTTGTATTGAGGTTCTGTCTGTAGGTGAGGGAACCAAACTGATAGCCGGAAGAATGATCTCGCTTGCCCCGGTAAAGAGTACCGCGCCGTAGACGCTCCCAAAACCAGCTGTTACTACTGAAAGATACTCTGCAAATCCGCCGTATAGAGCTCCGCATACAATGCCGAACACAAACTCTACTTCCATAGCGGTCCGCTTCCTGTCGCTTTGCCGCATGTTGTTCCCAAAATTCGGCGGTAGCTACATGAGCCCGTTCAAAGGTATCAAGTAACTGCTCTTGCTGCTGGGTGTATTTACGAACGTGCGGGATGGCATTCTCCACCTTCCGCGTGCCTTCCAAAGAAAGCTTCTGAACAACATTTAGCAGCACCGTGCCGAGTGCGCCGCCAATCGCGCCCGCAAAGGCTCCCTTTAGTGATGATCGCTTACGTGTCATTAGAACTATGCCTCCTCTATACTAGCGCTGCTTGTAGAAAGCGAGTGCCCGTTCGGTAGATTCGGGTTTTCTTCGGCTACCCAATAGCTGCAATTCGGGATGCTCTCAATCGTTATGTCCTCGGCAACTTCAGCATGGGTTTAGTAAATGGAACGAAGAAGCTTGAGGCGCTTGAGCTCCCTGTGCCAGCAATTCATGGCCGCTGCCATTGCTGCTCCTAGTTGAGAGTTGCGTACCACTGATTTCATTAGATGCTGACTGCTCGAGAGGTTGCCATAAGGATGTCGGGAATGCCGATCGTACCTGCTTTCAGCATCAGGGCGCTATCTCGAAAGTGTTTGAGGATTCGACACGCTTTTGTTCTAGGCGTACATTTTGTACTTCATCCCACCTCACAAACATGGTCAGTGTTCCGCACCGAACAGAATTTGGTCTGTTGCATATGTATAGCTTATGTTTGTAAAGGTTTCTGAACTTACAACTTTTACATACACATTCATGAACCATCATGCAGAGGACGAGCGTCTGCTAATAGTATCCTCCGGTCTCTGGCTACTCGCTCCTCTTTTGCAGCACTGGAAGACAATTCAAACCTATGACATATTCAAGAATAAGATTGACGGCTGTGTGCAATTCATTTCCATCCGAGAGCAAATAAATCAGCGGAGCCGCGGGTGCTTATGGACTTTAACAGACTTGATTCGTTGAGTGTTGTATAAGAAGCAAGTTACTTGTTTGACATAGAACGCTCCGGGACACACTGGTGAACTTTCCTCTAAACACGAAGGGATCTAAGAGCAATGCCGAACTACCTACTGTATAGAGACGATTTAGAAACGATCGCTCCCGACGAGAGCGAGACCAAGCAGAAGATCGTTGATGTAATGACGCAGGGTATGAAGCTGGCGCGCCAAAAGTATGGTCGATCGGTGCGCATCTCGCATGCCAAAGCGCATGCCTTGCTGAAGGGCGAGCTGATCGTCAAAGAAGGATTGTCCCTGGAGCTGGCGCAGGGCATGTTTGCCAAGCCCGGACGGTATGAGGTGCTGGTGCGCATGGCGCAGCAGCCGGGCGAGCTGCTAGATGACTCAAAACTGTCAACAGATCGCGGTATGTCGGTGAAGGTTCTAGGCGTGGAAGGTCCAAAGCTCGACGGGCATACTGCTTCGACGCAGGATTGGGTCTTTGACGTCGGTAAGCAGTTTCTGGCCAACGGCATGAAGGAATTTCTACAGGCGTTCAAACCGAACGCAGAGATTGCGCCGAAGCTCTCAGACAGTGTGAAGGGGGCGGTATCGACCGCGGCACGTGCCACGAACACTATGTTGAATACGGTGGGAGTGAACTCCGAAAAATTGGCGTTCTATGGCCATCCGGTAGTGCATCCGGCTGGTGAGGAGTACTTTTCACAAACGGCGTTCCGGTATGGCGATTATGTGGCAAAGCTGGGGCTCTTTCCGATTTCTCAAGGACTTGCAGCGCTCAAGGAGCAGCCGTTTGATCCGCAAACCCCGGACGCACTGCGCGAGGCGATGAACGCATTCTTCAGGACAAACCCGGCAGAGTTTGAGTTGAGAGTCCAACTCAACACCGGTCTGGACGAGATGCCGATTGAAGAAGCCCAAGCGAAGTGGCCGGAAACCGAATCGCAGTACCGGACGGTCGCCAAGCTGATCATTCCGGTGCAGACGGCATGGGATTCGGCGAAGGACGGGTACTTCGAAGATCTTTCTTTCTCGCCCGCACACGCTCTCGCTGCACATCGCCCATTAGGCGGAATCAATAGGGCACGGCTGCTGGCGTACGCCATGCTGTCGAAGCGACGCCTGGCCGATAACGGCAAGACTGCGGAGATGCCGATGAGTCTTGAAGAGGTGCCGGTGTAACGGGCATGTTCGATTCGAATCGGCATGTTGAAGGAGTGACGGATACCATCCGTCACTCCCGGTGCTTAAGCCGGAACCTCGTCGATGTCTGAAGGTTCAGCGCGCTCCCGCTCATTGCGTTGCGCCCGGTACTTGATTGCCTCCTCATAGGCCTTCAACCTGGATCGCATGACACCTCCCAAAGGACGGTGCTCCTCGAGTGCATGCCATGGACTGAAGGACAGCCGTTCATCCACAAAGAGTTGTCGAGCGTCGGAATAAGAGTCCTGCGGTGTGACCGTGATACGCGCCACCGTCTGCCACGGACTCTTCTCCTCCGGCCATTCTTTGTCGGCCGCCTCGACTGGAAAATCCTTGTTTTTCTCTTCCAGGTTCGACTGATCCGGGGCGAGTGCGAGCTGTACCTTAACATCCCACACGGCCGTTTCATGGCGGAAGAACTTCTTGATAAGTTCCTCAAGCGCATTGTAATCCGCCCCGAGATCAATGAGCTCGCCGGTTAACTTCTTGAGGCTTTCTGAGCCGGGTGCGAACCCTACCTTGGCAACGTACCGGCCATATCGTAATGGAGACACCGTTGAAAAGCTTTCTCCGAGGATATGTGTGGCAGAAGCACCGATGCCTTCCAGCGTTGCGGATGGCAGGTGTACGGCCTTGAGCACCGCATTTGCCGCACGAGCGCCAAGAGAAACCGTGTGCTTCACCCCTTCGGATGTATCGAGGTTCTTGTCGAAGGTCTTGATCTGCTCAAGAAAGCCTTTCGGATCCGGCGCGGTGAAGACGTTTGCGTTAATGCAGACGAAGTCCTGCGTACTTCCGTCGATGTGGTTTAAAACCTTCGGCCCGTCCGCCTTCAGCACCTTGATCGCAAGGCCGCGAGGACTGGAAACGTTATCCGCCAGCATGTCCCCAGGATTGGTCGAGAACCGCATGATAACGGGATGCGGGCCGGCCTGCGCAAAGAGACCCTGGGCCAGCAATTCCGGCAGGTTTGGCGGCACCTCAAGTGTTCCTACCAGAACGCCGTGTGACTTGGCATGCACAGGCCTGTACGCATGGCGGTACCGGGTCGCCATATGCCGTGTGATGTGTTGCATGGTGCGTGAAAGCTCGTCGAAGGTGATGTGCTCATCGGGAGCAATGGTTTCAAGCTCCGGGCTGTACAGAAGGTAGTTGGAATCTTTTTGCATTGAATCCTCTATAGCGTGTAGTGAAGACGGCAATCTCTGCATCGAGAAAGAAGGCAGGTGCTCCTGCGAGTACCCGCCTTGATTATGCCTGCGTCGGCGTGCTAAGCAGTTTCCACCTACCAACGATGAATTGCAATAATTCCTGGTTCAGTCTGTCCGCCGCGATCAGGAACAAACCGCGCGGCTCGCCTTCGTACTCTGTCAGGGGGCATCCAGTAGCCGTCCTGAGCGCATATAGTTTCATTTATGCCTAAGACTCGTAGTTCCGGCGCAGTGTCGCTAAGCATAGCAATTGTTCTTTGTTTTGCCCGTTCTTCGGCTGTTTCTCAATCATCCGCTCCCACTCGGCCCCGGCCCGCCCAAGAAAATTCATGTCAACCGGAGCTGCGAGATTGTGCAGGCTGAGAGCGAGGCGGCGGCGAACCTTACCGAAGCGGAACTGCGAAATGACCATTCCGTCTGCCGCCTTGAGAGCGTGCACACTTCGCATCATGTCGAGGAGGCCCCTCATGACGGCGTGCTGCTGCACAACAAGGTCACAGTTGCAGAGCAGGAATATCTACTTCAAAATGTAACTTCCGTACCGGTCACGTTCGTCGTGGAACACGTTTTACTTGATGACTGGGAAGTCGATTCCGATCCCCGACCGGTAAAGATCGTCGACAACAAGGCATTTTTTGAGTCGATGCAGAGTCGGGCCAGATCGTGCGATTGCATGTAGGCGAGCGCCACGTAGATCCCATTGCAGATGCCGACTAAGCTCGAAATACGCTCTCCCGGCGAGTAGAAGCGATGTATGTGCGTATCAATGCGGGGATGACCGCAACACCCAGGCCGGTGATCGTACTGTTTGTCGCGTCTGCCGGGCGGTACCTGCTGCATCACCCGGTAGCGCGGCAGAGTACTGATCGATCACAGTGAGAAAACCGGCTTCATTCCAACGCGAACCGCCTAGAAGTTGATTTTTGTTGAACCAACCCATGTTGTAAGCACTTGGATGTACTATCTTCTCGACGTTTCATCCCAATGCCCTGCAGGATCGGAAGTTCCCCATGCGTCTCAGATTTTATGCAGCACTCTTACTACTGTCGCTCGCTACGCTTGCTCCCGCGCAGACGCAGCTCGCATCCACCCCGCCCATGGGCTGGAACTCCTGGAACTGGTTTTTTGACAAGGTGACCGATAAGGACATCCGCCAAGCCGCTGACTTGATAGTCTCATCCGGCATGCGCGACGCGGGCTATGTTTATGTGAACATCGACGACACCTGGGAAGGCAAACGTGACGAGTCCGGCGTCCTCCACAGCAACGAGAAGTTTCCTGATATGAAAGCTCTTGCCGACTATGTCCACAGCAAAGGCTTGAAGCTCGGCATCTACAGCTCACCCGGTCCCCAGACCTGCGCCCGCTACGAAGGCAGTTACAACCACGAGCAGCAGGACGCCGACCTTTACGCCTCCTGGGGCATTGATTATTTGAAATATGATCTATGCAGCTTCCACGGGGTCATGACCCAGGCCGCGCCGGACGACAAGGCCAAGCAGGACCAGATGATGAAGGCCGCCTATGAAAAGATGCACCAGGCTATCCTTAAGACGGGTCGCCCCATGGTGTACAGCCTTTGCCAGTATGGCTGGGATTCAGTCTGGCAGTGGGCTCCCGAGGTAGGCGCCAATCTTTGGCGCACGACCGGCGATGTCCAACCCAACTTCGACCGCATGAGCCTCATCGGTCGTGAGCAGGCTAATCTGGCAAAATACGCCGGACCCGGACACTGGAATGATCCCGACATGCTCGAGGTCGGCAACGGCAAGCTTACCCTCGATGAAAATCGCGTGCACATGGGCCTCTGGGCGATGCTCGCCGCGCCTCTGCTCGCCGGCAATAATCTGAGCCAGCTCACGCCCGAGATCACTGCCATCCTCACCAATCGCGAGATCGTCGCGATCGACCAGGACTCTTTGGGCCATGAGGCCAACCGCATCTACGCTGAAGGTCCTATCGAAATCTGGTCGCGCCCTCTTACCGGCGGCGCGGTCGCCCTGGATATCATCAACTTCAACGATAACGATTCCTTCCTACGAGGAATAACTCTCCACCTCAGGGAAGCCGGCGCAGCCCCGGGCTGGAAGGCCCGTGATCTATGGGCGGGAAAGGATCTCGGTCCCATGCAGGACGACTATAAGTTTGCGTTGAAGGGCCATTCCTCGCTGCTCCTGCGCCTCACCCAGTAGTTCTCAACTGAACTTGTCCTTAGGTGCGGCACAGAGCCAGGGCCTGTGCCGTATCAGCCCCCTAAGAGTTAAAACTCTGCTTGCGCCACATCCCTTTCAACCTGTAGCTTTAGTCGGTTTAGCCCTGCCCCATGTAGCTAAACACCACGCAACAGGACCGGCCACCGAGTCATGCACACGCAAACGAATCAGCCACGCGGACGTTGCTCTTTCACTCGTGCGGCGGCTCTCACCGTCGTCCTCGCCTGGCTCTTTACCCTACATGGCTTCGCCCTCAATCCCGCAAAAGATCTTCGGCAATACGTGCTGCGTACCTGGACCTCCGAACAAGGCCTGCCTCAAGATTCAATCCGCGCTATGCTTCAAACCCGGGATGGATTTCTGTGGATCGGGACGCGCGGCGGCCTGGCACGGTTCGACGGCGCGGGCTTTGTACTCTATAAAGCCGGCGCGTCCAACTCCATTCCGAATGAATCGATCACCGGACTTGCTGAAGACCGCGGCGGCAGCTTGTGGATCAGCAGCGCCGGCGGCCTGACCCGCTATCGCGATGGGCAGTTTCGTTCTTACAACAGCCGGGACGGGCTACCAGGTAGCTCGATTTGGCGCATAGGTGCCGATCCGTCCGGCGGAGTCTGGGCTGTCACCTGGCGGGGAGAACTGTTCCATTTCGACGGCAAGACAGTGCGCCGCTATGCGAGCCCCACTGCAGGGCGCATCCAGGACACAAATGCTTTGCTTGTCGATGCGCAGGGCACACTTTGGATCGCTACGTTTCACGGCTTGTTTGCGTTTGATTACAAACGAGGTTTTCAGCGCTTTACCCGAGAGGACGGTCTGGCCAGCGATCGGATTTACGCTCTCGCGTTGGACCGTGAAGGCCGGCTATGGACGGCGGGCGACGGTGGTCTTAATCGGCATGTGGGTGACCGTTTCATCTCCATCGCGGTACCGGGATTGGATGTCGCGACCATGCTTGCGATTGACCCCGATGGCGACGTCGATACCATCTGGACAGGCTCGACAGGCCAGGGCCTGTTTCGGCTGAACTCCCGAGGCGTGCAGCGGCTGCGCGCTGCGCAAGGGCTTACCAGTGATGAGTTGTACTTGCTTTACTGCTCACGCGACGGCAGCCTCTGGCTGGGCGCAATCGACGGGCTCAACCAGCTAAGTGATGGGGCCGTGACTTCCTATAGCGCCGGTGAAGATCTGCCAAGATCAACTCTAAATATGCAGAGATCCCAGGGGCCGGATCACGAGCTTTGGTTCGGACGCGGCAGCAACCTGTTTCACGTACACGACGGAACGCTGGTCCCTCTAAGCTCAGGATCAACGACTACGAAAGGACTAATGCAAGGTCATGCGCAGGATGCAGTGCATGGCCGGCAAGCTGTCTCGCTTTGGGCGCGTAGCGCGCATGGTAGCAGCCGCGGTATGGTTCTCGCCGATCACGACGGTCATAGTGTGCTCAGCGACGGCATGCTGGAGCGTCCTTTACCTCGCATCGCCTGGGCTTCGGTCGGCAGCATGCTGATTGACCGCAACGGCACGATCTGGGTCAGCGGTTCAGAGATGGGTGTACTTGCATACGCGGCTGACGGTTCGACCCGCTCCTACACAACAGCAAATGGCCTTGATGACAATAATGTGCAAGCCATGGTCGACGACACAGCCGGCAATATCTGGATAGGGACAATATCCGGGCTTAATCGTATTCACAATGGGGTTGTAACACATGTCTTTTGCTGCGCAAATATAACTTCGATTGATCCTTCCTTGGACGGCAGCCTATGGGTAGGCTCCGAGTCCGGATTGATCTATGTGCCCGCCTCGCTTGCCCCGGTGCGACTTTTCACGCGATCGAACAACCTGCCGACAAATATCATCGAGGGCGTGGCTGATGATACCGCAGGTCACCTATGGCTCGGAACCGACCAGGGTATTGTGGAAATCAATGCAGCCGATCTTCTTTTTCCTCAATGTGATTTACGGGGGACCTCGGTGGCGTTCGGTATGGGCGACGGCTTCCGCAACGCGCAAGTGCGTGTCAACTCGGTCTTCCGTTCAAGGCACGGTGACATCTGGGCAGTGACGCTGCAAGAGCTGGCGATGATCGATCCGCACGGAATACAGACCGGGTCTCTGGCTCCCATCATCATTGACAGAGTTGCCATCGATGACCAAAACACCGCCCTTGCTGCCACCTCTTCGTTCACAGTGCCGGCCGGCCGCCACCGCCTCAATATCCGTTACACGCTTCCAGAGTTCCGAATCCCGGGTCGCATTCGTTTTCGGTATCGCCTCGAAGGCTGGGACAAGGACTGGATCGAAGCAGGCACGCTGCGCGATGCCACCTACACCGGTATTCCGCCTGGCTCTTATACCTTTCGGGTAGCGAATTCAGATGGTTACGGCAAGTGGACCTCAGCAGGAAGCTCCCTGTCCGTGCGGGTTCGACCGTACTTTTATCAAACCGGGTTGTTTCTGACCCTTGTCGCGCTGTTCCTCTGCACATGCGTCTGGCAGCTTCACAGGCTCCGCGTCGCTCAGATCAGCGCGCGCATCAATGCCGGCATGCAGGAGCGCATGCAGGAGCGCACGCGCATCGCTAGAGAGCTGCATGACACGCTGCTGCAAGGCATGATCGGAGTCTCGATGCAAATGTATGCCGCCTCGCAACAAGTGCTTGCCGGTGCCCCTGCTTCCCACATGCTGAGTCATGCCTCCCAGCGACTGCGCGAGATTGCCGAGCAGGGCCGCAAGACGGTGGACGGTTTGCGCTCGCCTGTAGTGCCGCCGGATTCATTGGAGACCCGGCTGACGCTCGCTTTGCGTGAGATGGACTTGCCGGCCGGCGTAGAGCCTGAAATCCACAGTGCCGGCATCCACATCAATCTGCGCCCGCTTGTGCAGCTTGAAGTGGAACAGATCGCAAGGGAGGCAGTCGCCAATGCCGTGCAGCACTCCGGTGCGAACAGCATCCGGCTCGACATTTTGTACCAACCTGCTCACTTCTTCATAAGCGTAAGTGACAATGGACAAGGTTTTGACCGGCAGACGCAGCTACGCGGGCGTCACGGCCACTGGGGCATCACCGGTATGCGCGAGCGTGCGCAGTCGATAGGAGGGCGTCTTAACATTCTCCCTAACGCTCCCTGCGGCACAACGGTCGAGGTTGCGCTTCTAGGGCCCATCGCATATGGCGAACCGTCACGCAAACAATCGGCTTCCATCTGGCGTCGACGTCTCCGCCGCTGATTTTGTTCTACTCAGTCAGTTTTATACATCCTCAAAGAGGAGCGCACTTACCTCATGATCCGACTTCTCAGCATTGACGATCATCCCGCCTTCCAGGAAGGTCTCGCTGCAATTCTGAACACCCAGGAAGACATGCGCCTGGTTGCCCAGGCAACAACCGCGCAGCAAGGGATTGCCATATACGATGAGCATCTTCCCGATGTGACCCTGATGGATGTTCGCCTGCCCGACCTTTCCGGCATTGAAGCTCTCGCCCAGATTCGCGCCGCACATCCCGCAGCCCGAGTTCTTATGCTATCCACGTTTCAGGGAGACGCAAGCATTGCGCGCTCCCTTGCCGCCGGCGCGCGAGGTTACATGCTCAAGACCATGCTTCCCAGCGAAATGCTCGATGCCATTCGCGCTACGCATGCCGGTCTTCGGTATATCTCGCCGCTTGCAGCGACCCAGCTTGCGACCTACCTCTCAGAGCAGCCACTCACCATGAGAGAAAGTGAAATCCTTACGCACGTCGCCACAGGTAACAGCAACAGAGATATCGGCAAGCTCCTGTTTATCAGCGAGCAGACAGTCAAGGCCCACCTGCGACATATCATGGACAAGCTTGGAGCCAGTGATCGAGCGCATTCTGTCGCGATTGCCGTGCGCCGTGGATTTTTGGAGCTCTAAACTGGCTCCCTAAAGTTTGTAGCTGTTCCGTTTGAGACGCAACTGCTTCCGCGTCTTGTGGTGAGCCATGCATCGCCGCTTCAGGCTTCACATACATTACCCGAAAGACGTACCCGAAAAGCATACGTTCTAACGATGGCAACTCAGTAGTGGACTTTCTATAGTCCACCTGAATGTAGCCCCCGGCATCGGGATGCGCCCGGCGCGCGTTACACGATGATGCTTTAAAGCTGCGATAAAGGGCGTCGAGGGCGCACTTCCGAGGTAAAGAGACAATGTGGCAACTCCGATGCATGCGGCATCGATTTGCGAAGTTTGCAATGATTCCATTCGATTGACGTACGGTTACGCCACCTTACAGACTGCTGCTCAGTGAGTTGCCGGGGTAGACGCTTTTGTTCAAGCTGTTCCTCGCCTTTTAGGGCGTTCAGACCGGACATTGTTCTCAGTACGTGTATTTGATCGCAACTATTTTCAAAAGAGTACCGCCGCGAAAGCGACGAAAAGGAATGACGTATGTTCAGCTTTAGTGGAATCAGGAGAGAGCCTGGATTTAGATTCCTCACGGTTGGCGCGCTTTCGCTCAGCGCTTGCGCCGTACTGAATTACAGCGTCCGTACTGCTCTCGCACAGGTGGACCAGGGCAGCATAAGCGGTTCTATACAGGACAGCACCGGCGCAGCCATCGCCGGCGCAAAAGTGACACTGACAAACCAGGCGACCAGCTTCACCTTGACGGTCTCCACCGACGCCCAGGGCAACTACACGGCGACGCCGCTGCACCTGGGTATCTACACCGTCATGGTGGCCGCGACAGGCTTTGCCCCAACAACCCAGAAGGATGTGCAGGTAAACGTAGCCTCTACGACAACCGCGGACTTGCGGGTCGGTGTAGCGGGTGCGGATCAGTCCGTGGTGGTGACTTCGGCACCGCCGGACCTGCAGACAGAATCGGCTTCAACCGGGCAAGAGATTTCATCGAAAGTGATCAATGACACGCCGCTCAATGGGCGAAACTTTACTTTCATAGCGCAGCTAGCGGCCGGCGTGACGCCGTCCGAACCGGGCTCGCGCAATGCGAACAAGGGCGATTTCTCAGCGAATGGTCAACGTGCGGAGCAGAACAACTTTATTCTTGACGGCGTGGACAACAATGCCAGCCTGGTTGACTTCTTAAACGGCGCGAGTTTTGTGATCAAGCCGCCGCCGGACGCGCTGGCGGAGTTCAAAGTAGAAACGGGTGACTACACCGCGGAGCTTGGCCACTCGGCCGGCGCGGTGTTGAACGTAGCCACCAAGAGCGGTTCGAATCAGTTCCATGGGGATCTTTGGGAATACTTTCGCAATGACGTGCTGAACTCACGCGATTATTTTGAAACGGTAGTGCCGAAGTACCGGCAGAACCAATTTGGAGCGACGCTCGGCGGACCACTCCTCAAAGATCACCTCTTTTTTTTTGGCGATGTCGAGGCTAACCGCATCATCTTCGGGCAGTCCGGGGTGTACACAGTGCCGACGCCGCTGATGCGAACAGGTGACTTTACCGAGCTGCTGAATGCTACAGCGAATGGACGCGGCCAGGCCCTTACGCTGTACCAGCCGGGCGGCCCTACGCGCGATGCGAACGGCAACATCACCGCAAACAACTACCTGAACTGCAACGGTCAGCAGAATGTAATCTGCCCGGCTCAGGTAGACCAGGTCGGCCAGCGTTTGCTGAACGCATATCCGCTGCCCAACCGCGGCGGTCTGGGCAACACAATCAACAACTACACGTTCCAGGGCAATGCCAGCGACAACACTACGCAATATGATGGGCGCCTGGACTGGAACATCAGTCCCAAGGACCAGACATTTGCACGGTATAGCTACTCGAATGAGCCGGTAAGCCTGACCGCTCCCCTGGGCGTTCTGGACGGCGCAGGCTTTGGCGGCAGCGGCTCGACGGTGGTTGAAGGTCGCAACTTCACCTTCAGCGAAACACACATTTTTACGCCCTCATTTATCAATGAGTTTCGCATCGGCTATAACTGGATCGCTGCGGCGTATGTTCCACAGAATGCAGGTGTGGATCTCTCGACGCAGTTCGGCATCGGTGGGATTCCGTTCACCCCTGGAAACGGCGGCCTGCCGTCACTCAATATAGGCGGCTTTTCGGGAGTTGGATCTCCCGCCTTTGAACCGACACGCGAGTACGAAAACGTGGCGCAGCTGCTCGATAACGTTTCAAAGCAGATTGGAAATCACTCCCTTAGATTTGGCGTGGATTTTGAACGGATTCGGGTGCAAACCAACCAGCCCGTGGACCCAAAGGGCAGCTTCAACTTCGATGGAAAATTCTCACAGGACCCGAGCAACACAAACAACACGGGCTTCGGCGGGGCTGACCTGCTGCTGAACAATCTTGATTCCACCTCAATCGCCAACGAGTTCACCTCGCACGACCAACGCTGGTATCGCGCAGCTTACGCCCAAGACAACTGGAGACCGCGCCAAAACCTGACGCTGAATTTAGGGATCCGCTATGAGTACACCCAGCCGATCAATGAACTTGACGGGCACCAGGCTAACTTCGTACCCGATTATGCGAGTGGAACGGCTACGTATCTCATTCCGGCCAAGGTGCAGAACAGCAGCACCCTGACGCCGAAGTTCCTGGGAGCATTAGCCGCGAACAATGTGACCGTGCAGTATACGAATAACAACCTCCTGGTGAATCCGGCATTTCTGAACTTCTCGCCGCGTGTAGGCATAGTCTTCCAGCCGGACAGCAAAACCGTACTTCGTACAGGCTACGGCATCTTTTATGGTGGGTTGGAGAGCGTGGGATATTACCCAAACTTGTCGCAAAACTTCCCGTTTCAGTACGATAGCAATTTTCCGAGCGCAGGCTGCGCGCCCGGTGCTTGCCCTACAAACGGGCAGACGCTTGAGACCGGGTTCAGCGCCGCATTAACCGCGGGCTTGGCAAATTTTGTGAACCAGCCCGGCTTTCGGAGCTATCCGGTCAAGACGCAAACGCCGTACAGCCAGCTCTTCAACCTGACCGTGCAACGACTGGTAAGCAACTCAACCACGGCGACTGTGGCCTACGTGGGCTCGGTCACTCGTCATCTGCAAACGGGCTATGATCCCAATATCCCGGATCAGCTGATACCGGCAGGCGTCAATGAGCAGACACTGCGACCGTATAACCAGTTTGGCGGCAGTAGCCTGGTTGCCTATGCGGCGTCTTCCAACTACAACTCACTGCAGTTAACGCTTGAGCGTCGGCTGACAAAGGGGCTCTCCTTCCTGGGCGATTACACGTATGCGCATGGGCTTGACGACGCGAATGTGCTGCTGTTCGGGAATGGCGTGCGTAACCAGCGCTTGCTGGGCCCCGGCTATGACTACGGCGGATCAGCCGTCGATGTCCGGCAGCGTCTTAGCTTTAATGCTCAATACGAATTGCCTTTCGGGAGAGGCAGGCAGTATCTGAACCAGGGCGGCATTGTGAACGAAGTCGCCGGGGGCTGGGCAACGTCGCTTGTATTCCGGGTGCAGACAGGCCAACCGGTAAACATATTCGCAAACAACAATGCTGCGGGCACCGGCAACGCATACCCGTATAAAGTCACAGACCCGTTCAAAGCCGGCGGCACGCCGACGAGCACGAATATGGTGTGCGCGACAAAGACGCGAACCGTCGCTACCTGGTTCAATCCTTGCGCCTTCGTCAACCCGCCCAAGGTGATTGCGGCAGTTAACCCAACAACAGGGCAGCCAAATGTCGCGGGACCAGGGCAGATCCTGGCAAACGCTCCAAATGCAGCCACCATTGCGTATGGCCCACCGGGTCGCCAGCAGATTTATGGGCCGGGATACAACCGGACAGATTTCTCGGCGTTCAAAAGCTTCGCGGTAATTCGGGAGACAAACGTGCAGTTCCGGGCGGATATTTTTAACCTGTGGAACACTCCTGCCTATGGACAGCCCGGCGGCACCACCGGGGGCGGTTTTGGGCAGATAACCGGCGAACGGTTTGGCGGAGGCGGTACTTCCGGTGAAAGTCCCGATGCGCGCGTGGTGCAATTTGCTCTGAAGTATATCTTCTAAATCATAGAGTCAGGGCATCTTTCCATTAGGCAGAGTGCCTTGACTTGGTGTAACTTCCGAGAACTGCACGGCAGGAGCTAGCTGCCTTCCTACAATTAATATCGAGACCTGGATGAAAGCCAATTCTGCAAGTCGTAGAACCTTTTTAAAATCAGCTTCGGCTGCAACTGCGGCGATGCTTACATTCCACCCGTCGACGGCACAGAGCACCGTACCGGTAAAGCTGCGGCAGCAGACAGGGATTGAAGTTTTACGCAGTCCCGACTTCATTACAGCCCGGTTCGGCGGACGGGAACTGACACCCATGCAGCACTCCGGACGGGAATGGACCGGAGGCGGAGTACGTGTAACGGTCGAACCCGCGGAACAGGAACTGCCCATCACGGTCACCGCCGAAACCGCAACGCCGACGTACCTGCATCTTCGATGGGAGGGCAAGACAAGCGAGTCGACCTACTCGCTTGGCGATCAGTGGGAAAGAGCCTACGGCGACCTAGAATGGCGCGGGACAATACCGAATCGCGTCATGCCCTGGTATTTTGTCACCTTCGATGGGCAAATCCTGAATGGTTATGGCGTAAAAACGCAGCCTTCGGCATTCTGCTTCTGGCAGCAGGACTCCGAAGGAATTACGCTCACGATCGATCTGCGCAGCGGGGGAGGACCTATAACTCTCGGGCAAAGACAACTGCATGCGTGTACGGTGGTGACGAGAAAAGGCGCGCCGGGAGAACCGATAGCTGACGCTGCGCAGAAGTTTTGTTGCGTCATGTGTCCATGGCCGCGGCTGCCGGAAGGCGCGCTGTTCGGTAGCAATGATTGGAACTACGCATACGGGAAAAATACAGCGTCAGGGATTCTTCGGGATGCCGACCTGATTGCATCGCTCGCTCCACAGGGCAGTGTAAAACCGTACATCGTCATTGATGATGGATACCAGGATGCGGTTCGCTTTCCAAGCATGCCACACCTCGCGAGCGGCATTCGCGAACGGCATCTGCGCCCAGGTATATGGATTCGACCGTTGCGCGCTTCCCAGGCTGCTCCGCCTAAATTGCTTTTACCGCAAGCTCGATTGGGTAAGTCCACCGGTGCGTTGCCGGCGCTCGATCCCACCATCCCCGAAGCACTTGAGCAGATCCTTGAAACTGTCCGCATCCCGGTGCACTGGGGGTATGAGTTCATCAAGCACGATTTCTCGACTGTAGAACTTTTCGGTCAGTGGGGTTCAGAGATGACGACCGGGCCTGCACGCCCCGGCTGGAGCTTCAACGATCGCTCCCGCACCAACGCCGAGATCGTTCGAGACCTGTATCTTGCAATTCGACGGGCAGCGGGAGAGCAGACAGTCATTTTAGGCTGCAACACAGTCGGGCACATTGCCGCCGGTATTTTCGAATCGCAGCGTATCGCGGACGATACAAGCGGGCATGACTGGGAACGAACCAGGCGGTTCGGTGTCAATGGATTAGCGCAGCGTATCGCCCAGCACCGCACGTTCTTCCACATCGACCCAGACTGTGTTGCCCTTACACGGGATATCGGCTGGCGGGAAACAAGCCAGTGGATGGATGTCGTATCCAGAAGCGGCACATCGCTGTTTCTATCGCCCGACCCGAGTTCAATCACTCCGGAAATAAAATCTGCGATGCGGGATGCCATGGCCATTGTCTCGCAAAACGCCTACGGCTATCCGACCGATCCGCTGCAAGGGACAACGCCGAATCGATGGAAGTTTGAGCGTCCAGTGCAGACGACACGCCAATATGACTGGTGCGGTGCTAATGGCGTCACAGCCTTTCCCGTGTAGAAGCTACAGCGAGCGGCTGCCAGTCTTAAAAGGAATATCTTACACACACCTGCGATCAGCGGTTCTATTGCGTGAATGGCTTGAGAGGCACTGCCGTGTTGAATCGAATTGGATTCAACTACCCAAATTTGAAATAGGCTATTAAGGCCATAGTTAGCAGTAAAGGTGATCTATGCAACGCCGCGACCTCATCAAGCTCTCGCCTCTCGCACTCGCCTCCAGTATCGGCCATGCCGCTCTCGCACAAACCGACGCGCCCGTGCCTGGTCCCTGTAGCACGGGGCTCTTCAACGTCCGCAGCTACGGTGCTACGGGCGACGGCAAAACCGTCGATACACCCGCGATTAACAAGGCCATTGAAGCCGTTGCCGCCGCCGGTGGTGGAACGCTGCTGTTCCCGGCCGGAACCTATCTCTGCTTCACCATTCGCTTGCGCAGCCATGTCGATCTTTACCTTTCAGGCGGCTGCACAATCCTGGCAGCCGACTCGCCCAAACCCGGCGAGGCAACCGGCTACAACGGTGGCACCTACGATCCAGCCGGCCCTCCGCAACCATGGGAGCAGTATCAGGATTACGGTCATAATCACTGGCCCAACTCGCTCTTTTACGGCGAAAACATCAGTGATTTCTCGATCCTCGGCCCCGGCTTGATTCACGGCAAGGGCCTCTCCCACGGCACCAGCGGAAAACGCGGTGACTATCCGGCGTTTGCAGCCGAGCAGGCCGGAGTCGGCAACAAGGCAATCGCTCTAAAGAACTGCCATAATGTGCTTCTGCGCGATTTCTCAGTTCTCAAAGGCGGCCACTTCGCGCTGCTTGCCACCGGCGTCGACAATCTCACGCTGGACAACCTGCTCATCGACACGGACCGCGACGGCTTTGACATCGATTGCTGCCGAAATGTGCGTGTCTCCAAATGCACGGTCAACTCGCCATGGGACGACGCGATCTGCCCGAAGTCCAGCTACGCGCTCGGCTACGTGCGTTCCACAGACAATGTAACTATTTCTGATTGTTATGTGACTGGCACCTACGAACTCGGCACTATCATCAATGGCACCTGGAAGAAGTTTGTCGATACCGGGCGCGACTCCCGCAACGGTCGCATTAAATGCGGCACCGAATCGAACGGCGGCTTTCGTAATATCGTTATTACGAACTGCATCTGCGAGGGCTCCAAGGGCATCTCGCTTGAGACTTCAGACGGCGCTCTGGTCGAAGACATCGCCATCTCAAACATCACTTTGCGCGATACCTTTGACGCACCGCTCTTTCTTAGCCTGAACCGCCGCAATCGCGGGCCCAAAGAGACGATGCGCCCCGGAACGCTGCGTCGTGTGCTGATCTCGAATCTTGTCAGCTACAATTCGGCTTCGTCGACATCGTCAATCCTTTCGGGCATATCGTCGAACCTCATTGAAGATGTTAAAGTGAGCAACTGCTTCTTCGGACATCAAGGCTTGCCGAAAGATATGCGTGTCGGCTGGGGAGATGAGTCCAAGCCCATGCCCGACTGGCATACGATCCAGGTGCCTGAAATGGAGGCCGATTATCCGGAGTTGCTGCGCTTCGGTCCGACGCCTTGTAGTGGCTTCTTCCTTCGCCATTTGAAGAACATCGAAATGTCGCACGTTGAGGTAGCGGCTGCCAACGCCGATCCTCGCCCGGCCTTCCGGCTGGAAGATGTTCATCGTGCCGACTTCTTCGCCATCACCGTGCAGCGGCCAGACAACGTGACGCAGCCAAACTTCGCCCTGCACAACGTCACCGACATCCGTATCTTCTGGTCGCGTGCCGCAAAAGACACAACGCTGGCAGCCGCGACCGCCCAGACGATATGAGCAGAACGCACAGCCCGCAAAACCACGAACCCTGTGAGTATCGGAAGCCCCGGTGATTTTCGGAGCTTCCGGAGGCTGGTGGCATATCGTCTTATCGACATACGGAATGTTCAATCCAGACATCAGTTCAGCAATTCAATGTGTTTACCAGTACGACACAGACAGGTTATCTAAGTATGTGACGTTTGGTGACAGCTTATAATCTCCATCCATCTGGTAATTCACTGTCATGCCATACCAGCTTTGAGGTACGGAAAAGGGAGGATAGGTTCGATTGATGACTGCTGTTACACCATTGAGAGTGATTGTTTTATATAGGAGGGAATTGTCTGAGAGCCGCTGTACGACAATAGTGACGTGGTTCCAGGCGTTATTCATCAGATTGCACGGAGCACCGGTCGATACCCAGCGAACATTTACGTTGTCCCACACATCCCAGTCGCTGCCATCAAGATTGTTACACTCCGTTCCCCACTCCATTCCAATGCCATCCATGAATATATTTACATCGAATTCGAGATCTTGTGTCACAGCAGTGTTGGTAACAAATATGTCCGCATCGTATTGAAGGTTACGCACGTTGGGTAGAATGCTTCGGTCTGTGTCAGGAAGGTTTTCTGTAGTTGCTTGACCAATGAGCTTATTCGACCATAAAACATCTCCATAGGGCGCACTTCCTCCTATATCGAAACGAGTCGCATGGCCGCTCAGTGAAGTGGAGCTGACATTCTGGGTCATGTTCCAGTTGATACCCGCGCAAGGATCGCAAATATCGTAGACGGGAGCCAATTCACCCCACTGGTTCCAGTTCTCAACTGCTTGTATATTTTTGAAAGTATTCGCGATAGGGCTTTTGAGCTGGTTCTGGACCATGAGGTCGACTGGCTGTTTATAAGAATTACCGCAGTTATCCCAGGATTGCACCACAGCTTGCTGCACTCCCGGATTGAGAGTCAGCTGACGGTTCAACGTAGTGCCCTTGGTTACAGCTGCAAGCTGATTATTGATGTAGATTCCCATCGCTGCCACGCCCTGAGCGCAGCTTGTCGTGGCGGATGCCACAAAATTGACACTGCTGCCGACGCTGCTATTTGCAGTAGGTAGGGCCACATAAACACCGCTCTGGTTTGTTGCTGTGACGTTTACGGTACTGCCGGTAGTGCCGCCGCAGTTATCCCATGCTTGGATGTACGTTGTGTGGCTGCCTATTGGAAGCTGCAGGTTCTTGTTAAGGGTTGCGCCCCCCCCAACATACTGAAGCTGGTCGTCCACATAGACGCCCATGGCTGCAACGCCTTGTTTGCAGGAAGTAGTGGCAGAAGCTATATATTGAGCGCTCGTACTTACAGTGGTGCTATTTAAGGGAGAAGAAACGTTGACGGCTGCAAAAGCTGGAGCCGCTGCAGGAAGACATGCTAGAAGTAAAACAAAAATGCAGTGTTTCATAAGTTCACCTTGTTCTCCGGTCATCGCGCAGGTAGGCACCTGCTGCGTTTCACCGCACTATAGATAAAGGAATTATTATTGCCCGCTGCTATCCGGCAACAGTCGGTCGAGGAGCATAGCATGAACAGTTTCGCCACTGCATCTGCTTCTCTTACTCACGACAATAACCGTCTTACATGCGACCGACAATAATACAAAGAAGGGATTTCTGCACCGAAGTACTGTATCAGTCCGCCTCAACAATAAAAGAAGTTATATTAGAAAGTTATGATAGAAATGCATCTGCAAATGGTTGGTGGTATTCAGACATAAGAGAATTCCTGGATGGCTCCACTTCTGTGTTACACAGCATTAAAAATAAATTGTGTATTGCATTTTCAATATGGATGATAATTAAGCACACTTGTACCCATCCATAAGAATGCAGATTTGTCGTGTATCAGGAGCTATCGCAGGCCCGCTCCAGGCGGTAGCACGCGCTTTCCAGCTTGCACGGCGGGATGATTGCCAATGCTGCCGGGGTGCGGAGATGCTCGCAAGCCAAACCAGGAAAAAGCCGTTCCACGCCAGAAGGGTGTACTCGGTGCTGTTGCTACGTTGTTCTTTGCAATAGCAACGCCTGAACGGTTCTCCGATGTGTTTTTCTGAGTGGACACGTGCGTTTTCAAATTTGTTTTCTGAGGAACCATGCCGGCGGCAGGAGCTTGGGGTCGAGTCAGCAGCTGTTCCCTCGAAGGAGTGCTGCTAACCTGTGCTGCGTGGCTTGCCAAACAGCTTGTGCGATGCATCAGCATCTCTTGCAAGGCACTAAAGACCATAAACCAGATCTGATCATCCGGCTTCAGTGTTGCCTGCTTTACTGCATCTGCGGCACACTGCATAAGTTGGGATGAGTAGTGTGAGCACATCTCGCAGGTGTTAGTTTGAGGGAGCCAAGACCCCACGCGGAGTTGTTGGCCAGATGCATCTATTTGTTTGCCGCCTTCGTGCACTTCCCAGGTCATACTCGGAATGTTACGCGTTCAAATTGCTGGGAAGGCGTTTACGAAAGTCATGCCAACATACCCGATGGCATCTGAACATTTTCTTGTTTTGGCCGAGAGGGTCAGATTTGACTTAATTTGAGCCGGCATTTGAAAAATTCCCGCTAAAGTCGTACCTGCACCTACAACTTATCGGGTACAGCAAGCTGTATGAGCTTAGTACAATAAGAGCAATCTATTGCAATGCAGAGATAGGCTGTTCAATGGCGTAGGTCTGGCCGTCCGCTGCTTTCTCAAAAACCCACAATCCATGGAACTGGCGTAGATCTGGATATTTGGCCAGCAGGGCTGCCATAAGAGACAGTGCCGATGTACGTGAGGCTACCGGGTCGCCCAGGGTAGGGACGTTTGCATCCACGTGCACATCCATTGCACCCAGGCCTGTGTCGATGTGCACGCCGGTTACTGAGAAATTCCCGCCACCTGGTCCAGTCAGGGATAGGCCGTCGCCCTCAGACAACTCCTTCGGTTTTACATCAGACAATTCGCGATTGAGCTTATCCAGGTTGTTGCTGGTGTAGAAATCGGCTGGACGAGCCAAGTCCAAGGCTGTTTCGTAGTCCAGATAGGCGCTCAGTCCGCCACCGGCTTTTCTCGCCGCTCGTGCCTGCTGCCAAAACCATAACTCCGAATGCCCCGCCAGGGTAAGCGGCCGAACAGAGAACCCTGCCAGCTGCCATTGCGCCGGAGACTTACTATTCGCTGCGTTTTGCAAGATAAGAGCCATCTGCTGGGGTGCCGCAACTCCGGTAGCATGCACGATGGCAAGTGCATATTCACCGGGAGGCAGCTGTCCCAGCGTCACAATTACAAGCAGCGGCGATGCGGATTGGCTGCAAAAGAATTGAGCATCGCCTCCCGCGGCTTGCAAATCGCCCGCATGGAGCGCGTACAGGTTTTCGACGGTGATTGCGGAACCTTTTACAAGCGGTGCCAGCCCCTCTATGACTGAGGACACGCCGGCGAAGTTTGCTGAGAGCGAGGGTGTGGCCCCCATCTGCAAAGCAGGGGCGTCGCCGCGGGCCGCTGCAACGCCTAAACTTGCTGCCTCAGCCTGGAGGGATGCGCGATCACTTGCGCTCATACCTGCGCTGACAGTGCAGGAGACTGCTCGTGCGTTCGAAGAAAAGCTAAGCAGCAGAGCTGTAAGCATGAAGGAATGAGCGAGTTTAGAGAGGCGGATGTCCATAATGTAACGCCGAAGAGGATGCCACTGCTCCGGGCATTGTCAGTCTAGTACAACTGGGGACGATCGAAGTCGTTCGCGAAGTAACGCCATTACTTTCGTCAGAAAGCCGCCATGTTTAAGCGGCACTTTGTTACCGTATTCATGAGAGTAGAGGAAAATGGCGAAAGCAGACGGAATGGGTCGCAACTTGTGGATTATATGGATTGCATGCGCTGTCTCAATGGCCGTCAATGCGCAATCCTCTATTTCGACGATCCCAGCGCCACCCCACACTCTACAAGAGATACATAGCTTGGTGATGGGCCCTACGGAAGGTGCTGCACACAAGCTACGCCCGCGTGTTTCGCTTTCCGGACGCCGAAGAATGAGAGTCTCGGTGGCCGCCCAGGAGGTGCAACCAGCTTTGATCAGCCTGCAGAGAGGCAAATTAACAATCCAGGCAAACGACTCGGAGCTGGCTCAAATCTTAGAAAGCATGTCCGCCCTCACCGGCATGACGGTAAAGGGAACCGCTTCCATGGGCCACATCTTCGGCGTGTATGGACCTGGACCGCCCAACGATGTACTCGCGCAACTTCTCACCGCCTCCTCCTATGATTTCGTGATTGCTGGCGTTACTACTGAAGGGCTCCCACGCGAGTTGATCCTAAATGTGCGCAACAGTGGGATGTCAGCTTTTACAGGCGGCACACCGCAAACCCCTATCTTATCGGGTGATATGAGACAGAGTGCTGTGTCAGAGAATGAGGAAGTCTACATTCCAGCTAACCACAGCTTGGCACAGCAGGCAGAAGCCGCAAACATGCCGCTCGGCCCCGGTGCTATCGCCCATGTTCCGCCCAGTGAGGCTGAGGGTCCTGAAAATTCAGGGGACAACACTACTCGAGTACAGCAGAGCCTCCAAAGGCTACGCCATATTCAGGAGCAACAAGGCGCACCTCAGTAGTCAATTGAAAGTACTTCGGTAAGCAAGTAGCCTGTATAGGAACGCCTGCGTGCGTACACAAGAAGCCTTGCTAAAGGTACGATTTGATGTGCCGGTTCAGGATGACCCTGGCAAGTTGCTCCATCTGCACAAGGCCGCGCCAGAAATGATTGCTCGGATGCAAGCACCAGGACTTTTAAAATCCCGTTTGTCTCACTGGGCTTTCCTGCTCACCGTCACGCTTCTTTGCGGCCTGGTGCCGAAAATCCATGCGCAAGGATCATCGGCAAAGCCCTCCGGACAAGTCGGGCAGATTGTGCCCGATTTAGACCCGACCGTGCGGCAGACGCAGCCAAGGCTCGATATAGACCGTGACCCTGTGCTTTCACCTGATTCTGAAGATAATGCGTCGGCAAGCGAGGGAAAAGAGCTTACGAAAGACGCAGTCAGCAATGTGTTTACCTTGCGTCAGAATGTCGATGAAGTTCTGCTGCGCTGTGCCGTTGTAGATAGTAAAGGGAATTTGGTAGATGGTCTCAGGCAGGGAGATTTTCGTGTCTGGGAGGATGGAGTGCCGCAAACCATCACTTCCTACCAGCACCGGGATCAGCCGGCCTCCATCGGTTTGCTCATTGACAACTCCGGCTCCATGCTGGACAAGCGAGCAGCCGTGGATGCGGCCGCACTCGAGCTGATCAAGGCTTCCAATCCCCAGGATGCAGCCTTTGTCGTGAACTTCTCTGACAGAGCGTACCTCGACCAGGGTTTCACCTCAGATTTGGCTGCCCTAAAAAAGGGACTCGCGCATTCAGATTCAAGAGGACCGACAGCCATGTATGACGCAGTAGCCGCCTCGGCAAACGAGCTTGCCCGGCATGCGAAGTGGCCCGAACAAGTGTTGCTCATTATCACGGATGGTAAGGACGATGCCTCACGCTTAACGCTGGAGCAAACAATCCACCGTGTCCAACAGCTCGGCGGCCCGGTTGTGTATGCCATAGGGATGCTGTACGAGGCTGATAGCAAAAAAGAAGCTCAACAGGAGCAACAAATCTTAGAGACACTGGCAGCGGAAACAGGCGGCATCGCCTATTTTCCGCGGTCGCTGGAAGAGGTAAACGGTATTGCTGAGATGGTTGCCCGGGATATTCGGAATCAGTACATTATCGGCTACCATTCCTCGAAGCCCTCCGGCGAAGGCGGCTACAGAACAGTGCGTGCTGAGGCGCAAGCAAATGGGTACAGTCGCCTGATTGTCAGAACTCGCAAGGGGTACTTGCCTGGCCAGGCAACGCAGATACCCCCAGTCGCTAAGGTTAATGCGTCGCAAACTGCAAAGTAATTGGGTTCGCTACCAGATTCCTTTGTCGCTCCCGGTGCGCTTTTGTTCTACAAAAGCCATAGTAGCAAGCCAAGGCAGCAAGCCGAGCCGGACACTGCTTTGGAGCTTGCCCCTGCGCAGCAAACACGCTATCTGCGACCGGTATAAGCTGGCGGATTGTGGAAGAATGGGCACGCGCAGGAAGCTTTTGGCGAAGTAGACGCAGTTGCCGCCGAAGCGTGCCGAGGCTTTTACGGTTTGCGGCAACTCAAGGCCGGGATCGCCATGTTTACGAAGATAATCCGAAACGATGACAAGGTACGAAGCTACGCCCTCCCAGATGCCGGCGGCTATCGCGGATGCGCGCAGGTCGTCGAAGTCAATGGCTCCTGAGTTGACAAGCGTAGCCGAATCCACGATGTCGCACAGGCGGAAGTAGAAGTGCCGGTACATGCGCTGGAGCGTGGAAATCATCAGGCGGTCTGAGGCGTGCGGCACCGGGAAGACGTAGCCGCCGAGTGAAACCATGCGGGCGCGCTTCGGCAGACGGGAAGCAAGAGTGAGCTGCTCGCCGGTCTGGCCCAGGCGACCTATGTGGAATTCAACCAGCTCGTTCAGTCCCGGAAGCGCAAAATTCCATTTGTGCGCAAGGCGATCGCCCCAGCTTCTCGGTGCCAGTGTGGCTCCAAAACGTCGCTGCATTACATCCAGCACAGCCTGTGGTGCGGCATTTGAAAACAGGTCAAGATCGCTGCCGAGATCGGGCCAATGATCGAGTGACTTCATCACGGTGATGTCCAGACCTTTTTCCTCAAACGCCACACAAATTGCATGAAGGACCGGCAAAGCTAGCTGGATTCTTTCTGTTTCTGCGGTAAGGGCAGTTTGTGCCCATTCGGCACGCATATGGTCACCAACAGAATGCATCATCGCGAGAAAGATGGTAAGCGCACGCACAATAACGTGGTTAGAATGTGCCAGAGTGACGAGAGCTTCAAAGTCCAATCGACTAATCTGCGTTAGCTCGACACCATCTTCGGCGAGTGCCTCCAAATGTGCGTCACTGCCTAGTGGAAGCAATAAACGGGAGAGCGTGAGCATACGTGCATTGGCAACGTGTGGTGTTTCAGAAGGCATGAGAGACCTGCGAGGGGTTTGAAGTTATGGTTGAGGCTGTACCGGAACGTCCGCTGCGGGAGGTGGTGTAGCCGGGACTTCGATACCTGCGCCGCGAGGCACCAGCTCAGGCGCTTGGTCGCCAAGACGCTGTGCTTTGCTGAATCGGTCAAGTTCCAAATCTACCTTTCCGGTACTTTCACCGGCTACCGCGGTCAGGGCTTGTCCCTGCGATGCTGGTCCTGATGCCAAGCCGACAGGTGCCTTGGCGTCTTCAGCTCGGCGAGCCTTGCGGTAGTAAAAATCTGCTGTTTCGAGGTCGCCATTTCTTTCGGCAACATACCCCAAGTTGTTCAAAGAAAATGCGCTGGTCGGGTCAAGCACGTATGCCTGAAGAAAATCCTGCTTCGCCGCTTGCCAATCGTTTCCGTTGACAGCTGTCACTCCACGAAACGCGAGCATGGTGGCACGTGCTTTCTCCGGGCCCTGCTCGCGCAGTTGATCTTCGACCCGCTTGAGACTGCTTGCGGCCAATTCGCTGACAGGCTTGCCTCGCCAAGACCGCTGCGGAGACACGATAATTGCATCCGTGGAGTGCGTCTCAGCAGCCGCCCGGTAATGCTCTGCCGCGCTTTCCAGATCCCCTGTGAGCTCCTGGGCAACGCCAAGGTTATTCAGCGTGAAAGGGTTGTGCGGGTCAAGTACGAGGGCACGCGCCAGAAGAAGGGCAGCCTCGAAACTGCGGTTCTGTGTCAGGAGCTCGATGGCCTGGACGTTCATGCGGTTGAGCCGCAGAGATGCATCTTTTAGATCCTGTAAGGCGTACAGCATGGGTTTGCCTTTAAGCTGATCCAGGCTGCTAAGTTCGATGACCGCGTCGCAGTCCTGCTTCTCGGCTAAAGCGTAAAACTTGTTGGCGCGCTCGGCATCCCCTTGCAGCTCAGCAGCATAGCCCAGGTTGTTGAGCGTGAACGGGTCCGATGGATCGAACAGGTACGCCTTGAAAAATAGAGCCTGGGCTTTCTCAATCTGATGTTTGCGAGCGGCTTCAACGCCCTCCCGGTTGAGCTGCTGTACCGGGGTCAGCTTGCTGTACCGAGGTATGGTGATGCGGAGCTCTTTGGCCCGCAGGGCCTGAGCGCCACAAACCGGAGCTATGCAAAATGATGCAAGTACCGTAAGGGACAATCGTAACCTTCGTAACATTACACTTCCTGTGGAGGTGCTTTCCGCTGCCATAGAATACAGCCATCTCTCTGCAAACTTTTAGAAAAGAACCCGCCTGCAAGAGTTCGCGGCTTCCTTAGGTAACCTTGTGATTCGATTTCGAACGATATTGCTGTGCAGGGCCTTTCTATGGAAATCTTGCGTTGCTCTGTGCCTCACCATCGCCGCTGTACCCGGCAGCGCAGCGCACGCGCAAGACACGGATGCAACCACAACACCACAGCCCGCGAAGCCCTCGGCGGTCCTTCAGCTCCCTCCCAGTCCATCCGGCAAAGCTACTGTACTTGGCGGCAGAATCGGCAATCTGGACCCGGTCCGTGATCAGTTCACGCTCAAGGTGTACGGCGGCTCCCCGATCAAAATTCTTTATGATGCCCGCACGCAGGTCTATCGGGACGGTGTGCGTGCGCCCCTGCGCAGTTTGCGGCCTGAGGAGCGCGCCTCAGTAGAAACTACTCTCGATGGCACCAGCGTATTCGCACTTAAGATTCACATGCTTTCGCAAGTGCCGGAGAGCGAGTGCCGGGGCCAAGTCCGCGCACATGACACTGGCTCAGGGTTACTTGAAGTTCGCTGCGACCTTACTGAAAAGCCAGTCACATTTGGTATGCCGTCTGATGTTGCCATCCTTCTTATAAAGCAGGATGGACACTCCTATACCATAGCCACTCCCGCTGATCTCACAACAGACTCCTTGGTTCTTGTCCACTTCAAGCCAGGCGACCGGGGCCAAGGTGTAGCTACTAAAGTGTCAATCCTTGCGCGACCCGGATCGTCTTTTATATTCACCGGCGATTTGCTCTCGCTGGACCTACCTGCGGGACATATGGTGGTGGCCGATGGAACCGATGGAGCCAGCTACAGCATTTCTTTCACCCCTGGAAATCTCCTAGGAAGCGGGGATGTTCAGCAAGGGGTACGTGTTTCGATCGCAGCCAGCTTCAACGGATCGGGTTATGTTGCGAGCAGTATCAAGCGCGACTAGAGGCAGGTAGGCTCCTGCCCCTATGTTATGGCGCAAAGCTCGCCGGGTGGCATGATGAGGTGCTACTGAATGGTACTTGCGTCGTAGGAGGAACGCTCCAGGGTGCCTGACTAAAATCGAAAAATTCGAGCAAGTCGGGCTGCGCAGCATCTCGAGCTGTGAGATGTGCCGCAGAACCGATGAAGCGGTTCTCGACAAACTTTAGGATCGCAGTATGGTCCATGGGCGTATGCGACACATAATGTTTGCGGGTAAAAGGTGAAATGATCAAATTCGGCACCCGAAAGCCCAGCTGTGCGGCAAAGCCTTGTTGCGCAGCCGCATCGGACGGATTCGCACCGGGATCGCCGGCTGGCACATCACAGTGCGGGGTAGGTGTGCCGGGTGCAGGCGGCGCACACGGGTTGAAGCTATCCGCATTCACAGCGATGCTAGCGATATCCGTCAAGGCACCCATAGAGGAATTCGTCCAGTCATTCGAATGATGAGGTACGGGCGGTACGTGGTCGTATGGACCGCCTGCTTCGTCGTAGGCCAGGAAGAATACAGAATCCTTCCAGGAAGAGCTGTTCATTAAAGCATTCACAATGCTCGCCACCTGAGCCTGACCCGTCAGCACGGATTGGCCTGAGCCTGGATGTTCATCATTCACGCCATATCCGGCTTCGATAAAGGCATAGGCAGGCAACTTGTTGTTGGCAACATCCTGCTTGTAATGGGATAGCGGCGCTATATGGTTTGGGTCGATACAGAAGGAGTTGGACGGATCTCCAACCGCAGTGGACCCAACCGCAGGAGCTAGGCAAGCCGCAGATGTGCCGTCAGCAGACTTGGAGGGAATATACAGATATTTATAGGAATCCTGAAAGGATGAAAATGTCGTTGCAGGGTAGTTAGCGTTATTCACTGAAGAACAATCATCCTCATCGAAGCAGCCGCCCAGCGTCACTGTGTAATAGATCTTCCAGGATACTCCGGCACCATCCAGCTCTTTGAAGATGGAGGGCGTAGCGAGCTGGGACGTGACTCCGTCATCACGGAACGGATCTAGTACCAAGCCTTGCGTAGTGCCGCCTGTATACGTGGCGATACGATTTGGAATGCTTTTACTGGAAACCGGTGTAAACCAGCGATCGGACACCGCGAACTGCGAGGCCATGTCGTAGTAATAGTTCAGAGTATTTTCATCGTAGTAACCCATGGCGCGTCGGCCTGTTGTATCAGTGAAGGTTCCGGCGCAACTACCGCCTGGAGCAGTCGCGCAATAGTTTGCAAAACCCTGTGCCGTATGCACGAAGCCGTCCATGCTAACGGCGCGAGTCGGGCTGAAGTCATATCGGCTGACATCTCCATAGCTTTCCAGCCATGATGACGTCATATCGTCTACACAGGTGCTGGTGAGCTTGAAAGGTCCATAGCTGTTTCCTTGATCATCCTGGTTACTTATAGAGCTGAGCTTATCGTCAATACCATCTACCGTATATGTAGTTCCGTCATCCCCTATGTTCCGGTGATTTGCAACGCGGTACGGGTTCAGCATGCCAAAGTAATTGTCGAAGCTGTGATTCTCCTGGAGCATGAAGATGACGTGGTCGATGGAGTTTAAGCTGCCTGATGCTGCTACCGTCACCGTGGTTGCGGTTGTTGTGTGACCACCAGGTCCGCTCACTGTAAGCGTGTAGGTAGTCGTTGAGGAAGGAGTTACGGATTGCGTCCCCCCGCCGGTTGGAAGCGTGTACGAGCTGCCGTCACTTCCTGTCAAGGTAAGCTGGGTCGCATTTAATGCCGAGACAGTTAGAGTTGCTGGATTGCCGGCGATGATAGAGCTAGGGCTGACGACCAGGCTGGCGGTAGGCATAGGAGTTGAAGAGATGGTAACTGTGGTCATGGCTGAAGCTTGCCCGCCGGGACCCTTCGCCGTTGCTGTGTAGGTCGTGGTGCCTGCAGGGCTGACGGACTGTTGCGCGCTGCCGGAGGGGAACGTGTAACTGGCACCGTCACTACCGGTAAGTGTGATTTGTGTCGCGTTGGCGGTGGTGATAGAAAGGGTTGAACTTCCACCCGCAGTAAGCGAAGTCGGGGATGCCGAGAGGGAGACCGTGGGCGCGGGATTAGGAGTTACAACAACGGTCACAGCGGTGGAGGTTTTACCTCCGGAACCAGCAGCGGCAACCGTATATGTGGTGGTTGTTGCCGGGCTGACAGCTGCTGTTCCACCGCTGGCCGGCAAGGTGTAGCTGGTGCCGTCGCTTCCACTCACAGTTACCTGTGTGGCATTTGCAGCGGATACGGTCAGAATAGAGGAGCCTGTCGCGGTGATGGAAACAGGATTTGCCTTGACTGTTACTGCGGGTGGTGGGTTTGAAGTAACTGTTACAGTCACGGCGGCGGCTGTTTTTCCACCGGACCCGCTCGCTATTGCGGTGTAGGTCGTGCTGGCGGCCGGGCTTACTGTTTGCGTGCCTCCAGCGCTCGGTAGTGTGTAGGTTGCGCCATCACCTCCGGTCACCACCACTGTGGTGGCGTTGGAGGCAGCTATCGTCAAGGTGGTCGAGCTATCTGCAGTAATGGAAGCAGGATTTGCCTGAATGGTCACGGCAGGTGCTGGCGTCGGCGGCGGTGTGGGAGGTGCAGGTTGCGTCGGTGGCGGAACAGGCGGCTGCGGATTTACGGGGGATGTGGTAGCAGCGACGGTCACAGTCGTGGCCGCAGTCATTGTTCCGGCGGGTCCGCTTGCAGTGGCGGTGTACGTCGTGGTTGCAGACGGCTTGACAGTCTGCGTGCCCCCACTTGCGGGCAGGGTGTAGCTGGTGCCATCGCTTCCAGCTACGGTCACCGCCGTTGCATTGGCAGCACTTACCGTCAATGTTGCAGAGCTACTTGCAGCAATGGATGTAGGCGTCGCGCTCAGACTGACGGTCGGGGCGATGGAGCGTGCATTTACTGTGACTCCGCAACCTGCAAGAAGAAAAAGAAGTGAGAAGCAGATGAGAAAGAGTGTGGCTGGGACTATACGGGAAAATGACTTCCAAACCTGAAATGGCAGCACTGTTTGTCCTTTTTACGTTCTTAGCCGCACCAATTCGCTTATTTTACACAGCTATTGCAGCCTGTCGTGTATTATTTTTATCGGCATAAGATGCCAAGGCAATATACGTGCGCAAGATGGGTTTGTTGATTTGGCTAAAATTAGGACACTTCACATGATTCATTCCTTGGGTATGCATGGCTTTCTACACCGTTTCAAGCGTTTTCAAGCTCAGGCGGCCTTTCCAGGTCAGAGGGCGGCTTTCCGAGTCTCGGCGAGTCTGGATGGGCGGGGTCATTCTTCCAGGCAGGTGGGAGAGGGTTGCCGGTGCGCGTCCAACGGTGGCGCATCCAGCGTCGTCGTCGTCCTATGAAGGTTCTCTGCTCAGCAAAAACACGTTTCAGCTGCTGTAGCTCGAACCAACGCAGGTAGGTGCGCGCAATACTTGCCATCGTCATCTGGATACCTGCCCAGTAGTTGTGCGTGCCCATGTCGCGCTCGAGCTTGGGTGATTGCAGGATGGCTGTTAACTTTTCCACTAGGTCGTTAGCATCACCTACTCTGTAGAAGCTAATGGACATATCCCCATCAGTTGCCATGCACTGAAAGTCAGCAATGTCAGCGCATACGATCGGTAAACCGTATTCGCAGGCCTGATGTGCAGGACCGCTCGAACCGGTGGAGGAATCGTAGGGCATCACCAGAAGGGAACTGGTACGGAAAAGTTCCGCTACATCTGCTTGCGGAACGAATCCTAAAAAGTCAATTGGCAGCGCCAAGTCCTGAGCATCGCGAACGGACTCCCAATACCCGGGCTTCGTCGGATGATTCCCGCCGCCCACAATCAGCCGGGCATTTGGAATCTTCGCCAGAAGGACGGGAAATGCCTCCATCAGGGTTTCCAATCGTTTGTAAGTACCCCAATGACCAAACGCTAAAATGCGGGTCTCAGGATTGCCGCGCTTGCTGAAGTCCGGCGGGCTGGGTAGCGGTGTAAAAACCCCATGGGTTCCAAGAACGATGTTTTCCGCGTCATACTTAGCGATCAGCGTGCGCCGGTACGTGGAGAGTAGCACCGAGACCGAGTGCGCCTTGAGTAGCGTCCGCGTAATGACATTGGTGCCCAGACGGTACAACTTCTCCCGGCGTACACCGGATGCAGCAAAGTCAACATGCTCAACAATATGGTGCAGGGTGACATGTGTGTAGTAGCCGGCGGAACGCGTAAGCGCGGGAACGGCAAGACCGGCAAAAGCAGCCAATGGGTTCTCGTGTGTGCCGAAGCTGGAAAACACCAGGTTGAACCACACCACATCGGGCCCAATGCGCCGGATCGCCTTCAACAATCGCAAGGGCGTTCCAACGCTGCCGAACTTCCAGCAGCGAATCACATGAAAGCCCGGCAGTTCCGCTTCCTGCACACCTTCAGAGATGCCGCCACCTTCTACCAGCTCGTCGGCCAGCACAGTTAGCTCAACACCCGGGTACCGCTGGATCTCCCGGGCAATATGGAATGAGTATTCATTTAGGGGACCGCCACTTGGAGGAAAGGCGGCAACAAGACAAATCTTCATGGTTCCCCTTAAAAGAGAGTAAGACTCATAAAAGGACGAAACTGCTGATTCGTCCCGTGAGTAAAGTTTGGAAATGTTTCTTCCTGTATGCCTGCTGAAAACCGAATTGGATATCGAAGACGTACATCTCCGCTCTCGCTCTGAAAAGTCCTGCTAAAAGGCCGAGTATACGAAACTGATACCCCATTCTGTGTCATGTCGTACACGTGGAAGCCGCGGGTGCTCTCATAACTGGTGTTGGCCTGGATATTCCAATTCTGCGTAAGTGCATAATTCACGGTGCCTGCCGGGCGCAGCGCCTGCGCAATTGCGGATCGAATCGGGGAAAAAGGCGCGATGCGCCAAGCTCGTAAGTCTTCCACGATTCCTTCCGCTTTCAGTTTCGTCCCGAAACTGCGCGAAAGTCCGATGTAGCTGGAGGTGTAGTAGTTCTCCCGGAAGCCAACCTGAGTGGATGGGAACTGCTGGTCGGTCGCACCCCAGCCCGTAACGAGTGCCGTCTTTGACCAGGGCGCACCCACACGGAAGTTCACTGCGCCTGCCAGCAGACGCGAGCTTTCTGAAAGTTGTGTGAAAGGTCCAGCCTCGTATATGAAGTAACCGGTGGCGGAGATTGCATCGAGGAACGAGGTTGTGGAAGCAAAGGTGTAGAACCGGAAAAGATTCTGGTCGATATCAACAGGTGTACGCGTGTCTCTACGCAGAGTGCCCTGGACGCCGGTGTTGAAAGTCACTGCATTCGTCCCGAGGTGAACGCTCGGTGTCAAGCCGAAGTTCAGGGAAGTGTCGATGGTGTTGCGGTTCACAACCGAGTTTGTCGCCGGAATAGAAATCGCGCCACGGGCATCGCGTACCTGCACATAACCGCCGGGGTTCGGCAAGCTACCCAGATGAAGGTGATACGCGGCTATCGCGTCTGTTTCCACCGAGGAGCGCGGTAGGGGAAGTTGAGCGACGTCCGTGACCGGCACAGGGCCATTCGGACTGTTCAGCTTGGAATCAAGGACATACACAGTACTGTCTTCGAAGATGGGCTGCACGATGAAGTTGCCGATCAGACTTACTTTTGGATTGAAGCGATAGCCTTCACTTGCCCCGGCAAGCAGCAGGGATTGCTCGGCTGTTTGGTCCTCACCCGCAGCACTCGCCGCCTGAGCAAAGGAAGACACTGCCTCGGCACCCTGATGCTGCTGCTGGTATACGCCGGCCTGTGCAAGCAGGTAGCTGTACTCGGACTCGCTGTCGCCCCCATGCTTTACCGAAGTGAGTTCCGCGGCGGCACGATTTGTGTCGCCCAGGGCAAGGTAGTTGTTTGCCCGGGCAATACGCACTATGGAGTCTGAGGCACCTGCCACACTTGCACGATCCAGGTAAGTCTGTGAAAGGGGATACTCATGCAACTGCTGGAAGACTCCAGCTGCTTCTACATACTGATCGCCCGTAGGAGGCGGAGTATCTCCCCCTTCAGCTTCCAGTTGCGCAAGCGCGACCTGTCGCTCCGCATCAGGACGCTGATCCTGCGCCGCCATCAGGTGGGCAATGGCAAGCCGCACATCAATGCGGTCGCTCCCCGGCGCATCGAGCGCCCGGGCAAACCGGTCCATGGCGCTCTTTCCGTCTCCCAAGGTGTTAAAAGCCTCACCCGTAGCTACGTAAATGCCGCTTTCTCCGGAGCCGGCTTCACCCGGAATCGAGGGCGTTTTCGGCGCATACTTCTCGGCGACTGCGATTTCCCGAAGAGCTTGCTCCCGATCCCCGAGGTTCGCGTACACCCTGGCGGACATGGCGTAGGTCTCAGCATTGTCCGGCAGCAGTCTTTGCGCTTCCTGGAATTGTCCAAGCGCCTGGCGGTAGTGTTTCTGCGCAAACAGAGTATTTCCAAGCCCCAGGTATAAGCTGCCGTCATTCGGATCGAACTTAAGAGCGGCGCGATACTCGTGAGCTGCTTTGTCGAGCAGGTGCTCGCGGCCATAAGCTGTTGCGCGGATCAGATGGAAAGCCTCTGCGTCGCCTAGAACCTTCTCAGCGAGTTGTGTTTCCCGCACCGCAGCATCTGGATGGTGCAGGTTCAGCTCCGCAAAGGCAAGCCCAAGGTGCGTTTCTCCATTATCAGGTTCGTACGTAAGAGCTCGCCTGAAGTCTGCCGCTGCCTCTTCGGGCCTATGCAGGTCATTAAGAACGAAGCCTCGATTGACATAGGCCGTCACTACATTCGGATCGCGGCGCAAGGCTTCGCTGAACTCCCTCAGCGCCAGCTCCGGCTCCTGATTGTGTTTGTACACATACCCGGCCAACAGCGGGATATCGTGCTCTTTCGGCAGGAGATCCTCGTACTTGGTCACTAGAGTAAGTAGTTCGTCATACTGCTCCAGGTGCAGCAGATCATAGCCGAGGTATACAACCACTTCTCGATCCGAGGGCAGAACCTGGATGGCTTTACGTCCTACATCCGCCGAGGCTTGATACTTGTCTGTGAAGTACAGGTAGCGCTCCTGCTCCCGCATCACGGTCGGCACACTCGCCATTTTGCCGGTAACCCGCTGTTCCCAGGTTCCAGCCAGCGGTAGATCGTGTGCTTCCAGTGCTGCATTCAGCCCACCGGCCACGATGGAAGCGTTTTCCGGTGCCAGTCCATAGCCCTTCGCATAAGCAGAAAGCGCCTTCTTGTACTCGCCGAGGCTGGCATACAAGTCGCCGAGTGCCAGATACGGCGCATATAAGGTCGGGTAATCTTTGGCAAGCAAGTTAAAGTACCGTTCAGCTTCGCCGTTGTTGCCTGCCACCCGCGATGCAAAGCCGAGCGAAGTCAAAGCAGCACGGCTGCGCGGGTCCATAGCCAGAACCTTCCCGTACACCGCAATCGCTTCATTGGCGCGACCCAGCTTTACCAGAAGGTCGCCATCAATTTGCAGGCTGTTCGGATCTCTGGGTGTGAGCGCAAGGGAAGTCTCCATGTCCGCGAGCGCGCTCTCATTCTGTCCGGAGTTCATCTTCACTAAGGCGCGCAGGCGGAGAAAGGCCGCTCGGTCGGGCCCGTGTTCATCCAGTGCATTGATCTGCGTCTGGGCCACTTCCAACTGCCGGTGCGCTTTGTCTGTATCTCCAAGATTTCCATAGAGAACCACCAGGTTCATCGCCAGCTGGATGCCATATAGCCGGCCTTCCGTGGGTGAGGCTGGCAGGTGTGCCAAGGCTCCGCGGTACTCCGCAGCCGCATCTGCGTCCCGATCTTCCAATTGTGCAATTTCGCCGCGGATTGCGTGCAGCCGGTAGAACTCCGGGCTAAGGCGCGAGGCGCGCACCAGGAACGGCTCTGCGCGGTCGATGAAACCGGCTGAAACCTGTGCCTGTGCCGCAGAAAGCTGTAGGCCCAAATCTTTAGGTAGGGCATCGGCAGCCTGCACATAGAGCCGTGCCGCATCCTCCGGTTTGCCGTCGATCCCATAGGTGTATGCCAGTTCGGCGATGACGTCGGGCCTTGGATTGTGGATGGCCTCAAGCTCAGCAATGGCTTTGCCGTATTCACCGGCATCGCGGTAAAAGCCGGCAAGCGAGCGTGACACATCGGGATCATTCGGGGAGCGCTGCTTCGCAAGCTGGAGGAAGCGGCTAGCCTGTTGCGGCTGGTTCAGGTGTTCGTAGGCAAGCGCTAGTAAAAGTTCCGCATGTGCGCTTGAGACCTGGCGCTCCGCCCGGTTCAGCATATCGACTGCTTCAGGGTAGCGCGCGGAACGGAGGTATAAGCCTCCAAGCACGAGCAGGTCGTCGGTCCGCCCCGGGTTCGTACTCAGAACCTGCTTGAGCAGGCGTTCCGCTTCCTCATCACGACCTGTCAGGCTGTACGTTTGCGCAAGCCCTGAGAGACCTTCCACAATGCCGGGACTCAAATGAAGAGCCCGGTTGTAGGCATCGACCGCGCGGCCATACTTACCGTCCAGACGAGCCGCATAGCCGAGAAGTAACCAGAGTTGCGGATCGTTGGGGGCTGCCCTGGCTGCCCGATCCGCATAATCGAGTGCTACAGCATGGTCGCCATGGTCGAGCGCGAGTTGGGCAGCGTGCGCAAGGCGCGCATTCTGGATGTTTGAGCCCCAGCCGAGCTGCGGTTCCGCGTTCCCCGGCTTTTGCACCGCCGTGCCGGTGTTTTGTCCGGCAGCTTTTCCGGCGTCAGGGCTGACCTGAAATGTTTGCGCCTGCACAAAGCCGGCGAGTGCGGCGATGCCGATCGCGCAAGCAGCCTTCATTCGTGCAGGTTTCTCGATCAAGCAGCTCTCCCAAACCTTCGTACAGCTTCAGGCTCTCTGGTTCAGGCAGTTGTTACTTTCAGTGCGCCTTCGCCCAACCTTGTTGTGTATGTTCTTGAAATTTCTGCCAGAATAACAGCGGCACCAGATATTGAAACCATCTTGATGTCTTAAGCCGGCACAGAGGTAACCTTGCAGCGATTTGAGTCCATTCCAACTTCTTCTCGGCCCCTACCGCTAAGCGTCATCCTTCTGGTTGCGGTCCTCATTCACTTGCCGCTGTTCGCCATGCAGTTGCCTCTCAAGTCCTACGATACCAACTTCCACATATTTTTCGCGTCCCACTACGTTCATCACTGGTTCGACCCATGGAACGCGAAGTGGTTCGCGGGATTCTCTCAGACGACCTATCCGCCCCTGCCGCAGCAGTGGATTGCGGTTCTCTCATGGATCGTCGGCTTGAACTGGGCCTACATGGCTGTGCAGTTCGCAGCAGTTCTGCTCCTGGCCTTGGGAGCGTATCGCTTTGCGCTGCTCTGGGTGAGCCCGCGCGCGGCCTCCTACGCCGCACTAGCCAGCGTCCTGCTTGGGTCGGAAAGTTTTCTAGTGTACTCCGCAGGCCAGCTTGGAACGACCGCTGCGGCACCCATCTACCTGAACGCGCTGCCTTTCTTTTACGATTGGCTTCGCTACGGTAGGGGACGCTCGTTTCTCAAAGCCGTCGCACTGTTTGCCGCCGCCGCTGCTGCCCACCATGCCACTCTCATTTTCGGCGCGGTTTTCTTTGCGCTGCCTGTTGTTGCCCTTGCCCTGATGGACCGCGAAGGCGAGGAGCGTGTCATACCCGTGCTTGCACGCACTGCTGCCATCACACTTGTAACGGGACTTGTGATCGCGGTGGTGCTGCTGCCATTCTGGATTGCGCTCATCAAGTACCCGGTGACGCAGACGCCCATTCCTCACCCCAGTCGCGCAAATTACATCTTGAGTCCCGAGTGGGCGATGAATTACTTCGTCGTTCCATGGGGAGCCTTGATCCTGGCTCTGCCTTTCATTCTTTGGCGAGGTTCAGTAGTTCCGCGGCTCAGGCCGCTGCTGCTTGGTTTTTGGGTGGCGTTTATGCTCGGGCTCGGCGGCACAACGCCTATAGGCAGCTTGGTTCTTGGCCGGGCGTTTGAAGTTTTAACCATGGAGCGTTTCTCCTACTGGGGTACCCTCCTTTCGCTGCCCATCGTAGGTTTGCTAGTAGCGGATCTGACAGATCGGTACCGGCTTCGGGCAGCAGTGCCGCTCGCAATCCTGGCGGCTGTCACATGCGGGCTTGGAGTGTCCTGGTCTACGTTCAAGCCTGCCGATGCCGCAAACTTCGACGTGGTCCCCGTGGCGCAATGGCTCAATCGCGATGGTCACAACGGCTTCCGCTACATCACTCTTGGTTTCGGCAATAAGCTCTCGCGGCTGGCAGTAGAAACGGATGCGAACAGCGTCGATGGGGAGTCAAACTCAGCCCGACAACTGCCGGAACTCACAAAGTTCGGCGGCGGCGCGCTTACCAGTGCGAAGTATTTCGGGTTGGGCGGTCTGGAATCGCTGCGGGCGACTCTGGAACATGCAGACCGGTACGGTCTAAAGTGGGTAATCGTGCGCGACCCGTACTACGATCCGTTGCTTCACTTCGCAGGCTGGCGTCAAGTGGATGCGCTTGAAGACGGCACTATCACCATCTGGGCGAAGGAAGGTGTGCCGCCGGCTACGGCGATGAATGCCTCACTCCATCCGCCCGCATGGCAAGGTCTCTTGTGGGGCACCCTACCCTTCGGCAGCAGCCTCGTTGCGATTTTTGCAGTTTGCATCCCAAGCGGCCGACGGCGCAGCTCTGTCGTACACGACGCGCCTGTAAGCGACCAGACGCTGGTAGCAGGAGGGATGATCTCGTGACCAAAGGCGTACTTCTCGCAGGAAGCCTTGCAACTGCAACGGTCGTTCTGGTAGCAGTAGGGACCATATGGCCCATGCCGTCTGCCGTGTACTACGCCGGAGGCGGGCACGGTATCCAGTCTTCTTCGACACCAATTGCAGCGGCTGAAAATCTAGGAGCGCAACTCAGTCTCCGAGCATGGGATAATGCTTACGCAAGCCTCAGTAACAAAGCCACCTTTACAGAGCCGGAGTTTGTGCGCGACCTGACCGGTGATGCCCTGAGCCTGCGTACGTATGCGACGCTACAAAGCTATGAAGTGCAGCCCCTGCATCAGTCGGCGCAGGAAGCGGATGTTGCGATGAAGCTGCACTGGTCCAGCGTCGTAGGCGTTTTCGACGAGACGCGTACTCTTCACGTCGTCCATGAAGAGAATCGCTGGGCTGTAGAGTGGCCCCTGGTCAAGGAGCAGCATGTACCCCCTCAAGTGATTCCCATCAACTACCTACGCTGGGATGTGATCCACGGCGGCACAGGCGATGACTGGGGATCGAGCGAAGTGGAAGGGCCGCACGTGCGCATTGTCGATATGCATCCGGTAAACCGTGCGGAAGGCGTTGTCGTCATGGGCGAATTGCTGAATGAGGATGTCATTCCCGCGCTTGTATCTGTGAATGCAATCTTATTAGCTAAGAACGGCACCGCGCTTGCAAGCGGCGGCAGCTTCGACATGATTTCGCACACCCTACTGCCCAAACAGGTCACACCATTTTTCATCCGCTTTCCCGATGTGGACCTTGCAACAGTCGGCAGCATTCGCATGCAGCCGTTTTCAACCCTGGTTCCTGCCTCTGCAGACCCGGTAGTCGAGATTGAAAACCAGCAGTTCACGCCCGCACCGCAGGCCGCACTCACCGGGCAGCTTTCCAATCAGAGCGGCCAGAATGTGAACGTGGCTCACGTGCTCTCGACTTTTTATGACAAGAACGGCCAGGTACTCTGGGTGGCCGGTCAGTATGCCGACCGGGCGCTCCAGCCGCAAACGCCGGTCGGTTTTCGTATCCCCGTTCCCGCAGACCTTGCAAAGCAAATCGCAAGTCAACGGACAGTGGTGGCAACGTACACTACCGGAAATCTCCAGTGAAGCGCGCTCTCCTGTGGTGCGCAAGCTTTACGCCGGCAGTGTCTATAGCCGTATGGGCCCAGGCTCCGGGTGTAAGCCTTCCCGGCAGCGTTGTCGCCGGAAGCTCCTTCTCGGTTGCTACATCGGGAAGCGGCAAAGCTGCCTTTTACCTCAGTGGGCCTGGAGGGGCATTGCGGCGTGACCTGGAGCTGGGCGAAACTCTCCAGTTTTCGGCAGCCGATATCTATAACGCGGGACACTACATTGCAATCCTGGTTGCTGCCTCCTCTACCAGTAGCGGTGCACTGGATGTCCTGCCTGCTTCCCATCCTGAGACGCTAAGCTTCCTGGCGAGGCCGTCACGCCTGCCGGTTGGTGTGCACGGCGGTATCAGCGGCACAGCCTACATATTTGACGCGTACCGCAATCTGATAACCACACCGGGATCTATCTCGTTCCAGCTTTCCACCCCGACTAGTCCCTTACAGGCACGCACGGTTGGGAGCCGCAACGGCGTTGCGTGGACCACTATGGATTCGACTCCGAAAGAGGGTCGCGCCCGGTTTGTAGCGCAAACAGGTGGCATTACAAGCACGCGCGTGATTGATGAGGTTCCCGGAGACCCTTGCGGGTTGATCATGAGCGCACGCCCGGATGGGCATAGAGTGCAGCTCGATACAGCGCCTGTTCGGGACTGCAGCGGCAATTCGGTACCGGACGGCACCATTGTGACATTTACCGAGACCTACAACGGTGTGCAGTCCACCGTAGATGCGCCGCTTAAGCAGGGAACTGCACATGCGGAGATGCCGGCAGTTCACGGTGCGCGGCTTTCCGTCGCGAGTGGCGTTGTTGCGGGTAATGAGATTCGATGGGGAGGTAGTCAATGAGGGTGCTTTGGGTCGCTCTCGTAATCAGTTTGATTTTGCCGCTGTCTGCGAGCGCGACTGAACCTGCGGTTGCTGAGGTCTTATCCGCAGAACCGTTAGTGAAACTGGAGCCGCCTCAGCTTGGAGGCTCACGCGCTCTTGAAAAATCAACGGAAGCTGAAGCAGTGCGCGATTACCTGCATGCATGGGAAAGTCTCCGCATTGCGCTCGGCGGAAATCAGGCTGCTGCGCTCGAACCGGACTTCGTGGGAACGGCTCAGGACAAGCTCGCTGAAACTATCGCCGCACAGACAAAACTAGGCATGCGCACGGAGTATCAAGTGCTTTCGCATGATCTTCAATTCACCTTCTACTCGCCGGAAGGCCAATCCATTCAGCTCATAGATGCAGTCGAGTACAGTCAGCAGGTTTTCGCGGGGGATAAAGCTCTAGCGAAGCAAACTGTAAAAGCCCATTACCTTGTTGTGCTGACGCCTGCTGAGGTGCGCTGGCGAGTACGCGTTTTTCAGGCTGAACTCAGGCACTAGGTTGGTCTGGATTGAGCTTTTACGCTGAGTTTTATCTTAGGATTGACCGACTTCCAAGGGAAGCTTCTTCTCCGCCTTCTTGAAATTTTTGGGTGCTTTCTCGTCTCCGCAAACGGGAAGGCCGGGTTCCATAGCTGAGCCCTCTTCGTAATCGTTCCAGGTCTGCATCATCATGAACGGGATGGCCTGGTCCGGTTCGACGTACTTCCTCCAGAATCCGAACGTATCCCAGAACGTCTGGCCGCAGCGCGCCGCCATGTGGCGATTGAGCCCCCAGGATGCCTTACTATCGTCGAACTGCGCCCACGCGCCCCCAATGATTATCTTGCCGGGATATTTGGACGTCATCGTCCCGTAGAAATCGGAGAGGTAGTCATAACCCCAATTGCTGCCATCTGCGGACCACCCTTTTGGACCCGGATTCGGCCATGCGTAGAAGCCGTCGAAGTCCGCAGCATACTGCCCTGGGAGATTCTCATTGATCAGCAGCGGTGCCGGGTTCCACTTGTTCACTGAGGCCCGCACTTTGTCCCAGTTCGTGTGACCTCCTTTGGGAAACACAAAGATCATCGGACGACCCTCATAGGTGAGGTAGGCTTCGTGCCCGGGTGCATCAGCGGAAAGATATGTATCGTGAAAGCGTGTGAAGTCTGCGATCACTTCGTCGGTGGCACCGACTTCTGGATCTGTCTCGCTATAGATCATTGCAACATGGAACTTCTGCTTGGCTGCAAGCGGCTGCATACGTGCGTAGCTACGTTCGGCAAGTGGATCACGGTCCCCATACCAGTCCAGCACAAAGGCCGAAATACCCATGTGCTTGGCTTTGTCGATTTGGTGTCGAAGCACTTCAGGGTCGTCCGATGAGTAGCCGACGGCGATATGGTTAGGCTGCCCAAACCATGCCTCATAGAGGGCGATTACATCGGGTACCTTGCTAGTGGCTGCATGGGTTAAATGTACTGGCTGGGGCTGCGCGTCAGAGCATCCACGTGATGTTAAAAGAAAGCAAACTAAAGCAAGAAGTACACGGTGTTGCATAAAAGTTACCTTTCCTGCAAACAGGTAATTTCAACTATGTTGCTGGAGCGGGCGGTAACCCCTGTATAGTGACTGGTATACAGGGAATGACTCACAACTGTGCAGTGAAAACCGTTAAAACCCACATAGCATACTTTTCGCACTGCTGATCCGGCGTCAATGACCGATACTTACACTCAGAGCCGATCAAGGCCGGATGCGCAATGATGATCACCTCACACAACCCGAAAGCTCTCCATACCCGTATTGTACGGGGAAGCTTTGTACTGTTATCCGGCTCCGGCCTGACCGCTGCGATCAATCTGGCGTACAACGTCGCTGTAGCTCGGTTCCTTGGACCGAACGGCTTTGGGCAAGCCACCGCCGTGTACACATTACTGACGCTAATCTCTGCCGTGACGCTTTCTTACCAGCTCATATCGGCAAAGGCTATAGCGGGTCAGAGTGCCGGCAAAAGCTTAGTTAATGGCGAAGCTGCCGATCTACGCAGCTTTGGACGCAGTGCATGGATGTCGGGGCTATTGATCGCCGCCGCATTGCTTGTTTTTCGGAATAACATAGCGTCCTATCTGCACCTGTCCAGTGTGACCCTTGTCGTGTTGCTCGCCACAGGAAGCGTCTTCTACATTCCCCTTGGAAGCCGGCGAGGTCTGGTCCAAGGTGCGTACGGCTTTCGCAGCCTGGCTACAAACCTGGTGCTTGAAGGCGTCATTCGTCTCGGAGGCTCCGTAGTGATGGCCGGTCTAGGTTACGGCGTGAAAGGTGTCATCGCCGCCAATGCAGCTGCGGTAGCCGCAGCCTACTTCGTGATCGCGCCGCCTCGAGCTGAACTTTCAGCTGCTTCACCCCGCAAGCCCCTGGGTTTCGGCAATGTGTATCGTGAGCTGGCTCACACCATGATTTTCTTTTCTGGGCAGGTATTGATCAACAACTGCGACATCGTGCTGGTCAAGCATTTCTTTACACCGAACGCAGCCGGTTTGTATGCAGTTGTGGCAATGGTGGGGCGGGTGATTTTTGCTCTCTGCCAGGCAGTTGTGAACAGCATGGTGCCGGTTGTCGCCGGTACGCGCGATGAAGAGCGTAAAAGCCTGTCGTTAATCTCAACCTCGCTCCTGCTGGTACTGGGAATTGGAATCATCCTGGCAGCGGGCCTGCGGCTTGCGCCCGCAACTATCTGGTCCGGTTTGTTCGGTCCGGGCTTTTTGCTCCCAGGTCAATACGGGTTCCCGTACCTTCTGGCTTTGTACGCCCTCATGACAGTCATCTACTCCTTGAGCGCTGTGATGATCACCTATGAAATGTCATACAAGATCGCAAATACAAGCTGGGTGCAGCTGGTGTTTAGCGGCCTCATCATCGCAGGCATCTGCGAATATCACTCTTCCTTGCAACAGGTCATTATCGTGCAGCTGATTCTTGTCTCCATCATGCTTGTGCTGGTGGCCACTCCGTTCCTCCGCACGGCTTTGCGCGAGCAAAGAAAGTCGGTCCAAGCCGGTTCCACCCCGATTCGGCTGATCCGGCACGTTTCCGAGGATGAGGTTATAGCAGAGTTCCTGAAAAGCGATTTCGAGAAGGAAAGCTACGGCAAATACCACAAGCAACTGCAACACATCGTGTATAAGCCAAACCTCGAAAGCAAGGATGAAGTCGCAAAGCGGCATGCATTGTTCTCCACCCAGCACCTGGCACTCTGGAAAGAACTTCCAATAGATACAGAGTGGTATGAAGCCGAGTTGGAAGAGGCTGATCTTTCCCGAATTCGTGTTTTCCCCAGAGCGCAGTGGCGAAAGCTTGCGCAGGGTAATTTTGGAATCCAGGAAATAGCCAAACATCTCAGCAAACCGCGTTTTTCTGTTGATCCGCTTTTCTCGAAGATCACTGCCATTCGTGAGTGTTTAGCAAAAGAAAAACAAGAAATGGGTTCCGTACTGCTTATAGGTCTGGATGAAGCGGGGCCCCTAATAATCATCGATGGAAATCACCGGCTTGTTGCAGCTGTGTTGGAAGGCCAGATGCAGCAGCTTCGGTTTCTATGTGGCTTTTCGCCGAAGATGGCGCAGTGCTGCTGGTACGAAACTAACCTTCGTACTCTTGCGCGGTACGGCAGCCATTTGCTGCGACATCTTACCCGCAACCCGGAGGCGGAGCTTACGAAGCTCCTCAAAAATGTCAGGTTGTCAGCGGGTCCACAAGCCGGTTTTGTTTCAAAGAGTTGAAGCATCTACAAATTACGCATCTACATAAGGAGACCATATGCTACACAAAGTGAATTCCATTACCGTACACCAAATTCCTGCCCAGGTGACAGCAACGGAGGAGCGTTGCTTCCTGCAGTCTCTTCAGCCGTTCGTTGCAGGAGAACGTCCCCGCCTCGTTCTTGATTGCTCAAAAATTTACCGCATGGATGATACAACCACTCATCTGCTGCTTTGCTGCCTGGAAGCAGCCATGAAAAGCAATGGAGATGTGAAGCTTGCTGCATTGAGTGAGGCCAATGAAGAGGCGTTGCGTAGTGTCCAGGCACATCGCCTGTTTGAAATGTATCCGACACCGGCTGCTGCCATACGTAGCTTTTCCAGCTATTTCACCCTTGATTCTCAGCCTGCGACAGCCACGATGGATTTCGCACTTAGATCAAAGAACGCAGCCTAGGCCATTTTCTTACAGGCGCAAGAATCAAAATTTTGCCGCATGTAACTTCTTAGTAAGGAACTTGTGAGGAAGAGATTACAAGTAGCTTTATTTTTCCATGACACTCTTGGTGACTCAAGTGCGTGCGCTGCCTGCCGGAGCTCCCTGTTACTACAGAAAAGTGCGCTAGGATGTAGCCATGACAAGCTATATGGTCAGGTTCGATCGCGAAATTGCTTTATATCTCGTGCTCTTTCTGGCAGCGCCATTTACCCATGCGGCAAGCCCGTCCCTATCACAGGTGTCTGCGCAGGAGACTGTTCCTCAGACAAGTGCAGGCCAGTTGCCCGCTCCGGTTCAGTCAGCTACACCTGAGGTTCAGCAGCCCGCCCGATCTCAGACACCGACGGAAGCTCCATCGGTCCCCGTAGGAACCGCAGCTGCTCCCGTAATCCGCTCCGGTGGCAACCCAGCATCAAAACCGGCAGGGGCGGCCATTGCGCCCGCAAAGCAGCGTCGCACCCGTTCCTACGCGCTTCGCATCGGGCTTATCATAGGCGCCGCTGTCGCTGTCGGCGTAGTGATAGCTGCATCTCTTTCCAGTTCGTCTCGGCCGCACTGATCATGATGCAACAACCCTTGAAACCTATATTCATCAGCTTTTCAGGAATTGACGGCGCAGGAAAAAGCACGCAAATTGCAAGTTTACAAAGCAGCCTCAAGGAGGCCGGCCTCAGCGTGACACTCATCACCTTCTGGGACGACGTGGCCCGACTTAAGAGAATTCGTGAGGGGGCTGGACACAAGCTGTTTAAGGGTGACGCCGGCGTTGGTAGTCCCGAAACTCCGATCGAGCGCAAGGACAAAAACGTTCGCTCTCCACTGATGACTCTCGTACGGCTCGGTCTATATCTCGTAGATGCTTTCTCACTTCGTAAAATCATGAATAAGGCACTGCGTTTCAATGCCGATGTAGTTATCTTTGACCGGTTTCTCTGGGACGAACTTGCAAACCTGGACTTGCGCAGTTCGGGGATGCGTCTCTACATACGCGGAGTTGCAAAGCTTGTGCCATGGCCACGAATCAGCTTCATTCTGGATGCCGATCCGGAGCAGGCACGTGCACGCAAGCCTGAGTATCCATTGGAGTGGCTGCGCGTGAACCGGAACGCGTACTTGGCCCTGAGCAGGGTTTTGGGTGGTTTTACCATTATTCCTCCGCTGCCGATCCTGTTGGCAAAGGCAAAGGTGGCAGCGTGTGTAGCTGCCGTTGTCAGTCCGCAATCATCGGACCTGATGGAGTAAACGGCTAACTCTAGGGCTAAACGAATTGCCGCAGTCCTTTGTCGCTTTTTCCATCTCGCCGACTACCAATACCGGATTGTTAGATTATCGAGGTATGTAGTGTTTGAGGCCATCTGGTAGTTTCCGTCCATTTGATAGTTCACAGTCATGCCGTACCAGCTGGATGGCACCGAGAAGCCAGCAAAGCTTTGATTGATGGTGCGTGTGATGCCATTAACCGTGATGGTTTTGTACATAACCTGGTTATTTGATAGGCGTTGCACATCGATGGTCACGTGATTCCAGGCGTTATCGTTCAGGCTACATGGAGCGCCGGTGGCCACCCATTGCCGATCAAGAGGGTCCCAGATATCCCAGTCTCCATCCGCCAAATGATTGCACTCCGTGCCCCACTCCATCCCCAGACCATTCATATATATGTTTACGTCAAACTCCAGATCCTGAGTCACAGCAAAGTTAGTTACAAACACGTCTGTGTCGTACTCAATGTTGTTGAGATTCGAAAGAATTTTGTGATCGCTGTCAGGCAGATTCTTTGTAGTGCCCTGGCCGATAAGCTTGTTTGACCATAAAACGTCCGAGTAGGGAACAGTGCCGCCAATGTCAAAGCGCGTCGCATTGCCGCTCAAGGACACGGAACTGACATTCTGTGTCATTGTCCAGTTGACACCTGCGCACGGATTACAGACGTCGTAGATTGGGGCGAACTCACCCCATTGGTTCCAGCTCGGTGCAGCCTGGACATCTGAAATGGACTGTACATTAACATTCGCGGCACCCTGAACAAGAAGGTTTACTTCCTTTGTCGTCGAGCCGCCGCAGTTATCCCAGGACTGCACTACGGTCCGCTGCGGACCGGATTGTAAATTTACCTGCTTGTTGAAAGATGACCCCTGGGTCACGGCGACAAGCTGGTCATTCGCATACACGCCCACTGCAGCCACGCCCTGGCCACACTCTGTTGTAGCCGATGCCACTACATTCACATTATTAGTGACTGTGCTGTTATTAGCCGGCGACATAATGTACACACCACTCTGTACATTTGCAGTCACCTGTATAGCAGTACCGCTAGTACCACCACAGTAATCCCACTCTTGTACGTACGTATTATGGCTTCCTGTATTGAGTGGTACGGAGGCATTCAGAATCGCACCATTTGCAACAAAGCTTAGATGACTATCGATGTAAACCCCAATGGTTGCGACGCCTTGCTGGCATGAGGTCGTAGCTGAAGCTACGTACTGGGCATTGGAGCCGACCGCTGTCCCATTCAAAGGACTGGAAACAGTAACAACGGCAAGCGCGGGCGTAACCGCTGAGAGCAATAGGACACTCAGAAAGTACTTAGGAAACATTCGACCTCTGGACAGGTTGAGCTATAACACGAAGTAATTTTTACGTTCACACTAGGGGAAGTGTAAAGCAGCATGTCAAAGGTGCTATGGCACACTGAATACGACATAGCATGTCAATCGGTGGACCACTAAGTCGAATCCTAGCGCTGCAAAGATTTATTTGGAAGCAGCTAGTGCTTTGTGACCGAAAATATGTAACGAATGTCGATCTGACATTTATTTTTGAGCTTGCTGCAAAGGTTTACCGGTGAGCGCACACGTTGGTTGGTAGGCTAAACATCCTGCTTTCAAGAACAACGATATGCGTTCCTTGAGGTCAATTACCACACAAGTGAAAGCAACAAACAAGACCCCATGAGAAGAAAAACCAATAAAAATCAACTTGCGGACAACTTTTTTTGCAGCCATGCAAAAAGTATTCTGTAGTTGGAACAATTGTTATAGCAGGTGATACAAACTTACATCCCCCTCCAAGTACGCAATGTCATGGTATATTCCGCAAGTGATGTCTCTGAGGCGGCGTTTCGCTCTATTTGAATCCTCAACTTCATACAAGAACCTGATAGCCCAATGAGGAGGTTATCTGAGTCGTTCTTTCATGGTTTGCCTTCTTAACCATCTTTATTGCTGCACTTGCAGCCATTCCGGCTTCTGTTTTTTTGAGTGTTATACAGCACTGTCAGCGTACAGGCATCATCAAAGCAACGCTCTCTTCAAAGCACCACAGATGAGGTATGCACGCGGCTCTCAGCTAAATCCAGCTCCCGCTGCAGCGTTCGTAACACTTCATCGTTGATCCGCTCTTCATCCCGCAGCCGGATCAGGGCATCCCTCTCTACCTGCAGCACCGCCAGAATTGCCGTACTCCGCTGCTTCTGGTCGACCATGCCCTGCACTTGCTGCTCTCGCTCCGGCGGCATAGCATCCAGGCGTCGCTGGTAGCTCGCAATCAGGTCGCCGAACATGGGCGACAGATCCTTGTTCTTGTACCGCCTTCTGGAAAGATGTGTGAGTGCCTCACGCAGCAGAACACGCCGCGCTTCATGCTCTTCGGCGTTCATGCGTTCCGGCTGAGCCAGCTTCAGCCTGCGAATCCACCAGGGCAGCGTCAAGCCCTGCAGCACCAGTGTGGCAAGGATGAGGCAGAATGCCAGGTAGATGATCATGCTGCGTTGTGTAAATAGTCTGCCGTCGGGCAGCGTGTATGGCAGCGACACGGCTGCGGCAAGCGAGAGTACACCGCGCATCCCGCCCCAGCCGATGATAAACACTCTGCGCGGTTCCGGCTTTTCCGGATTTTCTATTTGCATCCACCGGCGCACTGCATACGCGATGTAGGTTTCCGCGTACACCCACACCATGCGCAGCGCGATCATCGCCACGCTGAACCCGGCCCCGTATTCCAGCAGAACCATGCGACTCAAGCTGCCGATCTGGGCCACAACATACGGCAGCTGTAGACCGATCAGCACGAATACGATTCCGTTTAGCACAAAGGTAAGCGACTCCCAGACTGCCGCCGCTTGCAGCCGTACCTGCGGGCTCATGTACTCGGGGCTTTTCCGGCTCATGTACATGCTGCATGCAATCACTGCAATGACGCCCGATACATGCACCCGGTCGCCTACCAGATAGGCCGCGTACGGCACCAGGATACTGATGACAATCTCGATCGGCCCATCATTCAACCACTTTTCAAACCATGCCACTACCCCCCCGATGGCAAGCCCGACCAGCACCCCGCCCCCAGTCAGGAACACCAGCCGTCCCACGCCCTCCATGACCGATGGTGTATGTCCGGTCACAAGCATCAGCAGCCCAAACTGCAGCGCCAGCAAGGCCGTACCGTCATTCACCAGACTTTCCGCCTCCAGGATGTCCACAATGCGCTGCGGCAGCCCCACTCTGCGGGCAATGGAGGTGGCCGCGATGGCATCGGTTGCCGCGACGACTGCGCCTAGCAGCACAGCAGCTTTCCAGTCGAATCCCGGCAGCAGCGAGCCTGCAGTAACAGCAAGTCCGGTAACCGTGAACAGCACCAGACCCACAGCCAGCGTTGCGATACTGGTGAAGTTGCGCTGGAACTCCCTCCAGGACAACGTCCACGCCGCAGAATTAAGAAGCGGCGGCAGAAATACAAGAAACACAAGATCGGGGTTCAAACCGAAGCGCGGCATACCCGGTATGAAGCTCAGCAGCAGTCCGCCGACTACGAGCAGGATCGGGTAAGGAACTTTGAGCAGGCGTGCCAGAGCGGCAAATGCTGCCACAAATGCCAGAAGCAACAGGAATAATGCCTGCAAGGTCTGAACACCTGTTGCGGCTACCATTTGCCCACTTTGTCTGCCGCAGGAAGGGGAAAGGAGCGGCTGCGAAGGATGGGAAATGTGAGCATTGCCAATTATCCCTCGGCATCAGAGAAGAAGCGGCGGCCTCTCTGCGGAAGCTGAAGAGCATTGCTCGTGGTTCCCTCTATTGCAGAGGGCTAATGCGAGTAGGTGTAGGGTGTTTGACAGCCCAGAAACGATGCGGCAGGATGTACGACACACCAAGCCCTCCTTGCCAAGTCGTCAAGGTGGAGGTGAGGCCACGGTCGACGGAGGCGTCGAAGATGAGGTTTGACAATGGCTTTTTCAATCACTCAGTTAGCAGGGCAGCACGAAAATGCCGCCGGCTTGCTGTAACAGCAGCTACTACTTTGCCGGAAAATATATTGAAGAGCGTAAGAAGTTTGTAACCAACAGGTGTCATCCTGAGCGAAGTCGAAGGATCTGCTTTTTCTTTTGACTTTTCCGCCTGCACCCAAGACAAGCAGGTCCTTCGATTTCGCTGCGCTCCGCGCAGGATGACACCGCTTGTTCCATACCAATTTTGCATCCACCCGCGCAAGCTGACTCGAATTTGATGGATTTCCTTGGTAAAACCATATCTCCAAGGTGAGACGTGGGCAACCATTTCATTTGCAGCTTTTTAGATTGCGCCTTGCCTGACAAATGCACCTGCCTTTGCCTAAGATAGTTGGCACATATGCAAAGGCGAGAGTTTCTCAAAACTACCGGCGCTGTACTGGCCGCAAGCGCACTGCCACAGACAGCGGCATTTGCCGCCCCCCAAAGCAGCGAGCGGTTGGTGCTGCCCATCAATCGAGGCTGGCGCTACATGGCTGCCAAGGTGCCGGGTGCGGAGCAGCCGGAGTTTGACGATAAAGCGTTTGCGCGTGTTGTTATCCCGCACACAAACGTCCGAATCCCGTGGCACAACTTTGACGATGCCGCATACGAGTTCATCTCGACGTACCGGCGGCGTTTCCGGCTGCCTGCAGCAGCGATGGGCAAGCGCGTGTTCGTCGACTTTGAAGGAGTTATGACTGCCTCAACTGTCTGGATCAACGGGCATGCACTGGGCGAGTACAAGGGCGGTTTTACGCCGTTTTCTTTCGAACTGACGCAGTATGTAAAGCCCGGTGCGGACAACGTGCTGGTAGTGCAGGTGGACTCAACCGAGCGCGCCGACATGCCGCCATTCGGCTATGAGATCGACTACATGACGTTCGGCGGCATCTACCGCGAGGTCTCGC
>CAXSHS010000002.1:0-68891 GCA_964237325.1 uncultured Acidobacteriaceae bacterium | reverse complement strand
CCGGGTTGATGCGCTCCGGCTTGAGCTGCAGCGCGCCCGGCGCTACCGTAAAGCCGCCCTGTGCCAACTGCGCAGCGAGTGAACACGCTGCACCCGCGGCGAACACGGGCACGATCCAGCGGAACATCTCCACTGTCATCCAGTACAAAATAGGGCCGTTCGGTTCGACACTTCCATGCACGGCACAATTCAAAAGCTCGCGGTACAACCCTGTCCAGCGCTGCGCACCACCCCGGCTGACCATCGTCAAGGCGGCCAGAACACCGACGATCGTGAGCACACTGGTCAGTTCGCGCGAGCGAACCACGCTGCCCTGCTCCCGCGCTTTTGCACGTCGCTTCGGCGAGGCTTTTTCTGTTTTGTCGTCTTCAGGCATATCGATTGCGAGGCACTACCGCGCCAGGTGCAGCAACCTTTCTGAAAGGTGAGTAGAAGCAAGAAAAAACCCGCGGAACATATTAGGCCAGTACTTAAGTGTGGCAATCAGCACCAGCAAACCCAGCAAGCTCTTCACAGCCGGACCCAATTGCAGCACCGGCAGCTGCGGCGAAGCCTTGCCGAGCAATCCCAGCACCAGGTCTGTCAAAAATGTGGCTGAGAGCACCGGAGCGGCCAGCTGTATGCCGATGGCGAACACAGCGGCACCCGCGCCGAGTGCGGTCCGCACAAAGGCAGGTGTCAAATGCGCTGATCCCGGCGGCAAATAGGCAAAGCTATCGCTGATCCCCCGCAAAATCCACAGGTGCACATCGAGTCGCAGAAAGATCAGCAGCGCAATTGTTTGGTGAAAGGTCGCGACTACAGTGGACTCCGCCTGTGTCGTCGGATCGAGAATGCTGACCAGTGAGTAGCCCATTTGCACGCTCAGGATTTGCCCGGCCATTTGCACCGCATCAAAGACAAGCGAAGTTGCAATGCCGATAGCCGCGCCGGTAAGCAGCTCCCCAAATACCAGCAGAGGCCAGCCGGAAAGCTGAACAACCGGAAAGTGCGGCTGAACAACCGGGTACAGCAAAGCCGACAGTACGACTACCAGGCCGGCTTTGATCCGCGCCGGCACTGCGCTGCTGCCGAGAAATGGCGCAAACAGCATGAGTCCGGAAAGCCGAACGCCGACAAATAAAAAGCAAGCGAGAATGTTGCCGAACGGTATCGCCGTCATTGCAGCACACGCTGAAAATTAGACAGCAGATGCACGGTGTAGTTGGCCAGGTGTCGCCACATCCATGGCATTAAGAGGAACAGGGCTGTACCGGTTGCAAACAGGCGCGGCACCGACGAAAGCGTCTGGTCTTGCAGAGAAGTGACCACTTGCACCACATTCACCAGTAAACTAACCGCGATGGCGACCAGCAGGATGGGCCCGACCAGCACGACCACCTCTATCAACATGCCGCGGCCTAGCGCAATGACCTGATCTACACCCATGTCCGGCTCCCTGCGCGCGCCATCAGTTGAAGCTCCGCATAAGGGCGCCGATGAGCAAATGCCAGCCATCGACCATGAGGAACAGCAACAGCTTAAGCGGGGTTGAGATAACTACCGGCGGCAGCTGCACCATGCCGACGGAAGTAGTAATTGAGGCCACTACCATGTCGACGATCAGGAACGGCAGAAACAACACCGTGCCGATCTGGAAACCGGCTTTGAGCTCCGACAGAATGTAGGCCGGCAGCATTACACGCATCGAAAGCTCATCGACCGAGTGCGGACGCGGCTCCTTTGCTATTTCAAGGAACAGCTCGGCATCTTTCTCACGAACATAGTGCGCCATGAAGTGCCGCAGCGGTTCACCCGCGCGTACTACACCATCAAGCGGCGTGAGCTTGCCCGCCTGCACCGGCAGGACAGAGTCGCGGTAGATTACCGCGCCCACCGGCTGCATGATGAAAAATGTAAGGATCAGCGACAGCCCGATCAGCGTCTGGTTCGAAGGCGTCGTCTGCAACCCCAGTGCCTGGCGAAGAAAATGAAACACGATCAGCAGTCGCGCAAATGGCGTCATGCATAACAGTAGTGAAGGAATCAGCGTCAGCAGCGTGAGCAGAACAACAATGCCCCACGATGCAGACGAGCCGCCCAGGCCATTCAGTCCGCTGACACGAATCTCATCGCTTGCCGGTGAGGGCATGCCGGCATGCGTGGCAAAAGCCAGAATAGAAGGTGCGATTGGAAGTACAACCATCCCGGAAAGGCTTTCCAGATGCGCTGAAAGTATTGGCCGGCTAATAGATGAGGAAGCGACTCGCATTTGCGGCACGGAAGCATGCGCGAGGCCGCAAGGCACCAGCAGCATCAGAAGGAAACAAGCGGAGTTGCTGAGTGCATTCCTGACGCGATGCTTCCTGTCACGAGTGATACTTCCTTGAAGTCGCACGCGATCTACCGGCATCGCATCGTCTGGAATTGCAGTTGCTTCTTCCGCGTCCCTCTGTTCAAACACCTCAGTTGCCAGCATTCGCAGTTCCAGCAGGGCGGCAAAATCCTGGAATGGAGAAGCATTCTCAGCTTCCTGTTGCGGACTGTCCGGCAAAGGTGCTTTCTCTGGTGATACGTTTAGGGCTTTGTAAGGCGCTGCTGAGCTATTTGCAATTGCAGGTGCGGCTTGAACCATCGTAGGTTCACACGTTAGCAATGCGTTCTCATTGTAGGCATTGGCTTTCAGTACCGGCTTTGCGGCGTACTCGGCAGTTTGCTTTCTGCTTATTAGGGTTGCCGACGCTGCAATAGATTTTTCTGCTGCACGCTTACGAGTACCGGCTATGGTTTGGCTGTCTGTACTTATGGCCGCTTTCGCCCTACTGCGCCGCGGGGTCGGAGGCATCGGTTCAGGACCGCTGCGGCGGCGGGTTTGCGGGCTGGTACTTGCTACCTCTATTCCCGTGTTGGCAGCAGAAGTTTTTGTCCGGGCCCGCATACCCTTCGGCTCGGCAGCAACAGGCTCCACCTGCGTACGCCTCACAATGGCGGCACTCGCCTTTGCGGATAGCTGCTTGACGTCACTTACCTGTTGTTTGCCTTTATCATCCTCGATTGGAGCTTTAGCTACATTCTTGGGCTTATTAGCAGCGCGCTTGGCAGGTTGAGCTCTGCCACGTTTTAGGGGTAGGGCAGGCGTCAGGGTCACGGCTCCGCCATGGCTGCCGCTTGCCAGAAAGCTGGCGCCGTCAATCTCTAACAACGCAACAAATTGCTTGTCTCCCAGCGGTACACGTTCCACAAAACGCAGCCTGCGCTCAGAACTTCGAACCTGGGTCAAGGAAAGTAGCCGCTGCCAGACACCGAGCATTCTCTGCCACCATGGCAAGGTTTGGCTTGGCCGGTCTGCAATGGCGCTCCTGCTTTCGGCGCTCTTGCGCCTCGTTGTAAGCCGTTCCTTTTCCGGTAGCGCACGTTCGGCATCCCTCATGCGAGATCCGTGATTCTAGCCGCCAGCCGTTCTCCAACTACTTCAAATTCAGTCCACGCCATCAGCAAACCATTTACCCGAAGGGGAATATCCATGCTTTGGTGGCAATTGGTTTCAAGCACCGTACCTGTTGTCAAGGCGAGCAGTTCACGCACTGTAAAGCCGATTATCGGTACATCGAGGGCGAGTGTGCATGGCAGCCACGGCAGTACCTCAATCGCTCGTCGGGCAGGAGCTTTGGAAAGTAAAGCCTGTTCGCGGCTCTCGACCTCTGTCACTTGAAGCATGGTGCTCATTACATCTCCCCAGGGGCACGTTCACCGGCGTGTACGCCGGTTGCAGAGAGCAGTTGCAAGTGAGCGGCCAAACGCGGTCTTGCCGTTACGAAAGGATTGCGAAGCGGCCTTTACCGCGGCCTGCTCATGGATGCTGGGGAGAAATTTGGTCAGGAAGATTTATAAAGCGGAAAAAGAAGGTGTATCGCAGACATAGATGAGAGCTTGGTGAGAGCGAGCAGTCGGGAAATTGCCGGCTTCTTCGCCGACCTCGTTTCTCGCTACTCGCTGCTCATGGAAGGCTCATCACCGGAGGGATAATGAGCCTGCTGGACTAAGGAATGATCGCAATCGTCGCCTGCGATATCTGGTCGAACGTGGTGACCGATTTGGCATTCGCATCATAGGCTTGCTGCGCCACGATAAGTTTCGAAAACTCACTGGCAACGTCGACGTTGGACTGTTCCACGGAACCGCCGGTGATGGTGCCCCGGCCGCCGCTACCTGCCGCACCGATAACTGCACTACCGGTTCCTGCCGTGATCTGGAACAGGTTGTTGCCGATTTGCTGCAGACCCTGAGTATTGGTTACCGAAGCGACTGCCACCTGGCCAAGAGCAGTCACCGTGCCATTCGCGAGAATGCCTTCTACGGTTCCATCTGCGCCAACTGAATACTTATCGAGAGAAGAAGCGGCATTGCCGTTCTGAGTAGTGCTTGCAGTCGCACTGGCCAGCGCACTTTGTGTAATGGTGGGATTGCCGTTGGTATCGTTCAGGTTCCAGGTAAGCGTCGAGGCAGCTGCACCATCGGTGTACGACGGAATGGTGATGCCGGGCACTGTACCGGGGGGATTTGGTGTACTTGTGCCGCCCGTGGTTGTGGTGGACCCGGTCAGCTTGCCCGAGGTGTCAAAAGTCAGCGTCCCAGTTGCTATTGTTGAAGAGGTGGCGCCGGTGTCGGCTGTAGGTACCGTCACGGCGTAGTTCCAGGAGTTTGCTGCCGTTTTTGTATAGGTCACGGCGAGCTGATGCGGAGCGCCCAGCGAGTCATATACGGCCTGCGCCGATCCCTGCACGATAGTGCCATCCCCCGCAAGAGCATTCAAGTTCTGAGTCTGTCCAAATGTTGTTGTCGTCACTGCAGGAACGATTGCGCCGCTACCGACCTGGATCGGCTGGAGCGCACCTGCAGTCTGCACCACACCATTCTGAGCCGGGTATCCCAACACCAGTGAACCGTCTGGAGCAACAAGCTGACCGGTCTTGTTTGTGGTGAAGTCACCCGCACGCGAGTAGGCCACGCTGCCATTGGTCTGCTGCACCACGAAGAAGCCATTTCCGCTCAAAGCCATGTTGGACGCAATACCAGTCGCGACAACATTTCCATCTGTGAAGTTCGAGGTCGTCGAGGCTGTGCTAACACCCTGGCCGTTCTGGAGGGGGTCGAGCGCACCATTGGTGATGCCGCTTTGTGCGAACACATCATTGAAGGTGACGTTCTGGTCCTTGTAACCATCAGTATTTTCATTAGCCAGGTTGTTGGAAACAGATTGCAGGGCATTCTGGTTCGCATTAAGTCCGGAAAGTGGAATGGAAAAGAATGACATTTACTTGCCTCCAAGTAGTGTGCTGAGAGATCCAAGGTCGAGTGGTGCCGCAGGATTAGCTGCCATTGCCGCTTGCTGAGCAGCCAGATTGGCATTGAGAGCAGCCTGTTGATCAGCCGCCGTCTGGGGAGCTGCAAGTCCACCTGCGGACTTCGGCGTGGAACTGCCTGTGTCGGTGCTGGTAGTTGCAGTAGCCGATGTTGTCAACGTCTGATTAATGCTGACTAGCTCGTTCAGCTGGTTGAGTGAAATCAGCTGCCCAACCTGCTGCGTCGGGTCTACTGGCTGCGTGGGGTCCTGGTGCTGCAACTCCTGTACCAGCAAGGTGAGAAACGTTGACCCAAGATTGCCGACGGAAAGGCTGTTGTTGCCGGCTGCGGCTGAACCGCTTGAGCTGCTAGATGCAGTCGTGCCGGCAGCCTGGGCTGTAGTTCGATTATGAATCGCGCCGAAAAATGGAGCTGCCGTTGCCGCCCCTGAAATTGCACCTATGCTCATCGTTTCCTCACCTTTTTGAAATCACTTTCAAACTTTTACCCGACCGCGTCTGTTGCTAAGCCTGCACACTCAAGCGCACACCACTGCCTGTAGCAGCGCGGCTCTCCGCAGCCGGAACACTCCCACTGAATCCTTCCGCAACTCGTGCAGATGGTTCAGCCTCTCTGCCTGTCCGTTGCGGCTTTGCATAGCCGCGCGAATTTTCACCGCCGTTCGCAGTGCCTGCCCCGCTACCCTGCGACCCAGATATCGGGCCATCGCGCAGCTCTACCTTCGCCGGCAGTCCAAAAGAACTGCCGAGCTTCTCTTCCATGCTTGTCAGGTGCGTCGCCAAAGCCTTGCCAAGTGCCCCATGATCAAGCGCAATCTGCGCAGCGATACCTCCGGGTGAAACCAGGGTAGCGATGGAGATAGAGCCGAATTCTGTTGAGTGCAGGCCCAGGCGCAGTTCAGTGCCGTGAATCGTTTCAAGGACCTTGGCAGTGTTAATGGATGGTGCAGCTACAGCTGCAACTTGTGCGGCCATGTTAGCCGTGCTTGCGGCAGGCAAACCGGCTGATGTCGGACCGCCGGATACATCCGCAGCTGCATGTCCACTTGCCCCCGTCAGAGGCGCGGAAAGAACTGCATTTTCGGTTGGCATCACAGAGGAGCTTAGCCCGTTTGCATCCGCTACTACCAGGGCAGAAGGCTCTATGGCAGATGCCGACCCAGAAGTATGCACGAGGGTACTCCGATCCTCGCCTGGAACCGAAGAACTCGGCTCGAATGCACCTCCCGACTGCTTTGGTCTGCTGTCTGCAGATGGCGAAGAGCGGCTTGCGTTTAACATGATGCCAGTTAACTTTGAAGCAGGCGCCGCAACTACCTGAGGCACCAAAAGACTCGGCACAACTGGATTCTGCGATGAAAGATTCGGCGCGCTGAGATTGGGTGAAACGGTAACAGACGTGACAGAAGAAGTTGCTGGAGTTGGTATACCTGCTGCGTCAATGGCAAGCCCCTGCTTCGAACCATCTTTTGCAACAACAGGCTGCACTGACGATGAAGCCGATACATGTGGCAAGGCAGGTAAAACTGGAGCGGGCAAAACTGGCGTACTTGACGCTGCGGGAGCGGAAGCAGAAGTTAAGAACGCTGATGCTGTAGAAGATGCTGCCTGTTTTGACCAAGGGACCACGTCTGGAGAAACAGCCGCACCGCGAGCATTCTGGATTGCGATACCGCTCTGCGTTGGCACAGCGTTTGTTCCATTCTCTGGCAGCAACGGTGTTCGCACCGTGACAGGTGCAAGCTCCTGCGCCTGGGTAACCTTGCCTGTCTCGGAAGATTGCGTACCGCTTGAACCTGCACTCGGCTCAGCCGCAACTATCTCAGCAGATAGCTTCGGTGCCAATGAACTTTGCTGAGGTGCTGGGATTAAAGGCACATTAGCAAGGAGATCGGGCACGGCAGGAAGAGCAAGTCCAATCGTCCCAAGCTCAGGTTCTGCCTCCTTGCCGGTCTTCCCGGCACCGCTCGCCGGCGTGCCGAAGTCCGCCTCACGTGTATTGGAGGATTGCACACCGTTTGGCGCTGCAATCGTCCCATCCGCGACTGTCTCAGCAGGTAGCTTCACTATCGACGAACTTTGCTGAGGTGCTGGAATCAAAGGCAAGGCGGTAAGGAGATCCGGCAAAGCAGAAAGAGCAAGCCCAACCGTCGCAAGCTCAGATTTTGCCTCCTTGCCGGTCTTCTTCCAAGTACCGCTCGCCGGTGTGCCGGAATCCGCCGGCCCTTTGGAGGATGGCAGTACGCCAGCCGACTTCTGCTCGGGTACTTCAGCCTGTAGACCTCGATCCAGCGCTGCCTGAAAACCGCCACTTTCTGGTGTGTTGCTGTTGCTGATTGCGGGCACAGGTGCAGAGCTTGAAACAGGACTGACAACTGCGGACGGCAAGCTTGTAGGGTGTATCGTCACGCTCTCCCTTAGTGCATTTTTTGGGCCAAACTGTAGAGGAAGTATTTCGCTCGCTCAACCCATGAAAAACAAGCCGTTTCCTGCTCTACATGCAACAATCCCCTTCGAAGAAACTAGGCAATTGCCGAGTACTGGGCAAGCTTTGCCCGGCACCCGGCAAAGCTTGCCTACTCCGGAGTACCCAACTGCCTGGCACGAAGCCGTGCCAGAAAAGCCTCATCCGCCGCTTTTCCTTCACGCTTGCTTTCCGCAAGGAGCCATACCGTCCGGCTTTGCGCTTCCATGCCGGATAGCAGTTCATGCCGGCGATATGCTTCCTCGTAGCGAGCAATCTGCTGCACACGCAGCTTCTCAAACTCCGTTAGCTGATGTCGTATGCGAGCGGCGCGCGCTCGCAACTCCGCTGTAGCGGCATACGAACCATGGAGGTGAAAGGCCGGCAGCGCGGTGGCCAGGTATGCCTTCTCACGCGCCTGCGCTGACTCACGCGCTTCGGCTTCTGTACGCACCAGCGCGCCGCGTAGTGCTTCAATTTCCGCAAGGATACGCGTCAGCATCCGCTCTTCCTGCTCCACGGCAAGCTCGCGCACGCGCAGCACGGTGCCTAGTGCGAAACGGAAAGCCACCGCTTAGCTCGGCAGTGCCAGCAGGCGGCTGATAGTTGTCGGGAGCGGGCAGCCCTCACCGGCAAGCTGCGTGCAGAAGGCTTCAAGCGCAGGCAGCACCTCCACAGCACGATCCAGCGTTGCATCCGTGCCTTTTTGATAAGCGCCGATGCGCAGCAAATCTTCAGAGCGCGTGTAGCTTGCCAGCAATCGCCGAAGCGCCCGCGCCTTTTCCAGGTGCGCCGGGGCGACAATGGCAGGCATCAGGCGGCTCAGGCTGTCCAACACGGAAATCGGAGGGTAGTGGTTTCGCAAGGCAAGTGCCCGGTCCAGGAGGATGTGCCCATCCAGCAAGGAGCGAACGGTGTCCACTACTGGGTCCTGCTGGTCATCGCCCTCCATCAGCACGGTGTAGAACGCACTGATGCTGCCGCCCTTGAAGTTACCGGCACGCTCTACCAGGCGTGCCAGCATATTCAGTACGGAAGGGGTATAGCCCTTGGCCGTTGGCGGCTCGCCCGCTGCTAGACCGATCTCCCGCTGCGCCATGGCAAAGCGGGTCAGCGAGTCGACGACAAGCAGTACGTGCTTCCCTGTGGCGGCAAAATGCTCAGCAATAGCGGTTGCGCTCATGGCAGCCCGCAGGCGCAACAGCGGAGACTGGTCTGAAGTCGATACAACGAGAACGGAACGGCGGCGTCCCTCTTCTCCCAACACTTCAAGGAACTCGCCGACCTCGCGGCCCCGTTCGCCTACCAGTGCCATCACGGTCAAGTCGGCTGCTGTTCCGGTGGCCATCATACCCAGCAGCGTACTTTTACCTACCCCCGAGCCGCCGAAGATGCCGAGCCGCTGACCGCGTCCGCAGGGGACAAATGCGTCCAGAACTCGCACGCCGCAGCCCAGGGCCTCACGGATGGGTACCCGGTCGAACGGCATCGGTGCAGGTTCATCAACCCGTATCGTTCGTTCCGCACGGTACTCGGGGCCGCCGTCAAGCGGTGTTCCGACTGCATCGATCACGCGCCCCAGCATCTCACTCCCGACCCGAATCGAAGGGTGCGCACCGATGGCTACCACGCGGTCGCCGAAGCGGATACCCTGGGGCCGCTCCAGGGTCATTGACAGCATGGTCGAGCCGCGAAAGCCGACAATTTCACCCGGGTAGCTGCGGCCATCTAGCCCATGCACTTCGCAGGCCTCACCCACCGAGCAGAACGGCCCCTCGGACTCGATCAGGTTCCCGGTAACCTGCAGCACACGGCCCGTCCAGCGCAGAGTACTGGAATGCGCAAGCCGGTCGAAGTAGGACGCAAGCGGCATCGGTTAGCCTCTCGGCGTTTGCGCGATAATATCGAAAAAGCCCTGCTCGACTTCCTTAAGCTGTGCGGCAAGCGAGAAATTCGCCGAGCCGAGTTCTGTCTCAAGCATGCAGTCTCCTACATCGAGCACCGCATCCTCAATCACGGTGACGCTGGCCCACTGCGGCGCGGCCTCAAAGTGAGTGCGCCAGCGTGCGGCACTCGCAGGGTTCACCCGGACGCTGACCGCAGTATTCTCCTTGAGCTGGTTGACAGCGATTTGTACCAGCGCGCCCACCAGCATCGGGTCCACCTGCGCCTCGCGGTGCAGAATCTTGGCCGCGATTGAGAGCGCCAGACGCACCACCTCTGCTTCTATCTTTGCAAAGTAGCCTTTACGCTCACGCTCAAAGCAGTCGAGCGCAGAAGTGATTCTGCCCGCCTCGCGCTCCGCCTGCTCCCGCACACTGCCTTGCATCCGCAACTCTGCGGCTGCCGCGCCCTCCTCACGAGCTTCGGCCAGTAGCCCCTGTAGCTCTGTCCGGCTCATCTCCACCTCTGCCTGTTGGCGCACTTCCGGTTCAGGAGCGACACTTTTGACTCGCGGCAATGCCGGCGGTATGGAAGCCATCTCCCGGTACTGAAACGATTTAACGGGCGGCAAAGGCAGGCGCGGCAAACTCAAGCGATTAAACGACATACTCATCAGCTCCCTCACTCTTCAAAACAATCTTGCCTTCACCTTCAAGGGTGCGTGCCAGGGCAACTACCTCAAGCTGTGCCTTGGCTACATCGCGCGAGCGCACCGGTCCCAGCGATTCCGCGTCTTCCTTCATCATTTCGATCGCACGCGAACTCATAGTCTGGAAGAAGTGGCTGCGTAGCTCTTCGCTTGCACCCTTCAACGCAAGGGTCAGAGTCTTCTTATCGACAGCTGCGGTCACTTCACGAATCTGAAGTTCCGGCACATTGAGGAAATCTTCAAACGTAAACATCAAGTCCCGGATGGAAGCAGCCAATTTAGCTTCTTCCCGCTCGATTGTTTCGAGGATTTCACGCGAAGTCGTCGCGTCAATGTTGTTCATTAAGTCAGCCACACTTTGGAATCCCGAGTAGGTGTGCTTGGTTTGCTCGCCCACAGAGCGCAGCCTGCGGTTGAGCACCTTGGACACCTTTTCAGCCATCTCGGGGGAAAACTGGCGCAGCTGCGCCAACCGCTTTACCGATTCCGCACGCACCGGCAGCGGCAGGCACATGATGAGCGCGGAAGCCTGTTTTGCGTCCAGGTGGCCAAGGATCAATGCCACAGTTTGCGGATGCTCGCCCTCAAGAAAGCGCGCCAGCTGCTTGGCATCAATGCGCTGCAACGACTCCACCCGCGAGGCGCTGAGTTCATTGGCGCGCATCAACCGTGCCACCATTTCGCGCGCTCCATTTTCTCCAAACGCCTTGACCAGCATGCGTTGTGCGGCGTCCTGACCACCTTGCGCAATGTACTCCTGAGCCACAGCGAGTTGCCGGTACTCTTCCATAACCTTGAAAGAAATCTCTTTCGGCACGGAACCCAGCCGAGCGATTTCATGCGTCACTCGCTGCAGTTCGTCCTCAGGCAGGGCCCGCAGGATCGTTGCCGCAGCCTCCTCCCCCAAAACTGCCAGCAGAATGGCAGCCTTACGCACCCCTGTAAGTTGCCCCGATGCCGGCCCTGCGCCTAATTCTGCACTCATTGTCCGTCTCCTCGCAGCCACGCCTGTACGGCACGGGTACTGTTTTGCGGCTCCGCTTTGACCAGTTGCACCAGCTGCTCCTTGAGCATGCCGGACCGTAGCGCTTCCTCACCGAGGCTGATAGGTGCCAGTTGCGGTTGCACCTGCTCTGCCAGAAGCGGCGTGCGCTCGGGAGATTCCAGAATTTTTTGACCACTCAACGCGCGCTTCTGTACCGGGCGCACCATCAGCAGGTAACCCAGCAGAAACAGCAGCAGCAATGACCCATAACGGACCACAACGGCATAGTCGTTCAATCCCTTGCGAAGCCGGTCTGCCAGTGCGGGCGGTGGAACCTCCACCTGCGCTGCTTGCTCAAACGACATGTCCTCGACCGTCAGCACGTCCCCACGCGCGGTATCAAGGCCCAGGGCTGCGGCTGCCAAATCCTGTAGCTGCTTCAGTTCTTCCGGCGAGCGCTTTACGCGCACATCCTGCATTTTGCCCTTCGGCAGAGTCTTGTGGATCACGCCGTCGTCCACAAGCACCGCAGCTGTAAGCCGCCGAATACGTCCGGAAGGCTCAAGCGAGTGCGTAGTGACTTTATTTACGCCATATGTCGAGTTCTCTGTTTTCGCGCTCTCCGCGCCGTCTCCCGGAACATTGGGCACGTTCGGCAGCGATGCTTTTCCCTGCGGCACATTGCTGACGGTGCCTGGAACGCCGCTTACAGCCGCGCCTGCACCGGTTTCTTCATCGGAGCGCTGCACGGTAAGCGGCACAGAGATTCCCGGGTCGTACTTCTCCTGGCTTTGTTCAATAGTGCCCGGATCGTGTTCCACATTCACGCTGGCGCGGATATGGTCCGCCCCGACCACCGGCGCAAGCGTCGCAATCAGCCGCTGCTCCAGTCGCTTTTCCATCTCCGGGTCACCGCCGTTTTCATCGGCGGAACTACCGAGCGAAGTGTTCGAGTCGGCATCGATGATCGTGACGTCACCCGGCTTTAACCCGTCTACCGCACCCGCTACCAATCGCTGAATCCCGGCGATCTCCTCATGCGAAAGCGAGCCGCCCTGCAGCTTTAGCGCAACTGACGCTTTGGCGCTGCGAGCCTGATCCAGAAACACCGAATCAGTTGCCATCACCAGGTGTACGCGGGCACTTTTCACCGCACCCAGGGTAGTGATGGTACGCTCCAGCTCGCCTTCAAGCGCCCGCTGGTAGTTCACTTTTTCGTCAAACTCGGTCTGGCCCCAGGAAACCTTATCGAAAATCTCGAAACCCATACGACCCGAGTGCGGCGCGGCATGGCTCGACGCCACCTCAAGCCGTGCTGCATCGAGCTTGTCGGCGGCTACGCTCACCTGCTTGCCATCCGGGCTGATCGCGTTGGTGATTCCCTTTGCCGTCAGTGAGGCAGACAGCGTCTGCGCATCGGCTGGGTCAAGACCGGTCATCAGCGGCTTCAGGTCCGGTGTCACGATCAGGTGCGCGAACACCGCCAGCAACGCTACCGTGGCAATGCTGCCCGCGATGAGAAACCCGCGCTGCTGCCGGTTGCGCCCTGCCCAAAACTGTTGCAACTGCCGAAGTATCGCTTGCATGCCTGCCCGTTTCTTGTTCGCGCCGGTTTAGAACTGCAGCTTCTCAATGTCCTGGTAAGCGCTCACGATCTTGTTACGCACCTGCATCATGAGCTGGAAAGCGACGTCTGCCTTTTCGACAGAAATCATGACCTTGCCCATATCGGCGCTGCCGCCTCCCAGCACTGTGTTGACCTGCTGCGAGGCGTCGTTCTGTACGCTGCTCACCTGGTTTAGCGCGCTCTTGAGCAGGTTGCCGAACCCGGTATCGCTGCTTGCCGCCGTTGACGAGACCGGCCCGAAGACTGAGGTGACCGCACCGGCGATGCCGCTGACTGGAATTGCTGGAATCATCTTTTCCTCCTGCTTTAGCTCTTCAAAATATCGATGGACTGCTGAATCATCTGCTTGGCCGCCGTTACGGCGGATGCATTGAGCTGATAGGCACGCACCGAGCCCATCAGGTCCACCATCTCCTGCACCGGGTTGATTGCCGGGTACGCCACGTAGCCCTCTTTGTTCGCGTCCGGGTGGGCCGGGTCGTAGCGCATTACAGGCGCGCTTGGATCATCGACCACCTGCGACAGCCGCACGCTGCCGGAGCTGCGCCCATGCAGGTGCGGCGTGTTGGTCATCGCCGCGAATTGCAACTGGAATGCCGACGCGTGCTGCGCGGAAAAGATGACCTGCTTGCGGCGGAACGGGCCACCTTCAATCGTGTGTGTGGTTTCCGCATTTGCCATGTTGGTCGCGATGACCTCAGACCGCTGGCGCTCTGCGGTCAAGGCGGACCCGCTGATCTGGAGCATGCTAAATGGGTCCATGAAAACATTTCTCCTGTATGTGCAATTGGTTCGTGAACGTGTTCGTTGCCTTCATGTCAGCAAGGCAGTACCGAGTTGAGTTTGGCGCTTCAGAGCAACAGAAGAGTGCTTACGCACTGCCATCGTGAACGGCACTGAGCAGCTCATGGAACTGGCCCTTGATCAGCTGCGCACCTAAGCCGTATTGAAGCTGCGCCTTAGCCAGCAAGAGACTTTCGTGATCCAGGTTGACGTTGTTGCCGTCGGGCCGTTCCAATAAACCTGCCTGGTCGCGGATGGCAATCGGCACATCGGGGATCTCGCCATTGCTGCCTGCTCGAAGCAACGTCTGTTCGAAGCTCACATCCTTAGCGTGGTAGCCGGGCGTATCGATGTTGGCCATATTGGCGGAGACCACCTGTTCACGTTCGGCGGTCATTTGTAAATAGCGCTCCAGATTAAGCGGTATCAGAGATGTGTTCATAACTATGCGTACCTCCTGGGCGGTAGCCCGTATTCGCGAATCTTGTTGCGCATGGTGCGCAGGCTGATGCCCAGCATCTCTGCGGCATGGGTGCGGTTGCCCTGGGTCATGGCCAGTGTTTTTTCAAGGTGCAGCCGCTCCATCTGCCGGATGGGCACGGTGACCGGCCCGGTAATCGTGCCCGCTGAGGCTTCCGTTCTTACCCCAAAAGGCACAGGCTGCTTGCGAATGCTTCCCGCTGCCGTCTCTCTAAGAAAACAAGCCCGGTCGATCGGTGCCGACGCGGAATCGTCAGCATGGAGCGAAAGCACCCGCTGCATGAAGTTGCCAAGTTCGCGGATGTTGCCGACCCACGGCTGCGCAGTCAGCATCTCCAGAAAGTCAGGAGTGAGTACCGGCATGGGGCGCTTAGCGCGCGCAGCCCAGCTATTTGCGAAATGCATCGCCAGCAGTGCAACGTCCTGTGTGCGTTCGCGCAGCGGCGGCAGCGAAAGGGGGATGACATTCAACCGGTAGTACAAATCGGAGCGGAATGCGCCGCGGTCCACGGCTGCGGCAAGCGCGACGTTGGTGGTTGCAATCACACGGATGTCGACCTTCACGGTGCGCGTCTCGCCCAGCCGCTCAAACTCGCGCTCCTGCAATGCTCGCAGCAGCTTGGGCTGTAAGTGCAGCGGCATCTCGCCGATTTCATCGAGCAGCAGTGTACCGCCGTGAGCCAGCTCGAAGCGGCCCGGCTTTGCCTGCGTGGCTCCGGTAAAGGCACCGCGCGCATGGCCGAACAGCTCGCTTTCGAGCAGATGCTCCGGCACGGCGGCACAATTGACGGCAACAAACGGCTTGCGCGCGCGCGCGCTCGCATCATGGATGAACCGGGCGAGCAGTTCTTTGCCGGTACCGCTTTCAGCCTCCACTAGGATGTCGGCATCCGTACCTGCGGCGGCTCGGGCCCGGGCAAGCGCCTGTAGCAAGGCAGGCGAGCGGCCCACAATGCCGCCTGCGAACGCAGCGGTTCCCTCTACATGGGCAGGGCCGGTACCGGCTTGCCCGCAAAGCCGATCGGCAATGCCGCGCAGCTGCGGCCACGCTACCGGTTTGGTCAGGTAGTCACTGGCTCCGCAGCGCATCGCGGCGACTGCATCGGGTACCGTTCCATACGCCGTGAGGAGCACCACGGGCGCGGCGGAGGTCGCACGTGCGACACGCAGTAGGTCTACGCCCGAGCCGTCGGGCAGACGCACATCGCTCACCAGCAGTTGAAAGTCGCCCTGTGTCAGCCGGTATTCGGCTTCTTTCAGGCCGCTAGCCGCTGTTACCTGCCAGCCTTCGCGAGAGAAGTGCGCCGTCAGCGCCGTGCGTATTCCCGGTTCGTCATCTACCACCAGAACGGAGCGGCCATGCGCGCCAATGTGCGGTGTATTCATATCAGGTCTACCCCCATGAAAAAGCAGGCGCCCAGGCCGGGTGCGCTTGAAACCTGAAGAATTGTGCCGTGCTGCGCGGCAATGCTCTGGCACACGGCTAAGCCAAGCCCCGAGCGGTCGCCGGTACCGCTCCAGCCCGGCTTGAAAATGTTTGGGAGGTGTTCCGGCGCAATACCGCAGCCGGTATCAGTAACCTCCAGCATGAGCCGGGTGGGTGTTTGCTGCCGGAGCGTGACAGTGATGGAACCACCTGCCGCCGTGTGCCTCACCGCGTTTGCGACCAGGTTAAGGATGATCTGCTGTAGCGCTGCTTCATTCGCCAGAACTCTGCCGGGCAAGCTACTGCCATTGCAGATGAGACACAACTCACTTTGCTCGGCAAGCGGTCGCGCGAACTCAACAGCAGCAGCAATGGCTCGACCGAACACCAGCGGCTGCAAGTGTGCCAAACCGATGCCGTGGAAAGACAGCACATTGTTCACCGTTCCGGAAAGTCCACGTAGCCCGGCGCGCAGGTGCTCAATCCACTCAGGGGAGCGGATCGGGTCCTCTTCCAGCAGCGACAGGAACAACTCCAGGCTTCCTAACGGATTTCTAATCTCGTGAGCCAGCGTTGCGGCGACCTCGGCAAGGGCCAGGGCGCGCCGTCCTGCTTCGCGATCTCCCTCCGCCTGTTTGTGCGCAGTGATGTCATTGAGGATAAGAATCGTTCGAGCATCTGCGCGCAAGTTGGAGAGTTGACACGTTTGCACTTCCATCCAGCGAATGGGCTTGTCTGCTCGGCTTCCTGCCGTTAACGAGATCTCGCTTTCGCCTTCAATCGCACAGAAAGGTCGCAAATCCAGGCCGGTGCAAGCTGCAATTGCCTCAAGAGTGGCTGGGTGCATGTCTTCATTGCGCAGCGACAACAGTCGAGCCGCCTCGGCATTCATGCGGAGCACCTCAGTCTTCGCGCCAAGCACCAGAACGCCACAGGGCATGGAATCGACAATCTGAGCCAGAGCCAGGTGCATCTGCTCGTTCTCATGCAAGCTTGCTTCGAGTGCTGCATTCTGCTCCGCCAGCTCCGACCCAAGCTGCACCACTTCGGCTTGCAAATCGCGGTAGGAGCTCTCAAGCGCAGACGAAGCAGTGATGAACTCTGAAAATGCGTCCGCCAATAGCCGCGCTTCGACTTTGCCTGGGGCTGCATTTGGCAAAGGCAGCTCATAGATTTGCAATTGATGAGAAGTAGGCAGCATCTGCCTATCTGATATGCAAGGCAAGGGCCAATCGGCAACGATGATGTCGAAAATACAGGGTACTAGAATTAGTGTGTGTCATAAGGACAGGAATAATGGGCAAATGTAGTCAGATTTTCACTTTTATAGTGAAAATACTTCTTTGATGCCCCAACTTTTTATATCCAAAAAGTCTTTGCCACATAACCGAACCGGACGTACAACTGTCTACTACGTCCCGACAACTTCTTTCTATGTACCTGCTTGCCGCGATGTGTCCAACCGCTTATTGACTCAAGACGGCGCGACTTACATTCAACCGCAAAGAACTACCATGCACCGCAACCATCGCTCTCTGCCTCGCCGGACATGCCGTAATGCTTGGCCGCATTGATTTCCTTATGGCAAGGCCGCGCGAAAGAAGTTGTTACCCGACTCAAACTTCTTGCGAAAACAGTGACGTTCCTTCATTGCAATACATTACGTCCGCAAAGACAGTGCTTACCGACAACCAAATGCTTGAACTTTAAAACCGGACGAGAGCGGAAAAGTAAGTACAAGCTGTTTACAGCATGGATCTCAGAGAAGTATATGGGCCGCGGTAAGCACGCGTTCCCCGTCAAGCAGAATGGCGGCCCGTTCCATCGTGTTTCGCAGCTCGCGAACGTTACCGGGCCAGGAATGTGTAGTCAGTAAATCGAAAACTTCCGGCGTTACACGCATGCCCGGACAGAACTTTTCTACAAAAGCTTCCGTTAGCGCTCGCAGATCGCCTTCGCGCTCCCGCAGTGGAGGTAGATGAATTGGGAAGACAGCGAGGCGGTAGTACAAGTCCTCGCGAAAAAGCTTTTGCTGAGCCAGCGCTTTCAGGTCCGCGTTAGTTGCTGCGACTACGCGCACATCCACCTTCAAATTATCGTTGCCGCCAAGGCGCTGCACCTCGCCCTGCTCCAGGAAGCGCAAGATTTTACTTTGAAGCGATAAGGGCATATCGCCGATTTCATCGAGGAAAAGAGTGCCGCCATGCGCCGCATGGATGCGTCCGATGCGCGACTGTGTTGCGCCGGTAAAAGCGCCCTTTGCATAGCCGAACAGTTCAGCTTCCAGCAGCGCCTCGGGAATAGCTGCGCAGTTCACCACGGCAAACGGGTGTTTGGCTCGCGGGCTGATCATGTGGATGGCCTGTGCCACCAGGTCCTTGCCCGTGCCGCTTTCGCCGGTGACCAGAACGGTCGTTTCAGATCGAGCGACCATTTCTGTCAGCCGGTACACGCGCTGCATGGCCGCGGAAGAGCCCACCATGCCGCGCAAACCGGTGCGCTTTTCTGTGCCTTCCCTGAAGTTTCGCGGTGTAGAAGGATATGAGGGCACTGCATCCGGGATGCTGCCGCGGTAGATCAGGTCAGTCAACTGTGCGGCGAGCGGGGTTGGAGATGCGTTTGCCAGCAGTAGATGGCCGGTCTGCGCGTTCAACGTCAAAATTTCAATACTTGGAAAGCGTTGCAGAACCAGTGCGCTGAACTCGTTTGCAACAATGTCGGGCAGCATGGGATCAAGCAGCAGCACTTCAATAGGCGTGTCTGCCAGACACTCGACTGCCTCCGCGCCGCTGGCTGCTTCCGCAAGGTCCCAACGTGGCGCTCCGATCTTTTCACGCAAGTGCAGTCGCAGCCGCGCATCCGGGCTCACCAGTAGAATGCGCACAGGTCGCTGATCCGCATTGCGGGTATATGGAAAGGGCGGTGCGGTCATCCTTGCCGTCCCATCCATATGGGAGGTGCACTACGCGCAGGCAAGCGCATACCCTATACCTCGCACAGTACGAATTAGCTTCTGCTCCCCTTCGCAATCGATCTTGTCGCGCAAGTACTTCATATATACGTCCACCACATTGGTGCTAGGATCGAACGGAGTTTTCCAGACCTGCTCCATCAGCGTCGCGCGGGAGACGGCTTTAGGAGAATTCACCATGAGGAACTCGAGTAGTGCAAACTCGCGCGGGGTCAGGTCGATGCGGCGACCGTCACGCTCCACCCGATATTCGTCGCGATGGAGCAGCAAGCCAGGCTGCGCCTTCGCAGCCATCTGCGGGACCGTGCCTGCCTGACGGCGCAACAGAGCACGAATGCGGGCCAGTAGTTCCAGCAGAGAAAACGGTTTGACCAAGCAGTCATCAGCACCCTGGTTCAGGGTGATAACCCGGTCTTCGGTACGATTGCGGCCCGTCAGCACCATGACCGGAAGATCTGGCTGGTCTGCATGCATTTTTGTAAGCAGGGTTAGCCCATCCATTCTCGGCATATTTAGATCAAGCAGCATAAGTTGGTAGGTCTCGGATTCGAGCCTCCTTAAAGCTTCTTCTCCATCAAATGCCAGCTCGCCTACAAAACCTTCTGCGGTAAGACAGGAGCAAAGCAACCGTGCAAGTGGAACATCATCTTCGACAATTAAAATGCGAGCCGGTTTTACCGCATCGGATGCCGGGCTGGCTGCATGTACTGCTGTGTTTGTTATGGCGGCGATCTGCGATGACGCGTCCGGTAAGGCACGCATCGCCGAAGGCTGCCCCATCTCTTGCGAGAGCAGTCTATTGCTATCCATCTGTGTGGGTTCCTGAGAACCGACTATACCGGAGCATGCACAAGCGCAAAGAGAAGAGTGCCTCGCTACAGTACTAACGTGTTTCTCATTATTCCCACGCTTGTCCGGCGCTGGATCACTGAATCACAACATGTAGTGCAAATATGAGAATTTGCTAATTATTGCCCGGTACCCTTATGTGAAATAGGCGGTGCGGCAGCTGTGCCAGGCGTATTGAGCGCAGGTCCAAGTTTTCCGGCAGGTAGACCCTGCACCCCGGCAATCGGCCCCAGGGCCGGTCCTTTTGCTGCTTCAAGGTACTGCACAATCAATGAAATGCGCCGGTTGGCCGCATCGAAAGGGTTTTTGGTTATGCGCAGTTGCTGGTCGGCAAAGCCCCGCACCTGGGCAACTTGGTCGGGCCTCACGCCGCTGGTCTGCATCAAGCGTCGTGCTACGTTCGCCCGGTCGGAGGAAAGCTCCCAATTGCTGTAGATGCGGTTGTTTGCATATGGCTGCGCGTCTGTGTGGCCTTCAATGGAGATGTGGTTCGGCAGTGAGCCGAGCTGAGCCGAAAGGACCCTAAGAATCTGCACCAGCAGAGGTGTGGGCTCGGATTTTCCGGTTTCAAAAAACGTTCCATGTGCATCCTCAATCAACTCGATGCGCAAACCTTCCGGCGTGATAGTAATTTCGATCTGATTCTTCAGTTTGTCTTTAGTGTCCACGCTGTGGATCGATTGCATCAGCGCTTCCTTGAGCTTGGTCATGTCCTGCTTGTTCAACAAAACATTCTCTCCCTGGCCGGTGCCGATCTGCTTCGTTCCTTTCTGCTTGGATACACCAAGCGGATCGCGAAAGTAGCCGGCAATGAGTTGCTGGTCTTGCTTGCTGGTGCTTGAGGTAAGCCAGAGCACGATGAAGAGAGACATCAATGCAGTCACAAAATCTGCGTACGCCACCTTCCAGGCTCCGCCATGGTGGCCCCCGTGGCTGACTATCTTCTTGATAATGATCGGTGCGGGAGCGTTTGCCATGTCAGCCCGCCGGCGCGGGTTCCGCGCCCTTTCCACGGCATACGTTCTCTACCTCAGTAAAGCTGGGACGTACATTTGCAGGAATAGCGCGCCGCGCCATTTCCACTGCAAGAATCGGCGACATGCCTTTGATAAACGACAGCATAACGACCCGCAGAATGTGGTAGTAACCATGCTCATCACCGACCCGCTTGCTCATGGCAGAAGCAAGAGGACCGAGCACGCCGTAACACAGCAGGATGCCCAGGAAAGTGCCTACGAGCGCGGCTGCCACCTTGCGGCCGATTTCTTCGGGCGGTCCGCCGAGCGCGCCCATCGTGATTACAATTCCCAGCACTGCTGCAACAATTCCAAGACCCGGCAGCGCATCGGCAACGGAGGTTAATGCCGCAGTCGGTTGCTCCGCGCTCTTATGGTGCACTTCCATGTCAAGATCCATCATCTGATCCACGTCAAACGTGCTCACACCGCCGGTAATGGCCATGCGCATGGTGTCGCAGATGAAGTCGCGTGCATGGTGATCTTTAAGAAAGATTGGATATTTCTTGAAGATGTCGCTCTTGTCCGCTTCCTCGACATCGCCCTCAATGGAAACCATGCCTTCCTTGCGAGCTTTTGTAAACAGGTCGAACATCATTTTGAGAGTGTCAAGGTAGCGCTGTTTAGGAAATTTGGAGCCTCCCAGGACCCCGGTAAGCCCGCTTAGTATTCCCTTCAACACGTGCATTGGGTTGGCGGCAAGCAATGTGCCAAGCGCAGCGCCCACAATAGTGACGACCTCAGCCGGCTGCATGAGAACCGCCAGGTTCCCCTTTTCCATGAGGAAGCCGCCGATCACTGCGCCGAAAACTACAAGAATGCCGAGAATCGCGAACATGTGCCGTTGCCCTTCCAACCGGCTGCCGATGGGCTACCCCATACCAGGCCGTAATGCCCCTATCGGCGCATGGATCGAAAATGTTCAGTGCAAAGATAAGAAATGCTTGTGAGAAAATCGCCGCAGTCATCAGGAGGCACATGATCGTGAATAGGCTCATACGGTTAGCGGCAGTATGCGGATGGCTGCTGTTCGCGGCTGCGGCGCAGGCACAGGACAAGGCTTCTGAGCCTACCCAGCACTCTTTCACTATCCATGACTTTCGTACCGAGAGCAGCGCGACCCTGCCCGAGGCCATAGTGGTTTACGGCACCTATGGACATCTCAACGCAGCCGGCGACAATGCCGTGCTGCTCCCATCCCACTACATGGCCGACATGCACGGCTACGGCTGGCTGATCGGCCCCGGCAAGGCGCTCGACCCGGCAAAGCTGTTCCTGGTCACCAGCGAGCTGTTCGGCAATGGCCGCTCCTCCTCGCCGAGCAACACTCCTGAGCCATTTCATGGGCCTCGCTTCCCGGCTATTACCATTCGCGACAATGTCGAAGCCGTCCACCAGCTGCTCACACAGCAACTGCATGTCCAGCATCTGCAAGCAGTCATCGGCTTCTCCATGGGCGGCCAGCAAGCGTTCCAGTGGGCCGTAAGCTACCCACATTACATGGACCGCATTATCGCGACCTCAAGCACTGCCAAAACCTACGGGCACGGCATCGTGCGTAATGAGGGCGAGATCACAGCGATCACCACCGACGCGGCTTTTCAAAACGGCGACTACAAAGCCGAGCCGGAAAAAGGCATTCAGGCGTTCTCGTTGATGTGGACCGGATGGTTGTTCTCGCAGGAGTGGTGGCGCAAGGAGCTGTGGCGGCAAGATGACTCAGCTGGTCCGAAGTTCACTACGCTCCCGCAGGTTATCGAGCACTACCGCACCAGTTTTATCCCCGGTGCAGACGCGAACAACCTGATCCTACAGCTGCGCACATGGGAGTCGAACGACGTGGGGCAAACCGGTGCATTTCATAACAGCAGCGGCGGCAATGTCGAAGCCGCGCTGCGCTCGATCCAGGTGCCTGTGCTCTACATGCCTTCCGCAACGGACTTGTATTTTCCGGTAGAAGACGCGCAATATGAAGCGCAGTTCATCCCGCATTGCACCCTGCTGCCGATTCCATCCCTATGGGGTCATCCCGCAGGCGCAGGTGCAAGTCCTGCGGACGAGAAATTTCTAAATGATCATGTCGCTTCATTTATGGCCGGTATGGCCGGTACGCCTTCAGCGCACCTATAGCAACTTAAATTGTTCTCTCAACTGGAGATCCAGGGAATGAATCGTCGCAAGTTCGTTAGAAACTCTCTCGTGACTGCCGGTTCCATGACGCTTCCAGGTGGGATTCTTGCCTCAGCGTTGCCGCCAAAGCAGGCACCAGTATCAGACTCAGTAAGTTTTAACGGCGCTCAGTTCCCAAAAGATTTTCTGTGGGGCACTGCGACCGCAGCCTTCCAGGTTGAGGGAGCCTGGAACGAGGATGGCAAGGGTGAGTCGATCTGGGACCGGTTTACGCATACACCGGGCAAGATTCGCGGGGCAGCCACGGCGGATGTGACGTGCGACCACTACCACCGGTTCAAGGAAGACATTGCTATTGTCAAGCAGCTCAACCTGAAGAGCTATCGTTTTTCCATTTCCTGGCCGCGCATTCAGCCGAGCGGCATTGGGCCTGCTAATCCAAAGGGTCTGGATCACTACTCCCGTTTGATCGACACCATGCTTGAAACCGGCATACGGCCTTTTTGCACGATGTACCACTGGGATTTACCGCAAGCTCTGGAGGATAAGGGCGGCTGGCCGAATCGCGAGCTTGCTAACTACTACGCGGAATATGCAGCCATTCTAGGCAAACACTTCGGCGATCGGATTACTGTGTGGGCTCCCTTCAATATGCCCTGGACCTTTGCTTACTTGGGCTATGGCGTAGGAGCGTTCCCTCCCCGCAAGGCAGACTCCAGGCTCTTTTTGCGGGCCGCGCATACCATTAGCCTGGCTCAATCGCAGGCTTTGCGTGCTCTCAAGGCAGTCTCGCCCAAAGCGACCGTCGGAAGCGCGTACGGCATGGCGCCTGCTTACCCGAAAATGAACAGCGAGGCGGACCGGGCGGCAACGGCCCGCTACCATGCGATGAATAACGTCTTCTTTCTCCATGCGGCTATGTACGGTGAGTACCCGAAGGCGTTCGTCGGAGAGACTCCGTATAAAGAAATGGGCTTCCAACCCGGCGATGAAACGATCATGAAAGCACCGCTGGATTGGGTAGGCTTCCACTACTACACCCGTCGGATAGTCTCAGCCGTAAAGTCCGGTTCGTCAGCCGGAGGCGCGCAGTTCGGAACAGAGACAGAGCTGGACGGTGGCGGTGCGGGAAGCCGCGATGATTACACGCAGTTTCATGCCGAGATGCCTACGGAAGGGCCGCTTACCGATGCCGGGCTGGAGGTGTACCCGCGCGGCATTTACGACCTTGCGACTCAAATTTCTAAGGAGTACAACCATCCCGTTATCGAAATCACAGAGAGCGGCTGCAGTTACCTCGATGCTCCATATGCCGGCGAGAACGGTCATGTGCCTGATACGCGGCGGATTGCGTTCTTTCGGAGCTATCTAGCAGAGTTGGCAAGAGCAATTCAGGATGGAGCGAAGGTTCGTTCGTACCACGCATGGACCTTGCTCGATAACTTTGAGTGGGCAGACGGATATAGCCAGCGGTATGGTTTGACCTATGTCGACTTCCGCGACCAGCGTCGCACGGTGAAAGATTCTGGGTTGTGGTACGGGCGGATCGCGGCGGCGAACCGGCTTGATGTTTAATAGCGTTTGGCACCTTGAAAATTATGCGTAATGCTTAGCCGAACGGGAGCATGGAAACCGTCTATCTACTTGGTTTAGCTTGGTCTCTTTGGATTGGAGCTCGTGATTTTGGCATTTGGCTCACTCTCAGCAATGAAGAATCCTCAAAAACGATGAACCATGTGTGGTTCTTTTTAGGACCTTTTGCATTCTTTCCATGCCTGCTCCTCTCACTTGCGCTCCCCAATCGTTCGGCACAATCTTGCTTTTTAGTAGGAGATTGTTTATTTCTATCTCTGTCATTGGACGACTTTTTCACCTTTCTTCTATAGAAATCTTTACGCAAGTGCTTGAGATTAATACTTCAATGATTGCCCTTGGGGCCTATGGCTACTTAAAAGCAAGTCAAGAGTTAACGGCTTTTAAGACCATCGTAATTTTTACTGATAGATCCACTTAGGATGAGTATCACATTTTTTTAGTGCGTAATTTGCAATACGGTCTGCCGCAGGTTGTAGCCGCGCAAACCTAGCACGGGCGCGCTCTTCGCGGCTGACGCCGGGTAACGGATTGTCACTGTTCGGCTCTCCCCGGGTAGCAGCGAGACGTAGTTATCGCTGTAGTAGGCGGGCAGGATACGCTCGCCGCCCTGCGCTTCTTCGAGCGTCAGCTTCAGCTCAATGGCTGCTTGCTTGCCTTGGTTGGTCAGCACGACCACCATAACCTTTTCATCCCCGTCGGTGCTTGTCAGGAGCTTCGCGGCAATTTGCGCCTGGGGCAGCGTGTTCAGCTTACGCATGTCCTCTTCTTTGTCAGCAAGCCAGTAAAAGTTGTTTGAAATTTCCTTTTCCTGCTTCTGTCTATCTGTAAGCGTAAGGCGCACAAAGACCGGTTCATCCGGCGCTTGTGCAAACAGGCTCGAAAGGGGCAGCTGCATTAGATTTGCGCTTGCATTCACTGCGAGCGACACCAGCATAGTCCGCGTGAACAGCTGCTTATTTGCAAGCGAGTACACAGACGCCGTCACCGAACCTGCAAGCGGCTCCGTCGTTGTGTTGATTACCGCCACGTCATAAGTAGAAATATCAAGCTGCACATGCCTCGGTTCCGACGCATGCATCACGCCGTAGAACGAAGCCTGTGTGTCGTAGTCATGCGACAGCATCTGCCACATATTGCTGGGCCACGCAGGTTGCGTCATCCAGATCATGCGGCCGGAATTCGGCTGCCATAGGTGCGCGGTAAAGCCCTCAAAGATCGCCTGGTGCAGCGTGTAGTTCAACATTTGCGCCTTGCGGTCCATATCCTCCAAGCTCACAGGCGCGCCGAACTGTGCGTCAAGGTGCTGCATAAAAGTTCGAATTGCACCGTTCCCCTGCGTGTGCCAATCGTGGTAGGTCCAGGCATCGCTCAGAGGCCATTGATTGGCAGGCGCGATCGACTGTTTGAAACTTTCGAGGGTCGAGAACGACGGGATGCCGAGCTCGACCGAAAAGCCGCGGTTCAACGTGTCGAAGTACAGCTTGGGGTCCTGGTATTTGTACGGGCCGCTGTTGCGCAGGTTTACCTGGTTTGAGGAAGGCGTGTAGTAGCGCGTACCGTCGAGCTCGCCCAGCATCTTCGCCATGCCGTCGGTAAGTGCGGGCTGTGGCACGCCTTCATTGCGGGCGCACCACATCACAATCGACGGATGATTGCGATAACGTTTCACCACATCCGCCGCATTAGCGAGAAACAGCGCAGGGTCCTGCGCTTCTGCGTTGTAATTGCCGGTTGACTCCCAAAAGTCGTTCCACACCATCAGCCCGTACTGGTCGGCCAGGTCGAAGAAAACCGGCTCTGTGCTTTGCCCCACCCAGTTGCGGATAATGTTGACATTCGCCAGCTGGTGCAGGCGAAAGTACGGTTCGAGATGCGCGCGCGAAATGCGTTTGCGCGCGTCATCCATGCCCCAGTTGCCGCCGCGTGCAGCAATGCGTACACCGTTGACCTTGATCACGAGGTCTGTCATATCAGGCTCGTTCGTGACCGGCTTTACGGCGGGCGAGTCATCGGCAGCAGCGGTCAGCGAAGCGGCCCAGCCTTGCGGCGTCTGCCGGATGCCCTCGTGCGAGATGTCGATGACGCTTTGGTGCAGCGCGAGCGCCATGGTCGGGTTCACTTCAACACGGCGCAGGGTACCGTCCGCGGCGAACAGGCTCTCCTCGTATGTCAGTTCGCGGATGCCAAATTGGGTTGCCTTTTCATCGCCGTCTACTGACATTTTGAGATGGTACAGTTCAGGCTTGCCGTAGCCGTTAGGCCACCACAAGCGCGGATTAATCACATGCAGCTGCGGGAACTCCTGCGGTGTGAGCGCGATGGTAGACTCGCCCGGCGGAACCGTCACGTCCTTCGTGAGCGCCACGCCGCCCTCGAAGCTCGCTCGCAGCGTCATCTTCGCAGGTGCGCTGCCGATATTCATTACCGGCACGTTGATACGTACGTCCGCCGTGTCACAGCGGGGCAGCGGCAGGGTGGTAATGATCTGCGGATCACCTAGTTTGAGATCGCCGGTTTCAGTGAGCGTCACGTCCTGCCAGATGCCGCTGTTGCGGTCGCGCTCCGACGGAATCCAATCCCAGCCCTCGGTCGCCACAAACGTCGGCCCGTCGAGCAGCATGGCTCCGCCGTTCTCGCCGGGGCCGGCTTTGATGGACTCCTCCCACGGAATGCCGGGGTGCGGCGGCGGGGTGATGCGCACGGCCAGCACATTGTCGCCAGTGGGTTTCAGCAGCGCGGTTACATCGTATGCGCCGCGGATAAAGGCGCCGGTGATTGTGCCCAGTTCGCGCCCGTTAAGCCAGACCTGTGCGGCGTAGTTGATGCCGTTCAGGTCGAGTGTGTAGTGCTTGCCGTCCGGATGCGACGCGGGCGTTGCAAAGGCGACGCGATACCAGTAGCTCTGCTTGTTAAGCGACTCAGGAATGGCAAGATTGTTGAGGTCGTAGTCCGGGTCCGGGTACACGCCGCGATCGACCAGCGTGGTCAGCACGGTGCCGGGAACCGTAGCCGGGTACCAGCCTGCCGTGCTCACGCCAGGGCTTCCACCTGGACTTGACACCTGCTCGGCAGTCGCATGTACCTGCGGCTCGGCTTGCAACAGCCAGTTGTGCGCCAGTGTCCACTGATTCGGTGCCGTGTGCTCCAGCGTCGGGCCTGCCGGGGGCAGCGGCTGGGCTACCGGTCTGGAAAAGTTCGCTCTGCTATGCGGCAACGTGTCGGGCGGCTGCGGAGCGGTGTAGCCGGCAAACTGGCGCACCTGGAACGGCCAGGGCTTGGAGCCGTCCTCGTACAGAATAGTGTTGAAGTTAGGCTGATCCTGCGCGTGCGCTTGAACACTTTGGGGAGTCGCGGCTCCGTGTCGCAGCTCAAAGCCGGCGATGCTGCCGCCGAAGTGCTGCCACTCTTTCAGGCGCTCAGGTACGGTAAGCGGCAGGTGCGCCTGGTCATAGGCGTACTTTTCGTCCTTATCCGAGATGAAGTCCGGGCCGATCAGGAGCTCTGCATCCGTTACAGTTCCCATCGCCGGGTTGCCGACGGCTACCTCGCTGCCGTCCAGGTACACATGCGTAGTCATTGCACTGGCGGGATCGAAGGTCGCGCTAAGAAAGTGCCATCCCTCGCCTTGTACAGCTCTCTGCGCGTCTACTTCGTTGCCGACTCCCATGCGTAATACCGGCTTGCCATTGCGAAGACCCAGGTAGCGTGAGTCTTCGGCCGACGGGTCGCCGAGCCCGGCCAAAAGCGTCGTCATGCCGGGCCGGTCTGCCCGGAACCAAAGCGAGAGCGTCCAGGCTGCGTCGGCATTGAGCAGGGGCTCGCCCCCGTTCAGCGACTTGGCCAATCCCCGGCCGCCCGGCAGGAGCTTCGCCGCGTAGGGTCCATATACATCGAGCTTTTCGGGGTCTCTTACGTTCTCTTGTGTCTGTGCGTACATAACGGCAGATAGAGCAAGCAAAAGAACCAAAGCAAAATAGCGAAATAACGGCATGGGCGTGAACTCCTAACAACAGCATGGTGAGCTGCTGACATCCGGCACTTGCGAAGACGGAAATCCGCTTCGAAAGCACGGGTGTAACGATACCATTGCAAAGCCGTGTCAAAGGACGACTTTGCGCCTGAGTGCAGCAGGTTCTCAGTACAGAATCACTCTTCGCTTGGCATAATAAGTATGGATCAGACGATGGCTACGTTCCAGCAGCGTGGACTTCCACAAGACGGCCGGACGGCAAAGCAGTTAGGCGGGAACAGTAAATACCGGCCCAATAAGTAGGACCCAGATCAGGCGAACGCCAAGTTATATAGAGCCTAAGCTTTGGAGCCATGTAACTGTTTTGATCGCGTGTACCAAGAACGATGATCCGCTTTCTATTCAGAATCGAAGGAAATTGCTGTTTCAATCTGCGTCGGTAAACCCTTTCCATTACAAAAATGACATCAGTCCACTCGAGCAGGTCAGCCGAAAGAGGCGTTTCCGCATCAGCAATAGTTCCTGATGAAAGCACATGGAAGCTTTCGTGAAGCGCGAAGACAGCCTCAGCCGTTGGACTACGGAGTCAATTTCTGCTACAGACAAAAAGCAAATTTACCTGAAAGCTCATTGGGACGAGAACGTATTGTTCTCGTCCTTACTTCGGCAACTGTTGTTCGCCATTTATGGCGAACTTGCTAAATACATTGGATGTACTGCCTGGTTGGCCGCCCCCGATCGAGAGCGTGTACTCTCCCGCTGCTATGGCGCGGTGGCCCTGTGCATCTACTACGCTCATTTGTCTCGGCTGCAGCGTAAACCGTACGTGCTTCGTTTCACCCGGCTCAAGCGGCACACGCTCAAAAGCAGCCAACTGCTGCCTGGGCGCGAGATCGTTCTGCGGGGGTGTCAGATACAGCTCGGCTACCTCATCGCCCGCGACCCGCCCGGTGTTCTTCACGTCAGCTTCAACAGTCAGCGGCTGGCCTGCCTGCACGGTTTGCCCGGACAGTTTCATACCAGAGAACGCGAAGCTGGTGTAGCTAAGCCCGTATCCGAAACCCCACAACGGTTTGCCCGTAAAGTACCGGTACGTCCGGTTCTTCATGGAGTAATTTTCAAATGCAGGCAGCTCGTCTACGCCGGTGTAGAAGGTCACCGGCAGCTTGCCGCCGGGGTTGTGCACACCGGCCAGGGTCTGCGCTATGGCTGTTCCGCCTGCTTCGCCCGGGTACCACGCTTCAAGGATCGCGCCGGCATGCTGCGCAGCCCAGTTCACCGCGAGCGCGCTGCCGTTTTCAAGCACCACTACCAGCGGCTTGCCGGTGGCGGCTACTGCCTCCAGCAGCTTCTGCTGAGCGACGGGCAGGTCGAGTGCGGTGCGGTCTCCCCCGGCAAAGCCCGGGATGTGCACCGGCATCTCCTCGCCCTCAAGCTCCGCCTGCAAGCCTACAAAGGCGACCACCACATCAGCCTGCCCGGCCGCAGCAACAGCCGCATCCTGCTCGGCTTGCACCGGGGCCATCCAGCGTAGGGAAATGCCCCCGGCTGTCTTTGCGCCGAGATGCTTGTACTCGATGACGATGGCGTGCGGCTGGGTGTCAGCGAAGTTCAGGTCAAGTTCCGGCACAATCGAGTTCCAGTCATCCGTGCCCGGCGTGTGCTTTGAGACGTCGACCGGCTTGCCGTCTACCATCACGGCTACTGATTCCGTTTCGCGCTCCTTCGCTGTGCCCTGAGCACAGCCATCGCCGCAACGACCGATCTTGAGCCCTAGCTGGTACGCACCGGGCCGGGCCGGCGTAAATGTCCCGGTCCAGCGGACGCCGTAACCCTCCTGCTTCAGTCCCGGTACCGGGCTCGCGTAGGTCCAGTCAAAGTCCACCTGCGCATCCGTCCGCGTAAGCACCAGCGCACCGGTCAGGTCGGCGTTCGCATAGTAGCTGCCGGTCAGGCCTTCCTCGCCGCTCGCCGTCCGCAGCGTTGTGCGCGGTACAGGCAGCTCCACGCCCTCGGCGTAGGGCGAGCCCTGCGCATAGATCACCTTCGCTCCCGCAAACTGCTGCCGCATGCCGTCTACCGGCAACACCGGATGCGACGGGATGGCGTTGTAGTTACCCTCAAGCGCCGGCAGCGAAGCCGCATTCGGGCCGACCACGGCGATCGTCTTGAGGCCGGGCTTGAGCGGCAAAGTGCCGTCGTTCTTCAACAGCACCATGGCCTCATTCGCCGCTTTGAGAGCCAGCGCACGGTGAGCGTCGCTGTCGTCCTCGCTCATGGAAACGCTCGCATACGGTACCGAGGCAGGCGGGTCGAACATTCCAAGCTTCACGCGAGCCGTAAACAATCGCGCCACGGCGGTGTCAATCGCGCTCTCAGGCAGCAGTTTGTCCTCTACCGCCTTGACCAGCACCTTGTAAGTGTCACCGCAATTTGTATCCGTACCGGCCAGCACCGCTGTCGCAGCCGCGTGCTCAGCGTCGGGAGACGTACCGTGCCCATGGAAAAAATCATCCACCGCGCCGCAGTCCGACGTTATGAAGCCTTTGAAGCCCCATGCATCCCGCAGAGTCGTCTTCAGCAGCATCGTGTTGGCGCAAGCCGGCAGGCTATCCACGGCGTTATAGGCGCACATCAGCGAGTCGGCCTTGGCATCCACGATAGTCGCGCGAAACGCCGGAAGGTAGGTCGCCTCCAGGTCGTACGGTGCCGGATCGATGTTCGCTTTATGGCGCGTGCTCTCAGGCCCGCTGTGCACTGCGAAGTGTTTCGGCGTCGCGACGGTGCGGTAGTACGTTGCATCCATGCCCTGCAAACCGCGCACAAATGAAACTCCCAATGTGCCGGTCAGGTACGGGTCTTCGCCGTAGGTCTCTTGCCCACGGCCCCAGCGCGGGTCACGAAAGATGTTGATGTTCGGCGACCACACCGTCAGCCCGAAGTAGCGCGCGTGATTGCCCTCGGCAATTGCCGCGTTGTACTTTGCGCGGGCCTCGGTCGAGATCACCTTAGCCTCTGCCCCGATCAGCGGTGCGTCCCAGGTGGCGGCCATGCCGATAGCCTGCGGAAACATAGTGGCATAGCCGGAGCGCGCAATGCCGTGCAGCCCCTCATTCCACCAGTTGTACTCCGGGATGCCGAGGCGCGGGATCGCCGGTGCCTGGTCCATCATCTGGCTGACTTTTTCTTCAAGCGTCATACGTCTTACTAGATCCGCAACCCGCTGCGCCACCGGTAGCGCGGGGTTGCGGAACGGTGAACCGGTCTGCGCCTGCATATAGGTGCTACAGAGTATGAGGAGCACGCAGGGAGCCAGGCGAGAGATGAACATGGAAAATTGAAATGTCATAACAGAAGGCCAACTTTGAGAACAGAATTGACAGGCGCTTGAAAAGCGCCTTCGGCGAACTATAGGTGTCTCTTCGGGACAGCGTCAAGGATGGAACAACGGCTTGCTGATTTTTCTGAAGTGGGAACGCTTGCTCATGAATCCAATCGACAATCTCCTACGTATTTCTTAAACATAGGCGCAATTTCACCTTCCAGTGAACCAGCCTGCATTCCTACAATCCGTGGATTTTGTACCGCGGGGACTGGCCATACGATTTATGAAGACGCAACCGAAAAGTGAAATGCGACTGACCGACGTTCTGCAAAGTATTGATGAGGAGCTCACCCGGCTCCGCACGGCTCGTGATCTGCTAACTGACAGCCCCCAGGAGTTGCAGCCGGTACGGCGCGGCCCGGGACGGCCTCGGAAAAATCTCGCGGCCGGCTCTACACAGGCCGCTTCCCAATCCAAATAAGACTGTTTTACTGCCCGTCCGGAATGCTGTAGCTGCGTGTTTCGCCGGTACGGCCATTCCATAGCACCACGGCACCATTTGGCAGCACCGTGGCGCGTAATGGATAGGCTGCATCCGTTCCCTTGAGATTTGCGATCTGGCCGGCTTCGGTATTGTGCGCTGTGCCGCCCTCCTCTGAGTAGTGCAGCTGCCATAGGACAGGGTGACTCGGGTCTGCACGTAGTGTGTCGAGCACCGGGATGGAGCCGCCTTTCTGAGCTCCGTTATCCATGACTGCTACGCGCGGTGTAATGGCATCCACCAGCGCCGGGTTTGAGCTCTGGTACCAGCCATGGTGCGACACCACCAGCAGGTCTACGTGGCCCAGCTTATTAGCCGGGCACATCAAGCTTGCCTCCTTGTCGCGTGTTAGGTCCCCCAGGTCTAAAATCCGCGCCCGGCCCCATTGAAGCGCGAAACCGAGTGAGCGAGCGTTCTCCGTTGTGTCCGGCGTAGTCTGCTCTGCGTCCACGCAAAAGGCATTGGCACCCCCACCTCCCGGCAGCGCCCGGTCCAGTAACTTACCATCTGCACTCACCACGGTCACATCGAAGCCCGGTACCGGCAGCTTCTCTCCCGGGTGCATGGTGCGGTGCTTTAAGCCAAGTTTATCGAGTAGGCTGACATACTCCGCGTAGCCGCGTACCGTCGGTGGGTTGTCGAGTTCCCGGTTGGGTCCATGGTCCAGCAAAATGCCGACCGGCACCTTCGAGACAAGAGCTTGCATGCCTCCGACATGGTCGACGTGGTAGTGCGTAATCAGGACTGCATCCAGGCGCGCTACCCCTGCCATTGCCATGGCTGCAATGATGCGGCCTGCATCGCGGTCGTTATTTCCGGGCCACCCTGTATCTACCAGTAGTGAGTGCCTATCCGGGGTTACAAACAGGGTGGATTGGCCACCCTCCACGTCTATGAAGTACACCTGCAGCGCGTCGGACGGTGCTGCGGGCGGCACAGGCGCAGCCTGCACTGTCAGCCCGGCAAACAGCAAGGTCCCTATCCATCGACTCACCATGCTTATCCCCTCGTCCCCACCTCAGTCCGCAGTCCACCACCATGGTCTCGGCTTCATGTACATACATTTCATCCTTGTTGCAGAACGTAGATACTGCCAAGCAAGCGCGCCTTATAGTAGCTCCCGGCGAGCGCGATGTGCCAACCTCCTACCCGCAAAAACAAGCATTGCTCTCAGGTGCATCGCTGGGAGAAAATGCATCGTCGAGGTGGCATTGCAGCACGCATATAAGAACCTGAAGGGCGGCAAGTGGCTGGGACCGCTTGCTTTGCTCGCCCTCCTCCTCGTGCTTTGGCAGTTCGCTATCGTTCGGCATCCGGGCCGGCTCCTGCCCGGCCCCTGGGCTGTTGCCAAAGGATTGATTGAGCTTGCCCGCAGCGGGCTGCTGCTCAAGTACGTCGTTGCATCCTTGTTCCGTGTCACCTGGGGCTTTGGCCTCGCGGTGACCACAGCCCTTCCACTTGGCATGTTCATCGGCTGGTACAGCCGCGCGGAGATGGCTTTGAATCCCATCATTCAGATTCTTCGGCCCATTTCACCGCTCGCCTGGATTCCATTAGCCATTCTCTGGTTTGGGGTCGGCGACATATCCTCCATCTTCCTGATCTTTGTGGGCAGCTTTTTTCCGCTGCTTGTCACAGCTATTGACGCTGTGCGCAGCGTCCCCGGGGTATATGTTCAAAGCGGTCGCAACTTCGGCCTGCCGACGACGCAGTTGTTCTGGCGTGTTCTGTACCCCGCATCGATACCGCGGCTCCTCGCCGGGCTGCGCATCACGCTTGGCATCGCGTGGCTGGTCGTGGTCGCGGCAGAGATGATCGCCGTCAACTCCGGTTTGGGCTTCCTCATCGTTGACGCTCGCAATGCCGGCAACCGGTACGATCTTGTTGTAGCCGGCATGGTGGCAATCGGCTGCATCGGGCTTGGACTTGATTTGGGTCTGCGGTCTCTTGAGCGCTTTCCATCAGTCCGGTGGAGCTACCGTGCAAATTAGCGCGGTTATGCCGGCGCCAACAGCAGCAGCTCTGCGCGCAACCGGTGTCGGCATGCACTTTGGAGAACGAGAGGTTCTGCGCGGCATTGATCTTGAAATCCAGCCGGGTGAGTTTGTCTGCATTCTTGGGCCTTCCGGTTGCGGTAAATCCACCCTGCTCAGTGTCCTCGCCGGCTTTCTCCAACCGTCCGTAGGCATAGTTCAGGCAGGCGGCGAGCCCGTACGCGGCCCCGACCCGCGCCGCATTTTCGTCTTCCAGGAGCGCGGCATCTTTCCCTGGCTCACTGTTGAGGGCAACATCGAGTTCGGCATTGCGAAACTTCCGCGCGAAGAGCGCGTCCGCCGCATTGCGCACTACGTCAAAGCCGTAGGTCTCGAAGGTTTCGAGAAGGCGTACCCTTCTGAGCTCTCCGGCGGCATGAAGCAGCGGCTTGAGGTTGCTCGCGCGCTTGCTGTCAACCCGGACATGCTGCTACTCGACGAGCCCTTCGGCGCACTTGACTCCATCACCCGCATGACCATGCGCCGCGAGCTGCTTCGCGTATGGGCAGCTGAACGCAAAACGATCCTCTTTGTCACGCACGATATTGACGAGGCTGTGCAGCTAGCCGACCGCATCGTGATCCTGAGCGTGCGCCCGGCGACGATCCAAGCCATCGTGTCTGTCCCAATCGCGCACCCGCGCGATCTCAGTTCGCCCCAATATCTCCGCGTGCGCGACGGCATCCTGGAGCAGGTCGGCCTGGGCCGGTCCATATGAGCCGTCGTATCGAACGCCTGCTTTTGCCGATGCTTGCGCTCTTTACCGTGCTGGCTCTCTGGTTCGCCGCGGTTTGCTTCACTGGAAATGGGTCCGGCACCAGGGTCTTTCCCTCTCCCCTCGAGGTCGCGCGCGGCCTACGCGAGCTTGCCGGCAAGCACGTGCTCTGGGCTGACATTACAGATTCTCTGCGCAGGGTGTTTACAGGTTTCGGCTGTGCTGTCGCTCTCGGCGTACCGCTCGGCTTTACGCTCGGTTGGTACCCGCGGGCAAACGCAGTCGTCAACCCGCTCATGCAGCTCCTGCGCCCCATCAGCCCCATCGCCTGGATTCCCCTTGTCATCCTGCTGGTCGGCATCGGCGACCGTGCAGCGACCGTCCTGATCTTCATCGGCGCATTGTTTCCTGTCCTCGTCACAAGCATCGACGCTGTCATAACAGTTCCCACGGTCTACCGACAGGCCGGACGCAACTTCGGCCTCTCCGCTCCCGCACTGCTCCGTCGTGTAATCTTCCCGGCGGCACTGCCCAAAATTCTCGTGGGCCTGCGCATTTCCTTCGGCGTGGCCTGGCTGGTCGTGGTCGCAGCAGAGATGGTGGCAGTCGACTCCGGCCTCGGCTACCTTGTCATCGATTCACGCAACTCCGGCAAGCGGTATGATCTGGTGGTCGCGGCCATGCTGCTGATCGGGGGGCTTGGCTTGGTGCTGGATACAGCGGTGCGCTCATTGGAGCGGATGAAGTCCGTACGCTGGGGGTTCCGGCATGACGCCTAGCCGCAAAATCATCCTCTGGGTTTCTGTCTGGCTGGTCCTCATCACCGGACTCCACGGCCTACTCAACATCAATTGGGCCGCCGTCCTCAATAGCTGGGAGCCGGTCGGCACGCGCAAGATCACCGTCGCCTACATTCCGGTGACCTGCCAGCTTACCTGCCCGGTCACCGACTACATCTCCAAAGTGTCCGATCGCGGCGAGCTGTTCCTGCCGCGCATGTTCCAGGGCTTCCCGGAGATCAAGGAAGCGCTGATCGCGAACAAGGTGCAGGCGGCATTTATCGTTGCGCCGCTTGCCATCGCGCTCAAAGCGCAGGGCGTACCGATCAAGGTCGTCTACCTGGGCCATCGCTACGGCAGCGCTATGGTTGTCAGCAAGAACGGCCCCGTTCACACCTTCGCTGACCTGCGAGGCCGCACAGTTGCGATCCCCAGCCGCTTCTCTGATGAGCGGCTGATGGTCTTTCGCCAGATGAAGCAATATGGCCTCAAGCCCGGCGACATCAAGATGGTGGAGATGGCCCCGCCCGATGTTTCAGGCGCGCTCGCCGCCGGTGCTATCGACGGCTTCGTCATGGGAGAGCCCTTCCCGTCACAGGCCGAGCTCGGCGGTTTCGGGCGCGTCCTGTTCCAGGCCCGTGACGTGTGGCCCGACTATATGTCCTGCATCCTTGTCGTCCGGCAGGACCTTATCGACCGACGGCCTGAGGTTGTCCAGACGCTCGTGGACGGCATTGCCCGCTCCGGTTTGTGGCTCGATCAGGGCAAAGATCACCGGCTTGACGCAGCCGACTTCGTGGGACGCTACTACTACAATCAGAAGCCCGCGCTGCTACGCTGGGCGCTCACCCACCCGCTCGACCGCGTCACCTATACTCCGCTCGCCCCGCGCAAGGCCGACTTCGACATGGTGCGCGATCTGATGATTGAAACCGGTGTACTTAAGAAAAAAATCGAGTTCAGCGACTACACAGATACACGCTTTGCCGACGGTGAACACGGGCAAATACCGTGGCAGTATGAGCCCAGTTATGCGAAGGCTCAATAGGATTGAGCATAATTTGCAGATGGTGCAGTGGCTAAATTGGATAGAATTTAAGTAGCCGTGAGTTATAAAATGCATTTACTTATTGATAGCAGCCAGCATCTCTTTCTAGTTTGCCAGAACATCTTTCTGGTCTTTCAAAATATCATCCGTCAAATCTTTGCTTTTTAGGATCGATTACTAATTTTCAATAATATTGAATTGATTAGCAAGTATTGCTTTCTGATTGTTAAGAATAGTAGTTTGGTTGGAAAGAATATCGTCGTCTGCCATATTAGATCCTAGGAGAAAATACCTTGCGGGCAATCTAAACCACTCCGCAGACACCTCGCAAGCCGCGTTAGCTCACTGGCGGCACCCGGTACCCGAAAGCCCAATTTATTACACCTGCGACCGCAAGTACCAGCTCATCCTCATATGGCCGCCCCGCAACCTGCACGCCAATCGGCAATCCTTCTGGCGATTGCCCCACCGGCACCACCGCGGCAGGCATCGCCAGCAGGTTGAACCATTGCGTATATCGCATCACATCCCAGTAACCTACCTCCTGCCCATCTACCTGCCATGCCTGCTCCCCATGCTTGAAAGCCGGTATGGCGCACACAGGAAGCAACAGCAGGTCCACGCCCGCGCTCGCCATTTCAATCCGGAACCGCGCTCGCAGCAGGTCCATCTCAACCCACGCCTGTAGCAGCGCCGTCGCGGTCAGCGGCCCTTCCTCCTGGGCTGTACCAAGGAAGCTTTTAAAAATCGGGCTCAGCTGCCCGCGATGCCCCGCCACCGTGGGCTCATAGATCATCGCTCCGCACTGGATAAAGAATAGCCGCCATAGCTTTCGTGCCGCCTCCAACCCGAACGGCCGAAAATGCTTTGTCCGAAACCCCTGCTGTTCCAACTCACGGACAGCATTCGCAACCGACGCCCGCGTTTCCCGCGTCAGCGGCAATATCCCGTCATCCTCAAACCATCCGACCACAGCCGTTCGTGCCTCCTCAGGTCCGACTACCCGATATGGCTTCGGTCCACAGCACAACACTTCAAACAAGAGCTCCACATCCGGAACCGTCCGCGCCATGGGCCCCACCGCGCCCAGGCTGCTGAACGGCCCCACATTCGGCGGCTGGCAGCCGACGTCTGAGATCCGCCCCGGCGTCGGCTTCAGCGCGCAGATACCCACGGCATGCGCCGGCTGGCGCACCGAGCCTCCGCTGTCGCTTCCCAATCCGCATGCTGAAAGCCCGGCTGCAATGGCTGCCGCTTCCCCACCGCTCGACCCGCCTGCGCTGTAGTCGAGGTTCCATGGGTTTGCGGTGCGCCCGTATAGGTCATTGCCTGTTTCATACGCCATCAGAAACTCCGGGCAGTTCGTGGTGCCTAGAATAACCGCACCTTCGGCCCGCAGTCGCGCGACTGCTTTTGCATCCTTCTCTGCTATCAGGCCTCGCCGCAGGGTGCTCCCGATCTCGCACCGGTGCCCTTCCACCTCAATGCATGACTTCAAGGAAACAGGCAACCCAGCTAACCGGCCACCCACAACAGCTCGAGCCTGGGCCCGTACGCGCTCCGGGTCCAAGTCTACAAACGCATTCAGCAGCGGGTTCAGCCTCTCGATCCTGCGTATGTGTTCCTCCACCAGCTCAGGTACGGAGATTTTTCTCTCTCGCAACATTGCAAGCTGGGCCACGGCAGGGAGCAGCGCGGGTGTCATACCACGATCATAGCCGGGCCTACAATTGTGAGTGCATGAGCACACAAGGCCCACTCTGGAGCGGTTTCCTCCCTGAAGCTCCTGAGACACAGCCCGAGGCGCAGCATCTTGCAGGCAAGCGCATCCTGGTCACCGGCGCAGGCGGCTATCTGGGCTCCGCCCTTGCCCGATCGCTAGCCCCCTTGGCCGCACAGCTCATCCTTCTTGACTCTGCCGAGTACGGTTTATACCGACTTGAGCGCAGCATTGACCTATTCTCAGGAAACGCTCCTCGCTACGTAGTCGGCAGCGTCTCCAACGCCGCCCTGCTGCGTCGCCTTTTTGCCGACCATGCACCGCAGATTGTCTTCCACGCTGCCGCCCTCAAGCACGTGCCGCTTATGGAAGCCAACGCCCTGGCCGCCGCGGAAACCAACATCCTGGGCACACAGGCCTGCCTAGAAGCCGCGTTCCACGCCGGCGTTGAGTGCTTTATCCTGCTTTCTACTGACAAAGCCGCCACCCCCGTTAGTGTCATGGGCGCGACCAAGCGCGTGGCCGAGCAGCTCACTCTTGCCGCAGGCTTCACCGCCGTACGCTTGCCTAACGTCCTTGGTTCCACCGGCAGCGTCGCTCCCCTGTTCGTCAAACAGGTCTGGAGCGGCGGTCCTGTGACTGTCACGCACCCTGAAGCCACGCGCTTCTTTCTTTCCCTCCAAGTGGTAGTCGCAAACCTGCTGAGCGCCGACAAGCCCGGTCTCTTCATCCCGCGTACCGGCCCGGCCCGTCGCATCACCGAGCTTGCCGAGCACATGATTGCTCGCAGCGGTCGCTCCGGTGTCACTATCGAATACATCGGCCTGCGCCCTGCCGACCGCATGCACGAGTCGCTAACTGCGCCCTATGAGCGGGTTCTGGAGGGCGCAGCGCCTCTTCTCACCGTCGAAAGCTCCCAGCCGAAACTGGCAGCCTTGCAGAAAACCGTCGGAGTTATTCGCAAAGCCGTCGCAGCCTGGGATGAGCCTTCGCTCCTCCAAATCCTGAAGGACGCCCAATGAAGATCGCCGCCATTACTACCTCACGCGCTGACTACAGCCACCTATACTGGCCCCTGCGCGCACTTGCTGACCACCCGCAAGTCGATCTTCAGATCATCGCCATGGCATCGCACCTATCCCCCGAGTTCGGCTTGACGGTTGGCGAGATCGAGCGCGACGGCCTCCCTGTGGCCGCCCGCATCGAGTGCCTGCTTAGCTCAGACACTGACATCGGCATGGCCAAGAGCATCGGCGTCGGGATTCTCGGACTTGCCGACACGCTCGGCACCATGCGCCCCGACCTGATGCTACTTATCGCCGATCGCTACGAGATGCTTGCCCCTGCTGCCGTGGGGCTCGCCCTGCGCATCCCTATGGCGCACATTGAAGGCGGCGAACGCAGCGAGGGTGCCATCGACGACGCCGTTCGCAATGCCCTTACCAAGATGTGCCATGTGCACTTCACCTCAACGGTCGCCGCACGCGAGCGTGTTATCTCTATGGGTGAGGAGCCCTGGCGCGTCCATCGTGCCGGCGCGCCATCGCTCGACCACCTGCGCAAGAGCCGATTGCCTAGACGTGAAGAACTGGAACCCACCCTCGGGCTCGATCTGGGCAAGCCCACCATTGTGGTGGCCTACCACCCGGTCACGCTCCTGAGCGAAACCACGGCTGAGGCCGACGCGTTGTTCTCCGCCCTAGCCGAGCTCAGCCGGCAGCTTGTTTTCTGCTATCCCAATGCGGACGCGGGTAGCCGCTCCCTGGTCCGGCGCACGGAGGCATTTCTTAAGGAGCGCGGCAACGGAAAGCTGTTCGTCAACCTGCCCGCTGTCCAGTACTGGGGTTTACTCCAACACGTGCAGGCCATGGTCGGCAACTCCAGCAGCGGCATCATGGAAACGGCGTCTTTCGCGTTGCCCACCGTTAATGTGGGTATGCGGCAGAAGGGCCGCGAGCGCCCCGCGAACGTCGTCGATGCCCCGCCTGAAGCAGCCGCGATTCTGGCCGCCATCCGAAAAGCCTGCGCACCGGATCGCACCTCACTCGCAGGTATGACCAACCCCTACGGTGACGGCACGGCCGCCGAGCGCATCACAGAAGTCCTCACCACGCTACCCAGTCGTGACACACTTTTGCGCAAGCAAGCTGGTGCATGATGGAAATTCCTCTCTCCGCACCTGACATCACCGAGCGCGAGATTGAAGCTGTCACTGCAGTGCTGCGCGGCACGCGCCTGAGCCTCGGCCCCAAAATGGAGGAGTTTGAAACCCGCGTAGCTGCCTACACAGGCGTCCCGCATGGCATCGCCGTAAGCTCCGGCACAGCGGGCTTGCACCTGTGCGTCCGCGCGCTCGGCCTCGGTCCCGGTGATGAGGTGATCGTCCCTTCATTTACTTTCATCGCAGCTGCAAATGTGATTCGCTACGAGGGCGCGACTCCGGTTTTCGTGGACATTGAGCCGGACACGCTCAACATGGACCCTATGCAGGTCGAAGCAGCGATCACTCCACGCACCCGGGCGCTCATGGTTGTCCATACCTTCGGCCGCCTCGCCCGCGTGGACGCGCTGCTCGCCCTTGCCCGCCGCCGCAACCTGCGGGTTATTGAAGACGCTTGCGAGGCGATCGGCGCAACCAGCAGCACTACGGGAAGCGATCGGCAGGCAGGCAGCTTCGGCGATGCGGCGGTCTTCGCCTTCTACCCCAACAAGCAGATCACCACCGGGGAGGGCGGCATGGTCGTCACCCGCAACCCGACGCTTGCGCGCGAGATGCATGCTTTGCGCAACCAGGGTCGCTACCCGACGGACACCTGGCATCAGCACAGCCTGCTCGGCTACAACTACCGGCTATCTGAAATCAATTGTGCTTTAGGTTGTGTTCAGATGGAACGCATCGAGGAAATTCTCACAAAACGCGAGCACGTCGCCGCGCTGTACGGAGCCGCGCTTACCGGTGTTCCTGGACTTGAGCTTCCCGCACCATCGGCTGAGCAAGACCGCATCAGCTGGTTCGTCTACATCGTCCGCATCGCTTCTGAACACCGCGACCGCATCGCCTCCATGCTGGTCGCAAATGGCATACAGTGCGGGCGCTACTTCGCCCCCGTACACCGGCAACCCGCCTATGCAAGCTGGCCTCTTCCTCACGCTCTGCCGGTCACAGAGCGGGAAAGCACCCGCACCCTCGCACTGCCCTTTTTCAGCATGATGACAGAAACTCAGATAGGCTATGTGGCCGAGCAGCTGCGGCAGGCGTTAGGGTAGTCGTGTGCGTAGACGATTTCAAAACACGAGAACGCGGTGGCGGACTGCTGCCGGCTTCGCGCCATTCTGTGCCCTGCTTCTCCTTGTATTCCTGAGCGGCTGCCGCCAAAAGCTTACCCTGCCCCAACCCGGCTCCGCCCAGTACCTGCACTTCATCTCAGCCTTCTACACAGGCCTTGCCGGTCTCCAGGTCGGTGATGACACTCGTGCCGAGTCGTCCCTTGCTGAAAGCGTCAAGCTTGCCCCCGGCGAGCCTGCTGCCTGGGTGGACTGGGGCGTGCTCGCCCTGCGCCAGCGCGGGTTTGACGCCGCTGCCGAGCGCTTTGGCCGAGCCCGCACCCTCGCACCCGGCAACGCCCAAATTCCGTATCTCCAGGGCCTGCTTGAAAGCGAACGCGGCAACTCTGCCGCCTCCATCACCAGTCTCGAAGCTTCGCTCGCTCTGAACGGCAAGAGTCTTCGCGCCCTCTATCAGCTCGCTTCTGAAATTGAACGGCAAGGCGACCCTGCAAGCGACCGCCGCTACGAGCAAATCCTCCAGCAAATTCTCCATATTGCGCCTGCAAACCTGGCCGCGCAGCTCGATCTAGCTCGTATTGCCGCAAAACTCGGCGATGCCGCAACCCTGCGCACCGCAGTTGCCGCTATTGCTACCCACCAGGCAGGGTGGCCTGCAGAAGCTACCGCTCAGCTCGCGCTTCTTCAGGCTGCCGCGGGCGGCCCGCAGCCCCGCGCTGCTGCTACCCGCTCTACGTTTCTACATAATGTGCTCATGCGTGTCCCGGCTTTCCGCAATGACCTTGCCGACCTGACCGCCCCGGCCGGCGAAGCCGCTGAACCTATGACGCGCTTCCTTCTGCTTCCGAGCCCACCGGATCACCCCGGTGCGCCTGATACCGGTCTCAGCTTTGAAACCAGACCCTTCGGCGAGCCCGAAACCGCCGGGAGTTGGACATGGGCGGGAGCCCTTTACCTTAACGGCACCGACGCCCCGGCACTCGCTCAGGCCAACAGCAAAACGCTGCGCTTCCTGAATGGCACAGAAGTACCGTTTCCCGGCGGAAGTACCCCCCAGGCGCTTGCACCCGAAAGTATCCTCGCCGCGGACTTCAACTACGATTTCAAGTCCGATCTTGTGCTCGCAGGCGCGGGCGGCGTCCGCCTGTTCACGCAAGGTCTCCCAATACATTTCACGGAAGTCACCGCTAACGCCAAACTACCTGCTGCTGTTGTGAATGCACCTTATACCGGTGCCTGGGCACTTGATATTGAAGCCGACGGAGATCTCGACATTCTGCTCGGTACCCCGTCCGGTCCCCCCAGGTTGCTACGTAATAACGGTGACGGTACGTTCATGCCTCAAAACCCTTTCCCGGGCATTGACGGTCTTCGACAGCTTGCCTGGGCGGATCTGAACGGAGACGGCAACCCGGATGCCGCTTTGCTCGACAGCAAGGGTCACCTCCATATCTTCCTCAATCGACGCTCCGGAATCTTTACCGAAGTTGCCTCCACTGCAAATATCAAAGCCATCACTGTCGGCGGCGTCAGCGCAGGAGACACGCTCGACCTCCTGGCCCTCGAAGACACGGGCCGCATTGTCCGCCTCAGCACCCCTGACGAAGGCCGCACCTGGCAGCCTGTTTCGCTTGTCCAAACCGCTCCGGTCTCCGGGGAAGTCCGCCTCCTCGCCGCCGACCTCGACAACAACGGCGCGGTGGACCTCATCGTCGCCCCTACTCACACAGCTCCGCAAATCTTGCTGGGCACGGACCATGCTACATTCGAGCTCCTGAAAACAACGGCGCTGCTGCCGACGCAAGCTCTTGCCGATGTTAAAAACAATGGCCATCTCACCCTCATCGGTTTAGAGCCAGACGGCAGCGCGGTTGTAGCAGACAGCCGTGGTTCTAAAAACTACAGATGGCAAACTATCCGTCCGCGTGCCCGGCAGGCAACCGGTGACCAACGCGTAAACCCTTTCGGCATCGGCGGGGAAATCCAAATCCGAGCCGGTTTGCTTACCCAGCGCCAGCCTATCGCCGCGCCTGCGCTCCACTTCGGATTGGGTGAACAGAACTCGACCGATGTCGCCCGTATCCTATGGCCCAACGGCTCCGTTCGGGCTGAGTTTGCCCTCAAGGCCGATCAGCAGATCGTCACCGAGCAGCGACTCAAAGGCTCCTGCCCTTTCCTTTTTGCCTGGAACGGCCATGAGATGGCTTTCGTAAAAGATTCCGTGCCCTGGGGCTCCGCGCTCGGCCTGCGCATCAACGCGCTTGGCGCAGCCTCCATCGCCGCCACTGAAGAGTGGTACAAAATCGGCCGCGACCAGCTGCGCCCCCATGACGGCATCTACAACCTACGCATCACCGGCGAGTTGTGGGAGAGCTACTACTACGACTCCCTCGCGCTGATGACCGTCGACCACCCCGTCGGGACGGAAATATTTACCGATGAACGTTTTCGCGTCCCTTCCGTCAAACTCGCCGTAACAGCCGTAGCCACGCCGCAGCCTCTGGTACAGGCCATCGACGACAACGGCACGGACGTGACAACTACCCTTGAAAGCCTTGATGGTCGCTACCTCGACACGTTCGGCCGGGGCCGGTACCAGGGCGTCACCCGCGATCACTGGGTTGAGCTCACCTTGCCTGATGCGCTCCCGCCCGGTCCCCTGTGGCTCATTGCGAAGGGCTGGCTGCACCCATCCGATTCTTCGATCAACATCGCGCTTGCTCAGGGCAGCGGGCCGAAGCCGAAGTGGCTCAGCCTGGAAGTGCCGGATAAAACCGGCCAGTGGCATGTCGCCGACTCTAACCTCGGCTTCCCCGCAGGTCGCAACAAAATCTGCCTCTTCGATCTTACCGGCCTCTGGAAACCCGGTGAGCCGCACCGCATACGCATACGCACGAACTTGGAGGTCTATTGGGACCAAATCGAGTGGGCGCAAGGCTTGTCCCCCACCTCCCTGCACATCGAGCGCCTGCAGCCCTCCACTGCTAACCTCGGGTATCGCGGCTTTTCCACTATCCGCCAGACCGATGCGTCCTCGCCTGAGATTCCGGCTTACAACCGGCTCTCCGGTACCGCGCCCCGCTGGCGTGACCTCGCCGGCTTTTACACTCGTTACGGCGATGTGCGACAACTACTGGCAGGGATTGATGACCGGTACGTCATCATGAACGCCGGAGACGAAATGAGCTTGCAATTCGCGGCACCACCGCCGCCGCAATCCGGCTTTGTGCGCGACTTTGTCCTCGCGGGGGATGGCTGGATCAAGGACGGAGACTACAACTCGACCTACTCTCAAACCGTACTGCCCTATCCCTACCACGCGCGTAGGAACTACAACTCAGCTCCCGGTGCTCTGGAAGACGACTATGTCTATCAGCATCACAAGGGAGACTGGATGACCTACCAAACCCGCTATGTCACGCCCGGCGCATTTATAGGTGCGCTGCGGGGCGGCGGAGTGCAATGAAGCGCGCTATTCTTGCTGTTTTTTTCCTGGTTTTGCTGTTGACGCCCTGGCTCATCCGCAAACTCTCCGCTCGCCGCACCGCAATGCAGGCCGGTTCCGGGCAGTCCGCCCTTGCACGCCATGGCCTCTACCTGCGTGAGGTCTCACACGAAGCCGGGATCGACTTTACCCATCAAGCTCCGAAGCTTGACAGCAAACTCGACTCCATCATGCCTGAAGTTGCCTCCATGGGCGCTTCCGTCTCCATCGTCGATTACGACCGCGACGGCTGGCCTGACATCTACGTAACCGATAGTGCGTATGGCACCCGGAACCGCCTCTATCGTAACTTGCATGATGGCCGTTTTGAGGATGTCGCGGGCAAACTCGGTATCGGGGACGTAAACCGTCCCGGCACCGGCGTCAGCATGGGCGCGGTTTGGGGTGACTACGACAATGACGGCTTCGAAGACCTGTTCCTCGTGAAATGGGGCAAGCCCGAGCTCTTCCACAACGACGCGGGTCACGGCTTTACCCGAGTGACGGACGGGGCCAATCTTCCCGCATGGGTCAACGCCAATACCGCCCTTTGGTTTGACTACGACGGCGACGGCAAGCTCGACCTGTTCCTCGGCGGCTACTACCCTGAGAAAGTCGACCTGTGGCACTTGCAAAATACTCGCATGATGCCCGACTCATTCGAGTACGCCAAAAATGGCGGCCGCAAGTACCTGTTCCACAACCTGGGCGGGGGCCGCTTTGAGGAAGTCAGCGAGCAAGCCGGCATCGCAAGCCGCCGCTGGGCACTGGCTTCTGCCGCCGCTGACCTGCGCGGCACAGGCCGCCCCGATTTGTTCATCGCCAATGATTACGGCGTGTCCGAGCTGTTCCTGAACGACGGCAAGGGTCACTTCCACGAGGCCGGAGCCCAAACCGGCGTGGGCTTTGCGCCCAAAAGCGGCATGAACGTCGCGGTCGGCGACATCTTCAACCAAGGCAAATACGCCGTTTACGTCTCAAACATCTCCGAGGAAGGCGTGCTCATCCAGGGCAACAACCTGTGGGTGCCCCAGGAAAATACGGGCCACGCCGTGCTTCATAACGTCACCTACCAAAATATGGCACGCGACCTGGGCGTTGAATTGGGCGGCTGGAGCTTCGGCGCACAGTTCGGCGACTTGAACAACGACGGCACCCTCGACCTGTACCTCACCAATGGCTACGTCTCGCTCGATCGCAAACGCGACTACTGGTACGACTTCGCCAAGATTGCCGGAGGCAATGCCGCCATCATTTCGGACGCTGCTCATTGGCCAGCAGTGGATGGTCGCAGCCATTCCGGTTATCAGCAAAAGCACGTGTGGCTCAACGACGGCGCGGGCAAGTTCGTCGATGTTGCGCAGGAGGTCGGCATTACCGACACCTTCGACGGCCGCTCCGTCGTTCTGGCCGATTTATGGAACCGGGGCGCGCTCGACGTAGTCGTCGCGAATCAACGCGGCCCTCTACTGGTGTACCGCAACACAGTCGATCCAAAAAACCAATGGATTGAATTTGCACTTGAAGGCACGCGCTCGAACCGCAGTGCCATCGGTGCGCAAGTCACCTTGAAATGGAAAAATGGTGCGACCGGACAAACACAGGTTCAAACCGTATCCGGCGGTAACGGTTTCGCCTCGCAAAACGACCGCCGCCTCCATTTCGGTCTCGGCCAAAACCCGCAAATTGAGAGTGTCCAAATTCAGTGGCCCTCTGGTACGATTCAGTCGCTGGCCGATCCGAAGCCGGGCCGGCTGAACGCAGTCCAGGAGAGTCAGTAGGAGCTTACGATGAGCGGACACGCAATCGCATTTCCATCCACGCCGGCAACAGGCAGCCCACACCAGTGGCGCCGCTGGCTCAGCATGGAAAACCGCTTCGTCCCGCCGATTTTTATTACCCTCATCCTGCTCATCGGCAACATCTCCTTCGGCATTCTTGAAAGCTGGACCCGCACCGCGCTCGCCATCTCTGTTGCTATTGGCACCGAGCTTTTACTAGGCCGCACGATTGTCGGCAAATGGCCAAACGTCGCCAGCGCCTACATCAGCGGGATCTCCATCGGCATTCTTCTGCGCTCGCCCGCTATCTGGCCTTACGTGCTTGCCGCTGTTCTTGCCATTACGTCAAAATACGTAGTCCGCTACAAAAACCGCCACCTTTGGAACCCCTCCAACTTCGCCATCTGTGTCGTTCTGTTTCTTGCTGCTGACACTGTCACCAGCCTCAGCATCCAGTGGGGTAACAATCTGTGGGCCATGGCTGTGATCTGGGCGCTCGGCTCAATCATCATTTACCGGCTGCACCGGTTCCACATCTGTGCCACCTATGTAGGGGCCTTTCTTGCCTTTGCTGTGTTACGCCACTTCCTTGTCGGTGACCCGCTGCTATCTGAGATTTCTCCTATCACCGGTCCCGAGTATCAACTCTTCATCTTCTTCATGATTACCGACCCGAAAACCACTGTCCGTTCTCGATGGGGTCAATGCCTGGTAGTGATCTGCGTAGCCGCAGTCGAGATGATCCTGCGCCTGCACAGCAACATCTACGCGCCACTCTACGCTCTGTTCCTGGTTGGGCCGCCCGCGCTGCTTCTCTCCTCCTGGTGGAACGCACGCCAGACGCAAGCCTCCATCCCGGCTCCTATACCGGCAGCCTAGACCGTTTATAGAGTGTCAGCCTGAGCAGAGCGCAGCGGAGTCGAAGGACCTGCTTCTCACTCGCCCTTACACAAACTCAAGGAACAAGGAATTTCTGTTTGAAGCCCTACATTACCCTGATAGCAGCTTTGTTCACGGCTGCAACCAGTTACGCCGCCCCTATTGGGAAGCAAGCCACCGCACCCGTTCAGTTCACCGACACGACGGAAGCCGCAGGCATCCACTTCCGCCATGACAACGGCGCGTTCGGCAAAAAGTACCTGCCGGAAACCATGGGTAGCGGCGTATGCGCCATTGATTATGACGGTGATGGCCGCCAGGACATCTTGTTCGTCAACTCCATGGACTGGCCCGGCCACAAGACGAAGCATGCCACCGCCGCACTGTACCGCAATGTAGGCAATGGAACGTTCCAAGATGTCACTGAAGCATCAGGTTTAGCCGTTGAGCTCTACGGCCTGGGCTGCGCGGTCGGCGATTTTGATAATGATGGTCGCGACGACCTCTACATCACTGCGCTCGACGGTAATCATCTGTACCGCAATCTGGGCGGCGGGAAGTTCGCCGACGTCACCGCGCGCGCCCACGTCGGCGATAGCGGCTTTTCTACCGGTGCTGTCTGGTTCGACTACGACAATGACGGCAAGCTCGACTTGTTCGTCTCCCACTACGTCACCTGGTCGGTCGCTACAGACCAGAACTGCTCACTCGATGGCACGCATAAATCTTATTGCACGCCCGAAGCCTACAAAGGCCAGAGCGGGACGCTGTTTCACAATCTGGGCAGGGGCGTCTTCGAGGATGTTACGAAGAAAGCCGGTCTCGCCGACCCTACCAGCAAGTCGCTTGGTGTGGTCTTGCTTGACTATGATAATGACGGTTGGCTTGACCTGTTTGTCGCGAACGATACCCAGGCCAACAAGCTCTATCACAACAATCACAACGGCACCTTCACGGAGTCTGCCTTTGTCTCGGGTGTTGCTTTTAGCGACACCGGCAAGGCCCGCGCCGGCATGGGTGCTGATGCGGGTGACTTTGACGGCTCCGGCAGGCAGGGCCTGGTTATCGGCAACTTCACAAATGAAAGCCTGTCGCTGTACCGCAACGACAGTGAGGGCTTGTTTACCGACGTGGCTGCTAGCTCCGGCATCGCCCCGCCATCGGCCAAATCGCTCACCTTTGCCGCTTTCTTCTTCGACTACGACTTGGACGGCTTACCCGACATTTTCGCTCTGAACGGCCACGTCGCCGATGATATTTCTGTCGTTCAACCCTCGGTCAAGTACGCTGAAGCGCCCCTGCTCTTCCACAACTCGGGCCATGACAAGTTCGCGAATGCTTCTGACCGGTCCGGCGCACCCTTTCGGCAGCCGGTCGTGGGTCGCGGCGCGGCCTACCTCGACTACGACAATGACGGCGATCTCGACTTGATTCTTACCACCTCCGGTGGCCCCGCGAAGCTGCTCCGCAACGAGGGCGGCAACACTAACGATGCACTTCGCGTTCGCCTGGTAGGAACCCGCTCCAACCGCGATGCTATCGGCGCCAAGCTCGTCCTGCACCTGCCTAGCGCTCAGGACCAGTTCCGGATGGTGAAAAGCGGCTCCAGCTACCTTTCACAATCCGAGCTGCCCGTCACTTTTGGGCTGAACTTAGGCAACAAGACCTCGCTTACCCTCGACATTGTTTGGCCCGGCGGCAGTAAGCAAACTGTCACCGGGCTCGCAGCCAATCAGACTGTCACCATTGAGGAAGGCAAAGGTGTCATTGCCTCGGTGCCCTTTTCGAAATTTCACCTTATAAAGTAAGCCTGAGAGGGTATGTAAGAAGTAACGTTCCGATCGAACCTCCCTCGCAACATCGTGTCATCCTGAATGGAAACTAACGCGCAAGCGTCAGTTGGAGTCGAAGGACGTGCTATTTCAGGCGCAAAAGTTACAAGGCAAAAAGAGTCCTTCGACTCCGCTGTGTTCCGCTCAGGATGACACCTATTGCTCGTTTCCGGCTTTACAAAGACCCTCAGGATGACGCCGGAGCAAACCCTGCGCCTTCCAACATCGCATCGATCTCCGCCCTTGTGGCCCTTACAAGGTGCGCTCCTGCATACACATCCTCTGCCCGCACCGGGTAGCACTTGTCTGCCGGACGCCGTCCAAGACCCGCCACATCAAAGTCCGCGATCAACCGGTAGACTCGCTCCCGATCCACATGCCCCACCATGGCAGCTTCCAGAATCGCCCGCGACTCCGGCCCGAATACAGGATCGTCCCACAGCAAAAACCAGCGCGCCAGCTCTGGCTTGCCTAACCTCCTTACAGTCTCCGAGTAGCTTGCCGCGGCAAAATACAGCAGCGAAAGCGTCTGGAATGCGATGAAGCTCCCCATGTTCGCGTACAAAGCTGCAATCAGCCGGCTTGTCGCCAGAAAATCCCCATTCGTCTGCGCCGCATACTCTTGCAATCCGCTTTCAAGCGATGGGGAGCCCCAATGCTTCAGCACATCTGCCAGTCGCGCAATCCCAAGCAAGTTCAACGGAAACCCGGTGGAGAACAGCGGGTCCACAAACCCGGCTGCCGAAGGCAACAAAGCCCATCCCGGCCCCACGATTTGTGTATTTCGGAACGCTACTCGCGGCGTACAGGTAAATGGCCTTTCCGCGCGCGCCTCCGCAAACTGCTCCCTCACCGCCGGTAGTGTTTGCAGCGCCCTGTGCCATCCCGCCTCGCCATCCGTAAACCCGAATCGCTCCGCCGTCGCTTCCGTTACGGCAAACCCGGCACTCGTCCATCCATTGTTGAAGCGCAGCACCCACATCCATCCGCCGTCAAACACATGGTGTAGCGCAGCCGCATCCGGCGGAAACAACGCTCCGGTTCCTGCCCCCATCTCGCGAACTCCCGAGAAGTGGCTGTACAGCGCCGAGGTTTTTGGATAGCCGGGCAACGCCGTCTCCCCCAGTCCAAGCACGGTGTGCAGGAACCCGCGCGGCCCGGTCGCGTCGAGCAGCAGCGTCGCTCGTAGCTTAACGGAGGCCCCGCGCCGCTTGCCTTGCAATAGCCAGCCGCCGTCATCCCGCACCGGCGTTTGCAACACACATTCATCTATATATGTGACCCCAAGCGCACACGCCTCCCGCATCAGAAACGCATCTGTATCTGCGCGGAACCAGTGCGTGTCGGCGATGCCATCATGCGGGCTCGCCTCCACCAGCATCCGCTCGCCAGCCGCGTGGAAAAACGAGAATCCCCGCTTCAACCCGCACGCCAGCTCCGGGTACGTTGCCTGCCAGCTTCCCCATTTCACCAGCGGCTTGATTCGCGGCAGGTCGTATCTATCTGCCAACTCCTCCAGCAGCAAATTTGACAGCGGCGTTGACGACTCGCCGATGACTACCCGCGGGTGCGTTCCGCGCTCTACCATCACCACCGAGCGCCCCAGCCGCCGCGCCACCATGGCCATCAGCGAGCCCGAGTACCCTGAGCCAATCACTGCAATGTCAAACTCCGCGCTCATGCCTCGCACTCCACAGCAGGCAGCACGGTTTGTCCCAGGTTCATCGCGCTCAGCCGCGCTACTCTTGCCTCCTTGCAGGCAGCGCAGCTTTGCACACCCTCAAGATCCCAAAGATCAGCGAATATCCGTCCTCGGCCTTGCCGCAGGCCGTACTCCATTGCGCACTCAAGCTCAGCGACCGACGGCGGCCGCCACTCGCCCGCCGCCGCAAGTGCTTCCATAGAACCATTAGCCCCGTTGCCGGCACGCGACGGAATCAGCGTCACTGCCGTCGCCCCGCACTCCTGCGCGAAATCAAGGGATCGGCAAGCCCACTCAATCGCTTCCTCCGGCGGCTGAAAAGGCGCGCCCACAATGACAAACGCCCGCAGCGCGATCCCCTGCGCAGCCAGCCGCTCCGCGGCACGCGCATAGTCGTCCAGCGTCATTCGCTTGTTCAGCTTTTTAAGAGCAGCCGGGTGCACCGTCTCCAGCCCCATGGCCACTTCCAGATCGCCCGAAATGCGATCCCGAAACGCAAGACACCGTGCCCCCACCAGCGCCGGATGGCATTCGACAATCACCCGTTCAAACTCCTGTATCAGCTCGGCAATCGCCGGGTAGTCCTCCGGCGGAATTGCACGCGGGTCGAAAAAGCTGCCGCTGTTGTACAACTTGATCTGCCGTGCAGCGCCCAGCTGCTTCAGTGCATACGCAATCTGCCCTGGAATTTGTCCCGGCGCAACTGGATTGGGCAGCGTATGCCGCCACAAGTCGCACATCGCGCAGCGCCATGGGCACTCGCGGTTCGTCAGAAACACCGTCGCAACATCTCCGACTTCACCCGAGACAAACCGTTCCCGCTCCAGCAGAAACGCATAGGGTCGCTCCGCCGATACCGCTTTCCGTTCCCCGCGCCGCGACAGTATCCATGAGTCGCGCTCCGCAGGTAAATCCGGGTAGATGCTCACGGGTAGAGAGACAAAAAATGCCGCCGGTAATCCGCCTCGGCAAACGGCAGCCGCCGCCGCATCTCCGTCTCCGGCATCGCCCCATGCTGGAAGCGACGCTTCTCAAACACCGGCATCTCCATACCTGTAACCATCCGTACTCCACGGCTCACGATCTCGCCCTTGAGCGCATATAAGCGCGGTACGTCATACTCTGTCAGCGCGATAAACGGAATCGCCTCCGCGACCGCAATGATCCCTGGCCGCGTAAACGGGCTGAAACCTGCAAAGCCGCATGCTTTTGCCGGTGCGTAGGTTCGGGTATATGACCGGCTCAACCCGCCCGAATATGTCTGCGAGTGCTTGATCTTGCCCACACCCCAACCTTCCTGGTACAGCATGGGGTTGTTCACCACGCTGCGAATAGTCAGCTCCGGGTTTGCTTCAATCGGGTAATCCTTCAAATTTTCGTCCCCGCCGTCGCCGTCCAGTAGGTAACGCCAGTCCGGATACCGCGTCCGAATGCCCCGGCACAGCGCCAGCGCCATGCTTCCTGACTCCACATCGAGCGCTTTGTAATCCTCGACGATGCCAATGGTTTCGCGTGGGTCCAGCGTCGCCGGGTCGGCTTCAATCAGTTCCAGGAACAACCCCAGTCCAAGCGGCTCCAGAAATGCTCGCGCTTGCTGCATATCCGGGCCCTCGCTCGTGCTCGAGACATCGAGCACAAATGCCTTCAGTCGTCCAAGGTGCATCCCGCGCTGTCGCATCAAGTGGTACGTAATGAGAAACACGCTCCCGCTATCCACCCCGCCTGAGAAGCACACGCCAACCGGCTCGCTCGTCGGCACCCGGTCCAGCCACTGCCCAATTTCTGCCGCCAGGGCCTCTATATAGATTCGACCAATTTCGTCGAGATCGCACGGCAGCGTCCTCATTTCCGGCGCAAAGAAGCGTGTATACACCGGGTCCGGGTCAGGGCAGCCCACCAGCTGCAGCTCCGTTACATAGTGCGCCGGCACCATGCGCGTGTAACTCGGGTGGAACTGAGCCGCCAATCCCTCCGCTTGCAGATAGGCGTGAATGGCATCGATGCGCGATGCCACTACCAGCATCGGCCCTTCCCGTCGCTTCGCTAAAAAGTAGCGCATCGGGCGGTCCAGCGAGCGGACCATCCGCACCGTCTTGCCTGCGCGTGCCACCAGCGCAAACGAGCCCTCAACCCCCAGCATCGCCTCTGCCGGCTGCCCAAGTAGAACCGCTCGCGCCTCGTCTGCCGTCAACCGGTACAACTGGTTCTCCGCAGGATCCGTCAAGTCGACTACACGCTCTATATATCGGTGCAGGGAATCCAAGGCAGCCTCACTGCGACGATTTTAATCCTCTAAAGCCGCTCACAACGCAGCCCCGTCTCATTCCTGTGACAACGCTGTTCCATTTGGAAACTATCTCCGTCCGGTTTTCCCCGTATAAATGTATTGCTGCAAATAGAGTTCCATACTTATCCTCCAGCCCCGTAGAATGCAAGCCGGAGCAGCCCCATCTATGCGTCCTACTCATCGGCGTCCTGTTCATCGCAAAAGCTTACCTTCTGCCGCCGGTCGCATCCTGTCGCTGGCAATCATGGGCATTCTCATCGGCTTGCCGTTCAGCCGCCATGGTGTCCAGGCAGCGGAAAGTCCCGTGGACATCCAAGCCGCTGCCCTCCAGAACAATTTCGGCGTTGCCTACATGAATCAGCAGCTCCTCGATAAAGCTTTGCAGAAGTTCGAGGATGCCAACCGCACCGACCCGGCCGCTGCTATTCCCGTAGTGAACGAGGGTCTTGCTTACGTCTATCTCCGCAAACTCCCTGAGGCTGAGAAGGCTCTCAAGAAAGCCGTTGCACTTGACCCTAACAGCGTTCGCGCCTGGTACTCGCTCGGTGTCACACACTTTAGCAGCGGCGATCAGGAGGCCGCTCTTGCTGACTTTCAGCACGCCCTTGCGCTCGACCCAAAAGACGCTGATATCCACTACTTTCTCGGCACTATCCTGCTCAGTCAGAAGCAGTACGACGATGCTATCCGCCAGTTTGACGCGACGATTTCGACGAGCCCCTTCCACGCTTCCGCGCAGTTCGGTATTGCGCGCGCCTATCAGCGACAGGGCAAGCTTGATGAGTCGCGCGACCACCTGAAGCGTTTCCAGCAGATCACTGAAGCTAAAATCGGCACCCTGATGAGCGCTACCTACGGCGAGCAGGGCCGCTATGCCACCGTGCAGGACATGCTTTCGCTTCCGGCAAGCGCCGGTGCCATGATTCCCGTTACTTTCGCACCTGCTTCTCCTGTTCAGCCTACGAAAGCTTTACGCACCGGCACCGGCGGCGCGGTATGCATGCTCGATGAAAGTAGCACTGCGCGCGATCTAATCGCCATGCAGGCCGATGGCCTTCATGCGTATCGCGTTACCGCAAACGGGACAAATGGAGGTATGGAGCCTCTGCCTGTCGAAAAAACCGGCCTTGCCGTTTCCGGCCAGGGCATTTCCTGCGCAGTCGGCGACTTCGACAATGACAATCTGCCCGACCTTGCGGTTGCCACCACCGACCATGTGCAGCTCTTCAAAAATCTCGGCAGCGGCAAGTTCACCGACGTCACAGAGAAGGTGGGCATCAAGACACTTAACAAGCCTGCTGGCCTCACCTTCGTTGACTTCGACCATGACGGCGATCTTGATCTCTTCATCGCAGGTGCTCCTGCATCCGCCGCACCCAGCATTCTCTGGCGCAACAACGGAAATTCGACATTTACTGAATGGACTGAACCTACCGGTCTCGGCGGAAAGGGCAGCACCGTAGGTGCAATCCTTTCCGACATAAATAACGATCGCGCCGTGGACCTGCTCATCGCGAGTACCACCGGCGCGCCTACCGTGTACACGAACCGGCGCGAAGGCGCTTTCAAGCAAGCCGCTCTCTACACAGACCCGGCGCTTACCCCCACTCGCGGTCTTACTGTTGCCGACTTCAACAAAGACGGCTTCATGGACGTAGCCCTTACCCACTCCGGCGCACCCAGCATCTCTCTGTGGCGCAACATGGGCGGCGAACACTATGAACGCATCCCCATCAACCTGCCCGGCGTGACCGCCGCCTGGGGACTTACCCCCATTGACTTTGACAACGACGGCTGGATCGACCTCGCTGCTATTGTTGAGACCGCAAATGGCACTACCCTGCGCGTTCTTCGCAACCAGGGCGCACAAGGCTTTGTCGATGTCAGCAACTCGCTTGGCCTCGCTGGACTCAACCTTTCCGGCGCTCGTTCCCTCGCAGCTGCCGATATGGATCACGATGGCGCACCCGACCTTGTTGTCGGTCGCGATGGCGCTGCGCCGATCATCCTGCACAACATAGGCGGCAGCAAAAATCATTCCTTACGCATTGCCCTCACCGGTCTGGCTGACAACAAGAGCGCCATCGGGACCAAGGTTGAGGTTTTTGCCGACGGCAACTGGCAAAAATTCGAGATTTCAGGAAGCGCGGGTGCGACAGAGGTTTTGGCCGGTCTTGGGCAGAGTGACCGCGCTGATGTTGTGCGCCTCCTATGGCCCACCGGCGTGCCGCAGGATGAGCTTGAGATTGCGTCAAACAAGCCGCTTGCACTCACCGAGCTCGACCGCCGAGGCTCTTCCTGTCCGGTCCTGTTCGCCTGGGACGGCTCTAAATACACCTTCATCTCCGACGTCATCGGTGCCGGTGTTGTCGGTCACTGGATTTCACCCACTGCCTACAACCAACCCGACTCAAACGAGTGGACCAAAATTGACGGCCACCTTCTGAAAGCTCGCAACGGCAACCTGAGCGTCCGCTTCGGCGAGCCCATGGAAGAGATCAACTACGTCGATCAACTCCGCATGGTCGCCGTTGATCATCCGTCCGGCACTGAGGTTTACCCCGATGAGAAGTTCTTAAGCGAACCGCCCTTCGCCTCCGGGAAACCGGTTCTTGCCTCGGCGCATGCCCACTTGCCTGCCGCCGCGTGGGACGACCACGGTAACAATGCTCTTCCGACCCTGTCCGCACGCGACCATCACTATCTCCGCGACTTTACAAACCTCTCCTATGCGGGTTTCGCTACCCCTCACACCCTTACGCTTGACCTGGGCTCTCTCAACCGCACCGACTCGGTCCGTCTTTTCCTCTCCGGCTACATTGAGTATTTCTCCGCTTCCTCCATGTACGCAGCCTGGCAAGCAGGTCTCACCCCGCACTCTCCCAGCGTTGAAGCCCAGCTGCCGAACGGCCAATGGAAACCCATTCTCGCCGACATGGGCTTTCCCGCAGGCCTGCCGCGTACCATCGTTGTCGATCTCACGGGCAAACTTCCCCCCGGTGCCCGCCGCATCCGTATGACGACGAACCTGCAGATTTACTGGGACCAGATTCTGGTGGACAATGCCCCGGCACAGGACAAAACCATCCGGCAGACAGAGCTGCCGCTGCATCAGGCTACCCTTGCCTTTCGCGGCTACCCGGAGCAGGTCGACGGCAAAACTCCCGGCGATCTAACCTACGATTACCAGAACATCAGCCTGACCGGCCCCTTCGGCTGGCAGCGCGGTGCCTATACCCGCTACGGCGATGTCACGCCGCTGCTCTCCAGTCGCGACAATTACAACGTCATCTTCGGCTCGGGCGAAGACATTGATGCCGAATTCGATGAGAGCAGCCTGCCGCCGCTCCCTACAGGCTGGAAGCGTGATTACTTCTTCTATGCAGACGGCTTTGTCAAGGACATGGACTTCTACGAAGCCCTGCCTTTTACCGTCGCCGAACTGCCCTTCCATGAAATGACGAAGTACCCCTACAGCACGTATGAACACTTCCCGCAGGATGCCGCTGCCGTAGCCTACCGCCTCGATTGGAATGACCGCATGGAAACCGGCAACCGCACGCAGCCCTACCGGTTTCAATACAAACGCACGCTTTCGGAGCCCATCTTGAATGTAGTGCCAAACCTTTTGGCAGAGCCGTTCATCAGCAAAGCCGGTTCAAGGTAGACAAATTACCCTTTTTGGATTCACTTACAGCTTGAACGCATCGCATGCAACGAGTCGTGCCGCATTTTCAGGAGCTTTAACATGCCTCTTTCGCGTCGTAATTTTACAAAGCTTGCCGGCTTTGCCGGCGTAGCTTCCCTTGCGCCTCGCATGCTGCAGGCGCAGCCGGCCGACGGTAAAAAGATCGGCTACTGCATCGTCGGACTTGGGCGCATTTCGGTCGATCATTTCATACCCGGAGTACTCCGGTCCCAGCATGGACGGATCACAGGACTGGTAAGCGGCACGCCCGAGAAAGCGCAAAAGCTGGCGGCCCAGTACAACATCCCGGCTACCTCTGTTTACAGTTATGAGCAGTACAACCGCATGCGCGATAACCCGGCTATCGACGCAGTTTACATCGGCCTGCCCAACAGTCAGCATGCCGAATTCACTATCCGCGCCGCCAAAGCCGGCAAGCATGTGCTATGCGAAAAACCCATGGCCACCACAGTCGCCGACTCGCGCGCGATGATCGCTGCCTGTGCCGCAGCGAACAAGAAGCTGATGATCGCCTATCGCTGCCAATTGGAGCCGGTCAACCTAAAGGCTATTGAGCTGATCCGCTCGGGCGCGCTCGGCCAAGTACAGGCCATTGAAAGCGGCCACGGCTTTAATATCCCAGCAGGTGAGTGGCGGCTTGATAAAAAACTGGCAGGCGGGGGTCCGCTGATGGACGTCGGCATCTACTCACTAAATGCCGCGCGCTACCTGACCGGCGAAGAGCCGCAAGTACTTTCGGCTTATAGCTCAGTCATCGACAAGGACGGGCGCTTCAATGAGGTGGAGGAGAACGTAGGCTGGTCCATGCGCTTCCCCTCAGGCATCGTCGCCAGCTGCGCCACTACATACGGTGCGGAGATGGACGGGTTTTATCGCGTCCATGGATCGAAAGGCATGATCGAACTGTCGCCCGCATTCGGCTATCAGGGTATCCACATGACTGGCTTTACCACCGGGGCGGACGGCAAGCACCAGCCGATCGACATGCCGGAGCCCATCCATGATCCGCAGCAATTCACCATACAAGCAGACTACTTCGCCGACTGCATCACGAATAACAAGCCGGTGAAAATGAGCGGCGAAGAAGGTCTGCGCGACATGGAACTGATGATGCAGATCTACCGCAGTGCAGGGGTACAGACGGCCTGAAGCTTTGATAACTAATGCCGTACGGAATCAGTTTGTAAAAAGCTCCTACGCATCCTAGTGAGTGTTTTGAGGAGAACGATGACAAGGATTGCAGGAGTATTCTTCGCGTTTGTACTTGGCTCCAGCGTAGCCCTGGCGCAGCACGGCGGCGGCGGTGGGGATCATGGCGGCGGTGGACACGAGGGCGGTAGCGACCGGGGCGGCCATGTAGGCGGCGGTTACATTCCTCAGCACGGGCCTGAAAATCACGGCAATCAGAACTTCGGTGGCAGTCAGGGCAGACAAGGCGGCGACGATCGCCACTTCAATGATTTCCAGGGCCATCCTGACACGCCGCACGTCCATGACAATGGTCAATGGATAGGCCACAGTGGCGGTGATGCTCACTACCACCTGGATCATCCCTTTGATCGAGGACGATTTCCGGGCAATTTTGGTCCCAGTTACATCTATCGTCTGGGCGGCGGCGGCCCGAACCGGTTCTTCTTCAACGGTTTCTATTTCGGAGTAGCGCCGTATGACCTAGGCTACGTCAACGATTGGCAGTGGAACTCGGATGACGTTACCCTGTATGACGATCCACAGGACCCAGGCTGGTACCTTGCCTACAACCCGCGCCTCGGCACCTATGCGCACGTGCAGTATTTCGGCCGGTAGCCGGTGTAAGTACTCAATTGGACTGAAGATTTGGGCGGGGTAGTACGTCAAGGTCCAGCAGCTCAATCTCAGGAGTGAGCTGGCCGTCTTTGAGCGGCTCCTGTCGCAGCAGGGCCGTACTCAGGTACTTCTTATTGTCATCTGGGAATACGGTCGCAACCACCGCACCGGCACTGAGGCGAACGCCGGCCATTACAGCCGCCAGGAAGTTGCAGCCTGAAGAAATTCCTAAACCAAGCCCCAGCGTGGAAGCGAGTTTGCACGCCATCAGGATGGAGTCCCCGTCGGAAACAGCAAGTACGCCGTCAAGTTCCGGCAGTTTCACAATGTCTGGAATGAACTCGTCAGACACACCTTGAATGCGGTGTGAGCCGACCTTATAGCCTGTGCTGAGTGTGGGAGACTCCATCGGTTCTACCGCCCACACCTCCATTTTAGGAGCCGCTGCACGAAAAGCTCGGCCTACTCCCATTACTGTGCCGCCCGTGCCTACCCCCGCCACAAATGCATCCGGCTCCAGATCGCAGGCGGCAAGCTGTGCCAGCAGCTCCGGCGCGGTGCCCAGCCGGTGAGCATCCACATTGGCGGCATTTTCAAACTGGCGCGGCAGAAACACACCGTGCTGTGCGGCTGCCATTTCCTGTGTCATGCGAATTGATCCTAAAAAGCCGCCCTGCTCCCGCGTGACCAGGCAAATCTCAGCACCATAGGAGCGCAGCAGATCGCGTCGCTCCTGGCTCATCCAGTCAGGCATGCAGATGTGCACCGGGTGACCCAGTGCACGACCCAGCGCAGCAAAAGCGATACCGGCGTTGCCGCTTGTGGCCTCAGCCAGGGTGTCGCCCCCGTGCAGCAGGCCTGTAGCATAGGCGGTGCGTAGCACATGGAGCGCCATGCGGTCCTTGATGGAGCCGGTCAGGTTCATATGCTCGGCCTTGGCATGGACCGTGCCGATGCGCCCCCTGTAGCGGTAAGTGATCACGAACATGGGCGTATTACCAATGGCCTCACCCAATGCAGCGAGCCGGCGTTGCGCCGGGCAGGCGATGCGAGATACCCGTGGTGGGGGAAGTACCGCGGCGGCGTGGGCAGTGGTCATACTTCAAGCTTAGAAGGCTTTAGCGATTCAGCACATGCAGATTTGCAGGTCTTTAAAAAGTTCTACATTACGATCTTGGTAGAAACTTAACTTTGACTTTCGACCACACTCAGGTAGCTTATGTCCCTCACGCCCGATCCGCTTCTCGACTCCATCGACCATAAAATTCTTGCGGAACTGCAGGCTAACGCGCGGCTGCCGTTTGCGGAACTGGGCCGCCGGGTCGGTCTCTCCACACCCGCTGCTACTGAACGCGTTCGGCGGCTGGAGGATGCTGCGATCATCCAGCGCTACATGGCCGTTGTAGACCCTGCGAGGGTCGGGCTGCCGCTGCGAGCTTTCATCAAGATCACCGTGCCGGGCGACCGGCTGCCGCACTTCAACGGCCTGGCCCAGCGTGTACCTGAAGTGCGCGAATGCCATCGCGTGACCGGGGCTGAAAGCTACATCCTGCAAGTAGCCGTGCGTGACCTGCCGCACCTGGAAGCGGTCATCGATTCGCTCACACCATATGTAGCAACGAACACATCCATGGTGCTGGCTTCGCCCGTTCCATGGAACCCGGTGCTGCCCGCCTCGGCACTCAAGCGATAAGCGCTGACTATTGTGCCGCGTTTGGGCTCCAGCTGGTGTATACCTCTGTCGCTTGACCACCGGCCACGCTGAACAAAGCAAAGTTTCTGCCGGAGGGAACAGGGCCTCGGGCGGAAGCGAGCGTAGGTTCCATAATTTGCTCGTCAAACAGCAGCTCTGCGCGATGATTGCCGGTCACGTCCGCAGCATCGATCAGGTGCAGTGCCGGGGTCTCGGTCAGCGTATCGCCCCGCGTAGTCTGTGAAAACGCTACCTGCGGCTTGCCGTAGAAGTCGGACTGGGCAATTACGGTCACATACCGGCGGTCGTGCCCTGTAGGTGCGGTATGCGCGGTGTAGACGTAGGTCGTACCGCCGCCGGAACTCAATTCGTAGGCCTGAAACTGAGGATCTACCAATGGATCTGCCGACGGGTTGACGGCAGTCGGGTTCGTTGTGCGATTGCGAGCGGCCTTTGTACCCGGCCCAAAGCCGGCACCGGCTGCGGCAGCAGCCTTGCGCAGTGCTGCATCGCTTTGCGCCGCCGGTCCAAACGTCGCCTGGGCTGCCTTGTTCAACGCTGTAAGCGCCAGCCCATGCATCGCCGCCTGCGCTGCAGTTTGCGCGGCGGGGCTGGGCCATGTGTAGGCAAATGGGTGGGCGTCGTCAAACTCCGTGTCGGAGATAGCCACGACCTGCCCGATCTTGACCGGCGTTGATGGAGTACTCGCCGAGCCCGGAGCAGACGGCGCGCTTCCGGCGATGTCTTTCAACTCCGTCGGCAGCACCCGCGTCCCCTCCTGCACTGCGCCATAGCGCAGGTGCGGCCGGTCCGGGTCCGGTGCGGTGGTAGTAGCTACTGTGCTGTCGTCGTGGCGGTGTAGCGTGGGGCGGTCTGGGTCCGGCGCGCTCGGGGTGTCTGCGCCGTTTGCAGTGTCCTTGCGGTGGAGGGTAGGCCGGTCCGGGTCGGGTGCGGGACTGCTGCTGCCGGAGGAAGCTTCTGTAGACCCGCTCCCACCGCCGGCAGTTTGAGGGTCGCGGCGGTGAAGGGTGGGCCGGTCCGGTTCAACACTGGGGGCAGAACTGGACGTGGTGCCGGTAGTCTTATCCGCTGTGCCGCTCCCGGAGCTTGCACCGCCCGGCACCGGGTCTTCTTCGCTCCCGGCTTTGCGGTGCAACACTGGGCCGTTGCCGTCATCTACTTTCTCTGCCTTGCCCTTCCCGGAGCCGCCCGTAAGCACCGGCAGCGTCTTTGAGGTTTTGAGCTTTGCCGGAGGGGGCGGAGGCGCTTCCGGACGTACCCGTCCCAACCCTACCCAGAAGCTGCCCTGCGCATTGGTGGATTGGCCGGCGGATGAAATGTCGAAAATACCGGCTGGTACGCCGCTTTGCTGTAGCAGGTACTGTGTTCCGGGAGCTACGGCGAGCGGCTCGGGCTTCGCCAGGTAGAGGCCGCCCGGCTCATAGCGCTCACCATCCCATACCACCACCGGCACCAGCCGGCTGGCATTGGGTTTGGTCATGGAGCCGGTGTACTCATACACGGCAGTGGCGCGTAGCACGGGCTTTTTCAAGGCACCCTGCTCAACCTTACCCACGTACTGGGCGGAGGCCAAGGCCGGCACCAGCGCCAGGGAGGCAAAAAGGTTTATACAGGTACGCTTGCTCAGCTTGCTCATCGGTGTCCCATCATTGGACGCGCTGAGGAATAGTTTGGACGCTCAGGCAGGCTGCCGGAAAAGCGCATGCGATGCAATATAAAACGGCTCGTCGCAAAACTCCTTTCAGTTAGTCCAGCTTGAATCCGGCTTCAATCCACCTGGGCAAGGAGAGCGCCGCCTTTGCTGCTTGGTGGCCTCCTGTCCTGAATCCCTGCTACAACTTCGCTAACACACTTGGCCGACCTGGAGTCACTTTTCGAAGTGGTCAGTAGGTATGGTTTTGAGCGTTATCTTCCGACGTCTTGTCGTCCAGCATGACATTGAGCAAGGACGTATTCACCTGAATGTGGCCTTTGTATTCGATATAACCATGCTCGCGAAAGCGGTTCATAAAAAAGCTGACTCGAGACCGGGTGGTTCCAATCATTTCTGCCAGAGTTTCCTGAGAGACTTTCGGTATCAACATCTCCGACTGGCCCGGCTTTCCGGCGTCAGCCATTAAAAGCAGGAGTCTTGCCAATCGTTTTTCACTGGAATTGAATAGTTGATCCACCAGGTCGGCTTGCATCCGCATGCTGCGAATCAAAAGAAATTTTAGGAAAAAATCAGAAAATGCGTGTTCTTCGTGAAGAACACGCATCATTTCATTTCTTTGTATTTTAAGGACAGTACAGCCGGTAAGCGCCGTAGCTGTTGCCGGCCGTACCCCTGCAATAGGGCCGACTGATTCTTCCCCGACGAAATCGCCGACGTTAAGCAGGGTAATGGTTGCTTCTTTGCCGCCTTGCGAGACAACAGCAAGCTTTGCACGGCCTTTTTGTATGAAGAACACAGAATCCGCATTCTGCCCTTGCGAAAATAAGACTCCCTTCGCCTTCACATGAACGATTCTGCGGCCTGTGCCGGCATTTGCCAGAAAGTCTTTGGGATCGAAGGTCTCTACTGGCGGGCAGGACATTTTGCACCTCCCGCCCGAAAGCGGATCAGCAACTAAAAGCTGAGTTCTTCTGCGGCCACCTGGAAAATTTAAGTGGTACTGAAATGAGTTAGATGCCGAATGTAGCTTGGCGAACATAGATAGTACTGAGGGCTTCCTGTCACCCCTTGAATAGAGTTCTTCAGGAACTCACCCGAGTGTGCGAAAAAGATCAAATCCGGGATATTTCCTCTATGTAATTCCGGAGTAGTGCCACCTTGCTTTAACCGCAGAGTACGGACTCATGGCCGGTTCGCAATGAGCCGACACTTCATGATCGAAGCTGTTGAGCAAGCCGGAATCTAGCCTTGCTGAGTACTTTCGTTCCACATCCGGTGAATTCTCCTAACGGCAAACGGTGTTTCTGCCGATACATGGCGGTGAGGTGTTCCATGTCAGCATTTCAATCACAAATCATCAGCATCGACGGAATGCACGGTCGCGAGTGCATCGAACGCATTACACACGCGCTTGGAGATGTACAGGGTGTCCGGGTTTACGGCGTCGAGGTGGGAAGAGCCAAGGTGCTTGCGCAGAGCTCTAGCGAAGAGGCTATCCGCATCGCTATTGAAGATCAGGGCTTTACGGTAAAGCAAGCTGTCAGCGAAAACCGACCGGGCGACTGAAGCCGACTTCCTTACAGAAACAGGCAGAGTCCTGCCTCACGTTTGCGCATCGGCCGCCGGCTGAGCCGCACAACATACCAGTGAGTGCGGCTGGTACATGCTACTTGTACGATGCGATGATGGAAGATGAGCGCCGGCAGGCGCAGGGGCCTCCATATGGCGTTTCAAACGGTAGAACTGCATGCACCCGTTCCTAATTTCACGCTTCAGGACGATTCGGAGGCTACGCGCTCGCTCGAGGAGTTCCGCGGCACACCGGTTGTACTGTTCTTCTACCCCAGAGCTGATACGCCCGGCTGCACTCTTGAGGCATGCGGCTTTCGCGACACCTTTGCCCAGCTGGAAGAGGCGGGCGTAGTTGTACTCGGCATCTCGCGCGACACTCCGAAGGCACAGGCAAAGTTCCGTGCCAAGTACCGGCTACCCTATACCCTGCTGGCGGATGTGGACGCGGAGGTGTGCAACCTGTTCGGCGTGCTGAAGGAAAAAAACATGTACGGTAAAAAGGTGATGGGCATTGAACGCTCCACGTACCTGATCGCACCGGACGGCACCCTCGCGAAAGTATGGGCCAAGGTCAAGCCGGAGGGCCATGCAGAGGAAGTGCTGGCTGTCGTACAGGCCTTGGGTTGAGCATGGTAACAATTCGGCGCTATGAGAAGACGGATCGCGCCGAGTGGCTTCGTATGCGTGATGCGCTTTGGCTGGGCTTGTCGAATGTCCAAACTGAGGAGGATGCCGACACTTGGCTTGCGCGTGCCGATGCAGTCGTGTTCGTTGCGCAGGTACTACCGGAAGTCGCGCTTAGAAGCTTTGCAGAAGCAGGAGAACGTGCCTACGCCGACGGCTGTGACACAAGCCCCATTGCTTTTCTGGAAGGCTGGTTTGTAGAGCCCGGTTCTCGCGGTCAAGGCTTCGGGGCGGCTCTGGTGCGAGCCGTAGGAGCATGGGCATTGGAGCGAGGCTACTCGGAGTTGGCTTCAGATTGCTTACTTGAAAACACGGGCGCGCAGGCAGCACACAAAGTAGCCGGGTTTGCGGAGGTGGAGCGCTCTGTAAAGTATCGAAAGCTGCTCGCCTTGCCGCATACAAACACATGAACGGCCTTACCGAATGCCGGCTTATCGCACGCGATACTCTGCTCGCCGCACCGGATGCAGTAGCCCGCGACTTGCTGGGCAAGCTGCTGCTACGCCGGTGGCAGGGCGAGTGGCTTGCAGGGCGCATCGTAGAAACAGAAGCCTACTTCGGCACGGACGACCCTGCAGCCCACGCTGCGGCAGGCTGTACCGCGCGCAATAGCGTCTTGTTCGGTCCACCCGGTTATGCCTATGTGTACCTCATCTATGGCATGCACGCCTGCCTGAACGTGGCTTGCGAGCCGGAGGGCCAAGCCGGCTGCGTGCTGCTGCGCGCGCTGGAGCCGGTGGCCGGGCTTGCCGCCATGGCTGCTCTGCGCGCGCTCGGCGAAGGTGCCGCGCCAAAGTTGCTGACCAGCGGCCCTGGACGGCTGTGCCAGGCACTCGGCATTACGCGCGCCGGGTTCAATGGCTCAGACCTTTTGGACCCCGCAGGCGAGCTGCTGTTGGCTGAGGCTGAAGACGGCTATGTGCCTGGACCGGTTACAGTGACGCCGCGCATCGGTATACGCAAGGCTGCGGAGCGACCGCTACGATTTTTGCTGGCCGGCAATGCGTGTATTTCCGGGCCGAGGATATCCCATCCGTCTCTTATCCGTAAAAGATCGCACGATCCATCAGAATGAGATTTTCACGATTCTACCCCCGGTTCCAACGAGCCAGCCTGCCGACGGACTTGCAAACGCCACCGCCCAGTAATTGGAAAGGCCGGGAAGCGGGAACCACGTATCTCCTTCATCGGGTGTCCATGCAGCGCCGCTTGGACCGGTAGCCACTACAAACGTTGAGGAACCCACACTGACACCATCGCCGCTTCTTTCAAGACTTTGCTTTCCCACTTCGTTATAAGGGTTCAAGCCTCCAACTTGCCGCACATAGCTCAACCCGTACACTGCTCCCGGGAACGGGGTTCGGCCGGTCAGCAGCCAGGTCTTGCCGCCATCATGGGAGCGCGCCACCGTGTCCGCCGATGCTGTCGGGGTAAGCAGCTCTCCCCCACCCAGGATGCCGTTGCTGCCGTCGCGAAAATCCACACTGATCACTCCGGAGGTTGGAGTTCCCTGCACAATAGGGGTCGGATACGCAGCCCAGCTGTTTCCTCCATCCGTAGTGGCCAGGATGCGAGCGGTCGCGGAGCCCCCGGTTGCAATCCAGGCGTGGCTACTGCCTTGCGTCGCCACGCATGTGCCGCTGGCAGCAAACGAAGCTTCTCCGGCAAGTGCGACTGGCAGATGGTCGCCGATGTCCGACCACGTCTGTCCGTCAAGCGTACGAATCGCCGGAAAACGGCCGTTGACTGAGTCGCTGGTCGTGATGCCTCGATTCGGCGTCCAGAAGGCAAAGCAATCGTAGAAAGCGTTTGGGTCCTGGTTCTGAAACTCCATCGTCCACGACACGCCGCCGTTTTCTGTCTTGTAAATGCGCGAATCGGTACCCGTACCGGCAGATAGAAGATACGCAACGTTCTCGCTTACCCCTTGTACGTCCCGAAACTGTAGCGTTTCCGCACCGGGTACCACGCCGACCTTCCAGGTCGCTCCGCCATCGTTCGTCTTCACATACGTTCCGCCGACGCCGCTAGCCCAGACAACCTCGCTATTGACAGGGCTAATCGCCTGGAGACGATTTATGGTGCCGCTGGATTGCGAGGACAACGTCGGTGTGGGTATCTGGCCGAAAGCGCTCGGCATTAAGCCCATCATTGTTATAAGAGTCATAATCAGGAAGGATGAGCGGAGCATGAATGCCTCTCAGTGCAGCGTCGGTGTTTGCACGGAGCTTAGGCGAGCGCCGCCCGGTTGTCAACAACATGAGCGCGGAAAGCTGTCCGGGCGAATCATGACAAGGTATGGTGCATAAGCAGGTTATCAATTAGCCTCGTTGCGCCGACCCACCCGGCAATCGCCAGCAGTGCCGGTTTGTTAGCCATAAGGGCTTTGACAGGCAAAAGCGTGTCAGGGTCCACCAGCGCCAAGTAGTCCGGGCGAAACTCAGGCTCGCGCCGTAGCACCGCCCGCGCTGTCTCGAGCAGTACTTCTGTGTCGTCCATGCCTTGTACCAACGATTCCTGTGCCGCAAACAGCGCGTGCGACAATACCGGTGCCCTTTGCCGTTCGGCGGGAGACAGGTACCGGTTGCGCGAGGACATGGCAAGCCCATCCAGCTCGCGTACCGTGGGACACACCACCAGCTCAACCGGCAGGGACAGATCGCGCACCATCTGGCGCAGCACCGCGACTTGTGCAGCGTCTTTCTGCCCAAAGTACGCGCGGTTCGGCTGGGCAATGCTGAACAGCTTGGCCACCACCGTTGCCACACCGGTAAAGTGCCCCGGACGCGAGGCACCATCGAGCCGGGTTGCCACCGGACCTACGTCAATGGTCGTTGACGCACCTGCCGGGTACATTTCTATCGGTTCGGGCGCGAATAGCAGGTCAACCCCACCTTGCTCCAGTAGCATCCGGTCGGCCTCAAAGGTGCGAGGGTACTTCGAAAAATCTTCATTCAGTCCAAATTGTGTAGGGTTTACGAAGATGGATGCCACTACACTCCCGTTTGCACTGCAGGCGGCCTGCACAAGCGATAGATGGCCTGCGTGCAACGCGCCCATGGTCGGCACAAAGCCGACCGGTCCTGCACAGTTTCGGCGAAAAGCCCGTACTTCGGCGATTGTGGTTGCCAATTGCATTGAACACCTGAAAATCGCCTGCGCGGCTCGGGGCCGCTTCGTGGCGTATTAAAACTACTTCAAGGAGTTTTCCCAGGCGGTTTTCACGTCTTCCGACAGGTGGTAACTCTCCCCATCCACCGGAAATTCCTGCTCCCGCACATCTTCGGCATACTGCTGCACCGCTTCTTTCATCATGGAACCTAGATCGGCATACCTGCGCACAAATTTCGCAGCAGGTGCAAAGGTCAGCCCCAGCATGTCGTGCAGTACTAAAATTTGCCCATCGCAGCCTCTTCCCGCGCCGATGCCGATCACCGGCACGCCGAGCGCCCGGCTTACAGGCGCGGCTACTTCTTGGGGCACGCCTTCGAGCACCACCAGTGCCGCACCGGCAGCTTCCATGGTAAGCGCGTCAGCCAGCAATGCCTGGGCTCCATCAAGCGTGCGAGCCTGCACCCGGTAGCCGCCCATGCGGTGTATACCCTGGGGCACCAGGCCAAGATGCGCCACTACGGGGATTTCAGCTTCTACCAGCCGCCGCATCAGCCCCGGGCGTGTGCCCTCAATTTTGACCGCCTCCGCACCGGCCTTCAAAAAGCAAATTGCGTTGCGTACCCCTTCAGCTTCATCTGCCTGGTAGGTGCCGAAAGGCATGTCGGCCACCAACAGCGCGCGCTGCACCCCGCGGCGCACCGCGCGGGTGTGGTGCAGCATGTCGTCAAGTGTCACCGGCAGAGTGGAATCATAGCCAAGCACAACCATGCCTAGTGAGTCGCCCACCAGGATTAAGTCGATGCCCGCCTCATCCACAACCCGGGCGCTTGGATAGTCATAGGCAGTTAGGGCAGTAATGGGCGTACCCGCACGCTTTTTGGCGGCAAGCTCGAGAAAAGTCACCTTCCCGGCAAAACTTTGTATCGGAATACTCATTGGGAACGCTCCAGTGCTGCTCCTGTGCAGGATGCAACCCGTAGCTTCCAGCCTAACGT
>CAXSHS010000001.1:56409-77120 GCA_964237325.1 uncultured Acidobacteriaceae bacterium | reverse complement strand
AACCTTTGTAACTTCCTGGACCTTTTGCAAACTACGAGCGATGGTGTCGCTGAATTCGTCGAGTTCGTGGAAGGTGTATTTGCCGGGGCTGAGTTTACGAAGCCGCGATGCAAGCTCGCTCGGATCGCGGATCACTACAGGGGGCCAGATGTCAGGATGCAGCTCACCGGTACCGACTCGATGAACTGAAAACTCTGCGATTGCAGCGCTGAGCTCCTTATCGTTGCTGCCGGAAATGCCGTCGAGTACAACGGCGCCCGATGCCGGCAGTACGTGAGCCGAGAGAAGCAGCTTTTTGCTGAGCAGGTCGCCGGAGAGTTGCTCGACACTATCCGTAAGATCGGTTGCGTCAAGGCCATGAGGAAAGCAGAAGACGATCGATACAGCATTTTTCGGGTCGCCCGCGCTTCGCCTGGCGACTTCAATGGTCGGCAGCACCTCCTGCGCGAGGCGGTTGATCTCCGCATCGGACACAGGCGGGCTAGCGACCGTGAGCATCAGCGTTGCCGTGTCTCCATAGTCGTTGAAATACTGTATAGGACCGACGCCTTCCGGCAGGTCCCCAACCTGGGCCAGCTTGACGCCGATATCGTCAAACTCTTTCGCGGTGTCCTTGACGTGGAACTCATCGAGCACCAGATTGACGATTGCTTCTCCGGGGCGGGATGCAGAGCGTATTTCGCTGACCATGGCGTTCTGGGCGACGACACCCTCGATCCGCTTGGTGAGCAGCGCTTCAACATCTGTTGCGCTCGCACCGGGCCACTCCACGACAATCATGGCTTCGCGTGCGGAGGTTTTCGGGTCTTTCAACTTAGGTGTAATGATGTAGGCAAATATGCCGCAAGCGACAATGAGCACTATCAAGAGCCAAGCAATGGCGTGGTGCTCTACAAAGAAGCGTGGAATGTTGTGCGGCCGTTCAGCGTGCTTGTCTGGCTGGTTATTGGAAACATGATTCAAGGGTTTGCTCCCGGCAACGAAATAGTTCCCCCAAGCCATGCGGGACGCGAGTGCATAGCTCCAGTTCTTATCTGAACTTTAAGCTGTTGTAACAATGCACACCGGTACGATGCCAAGAAGTTAGCGGCAGAGTTAGCTTCTATCCCTATTCGAGTCAGTTTGCTTTTATGTTGCAGGTGTCTGGGCTTGCACTGGAGCTTGCACTGGGGCTTGCACTGGGCAAGTTCCAAATAGTCGGCTTTTCCATTCCGACAGTGTTCCTGCTGGCCTTGCGATCGGTACGAGCCAGTAACGATGTGGAACTCTTCTCGTTTCCCAAGTACCTGCGACGCAGAGGCGCCGCAGGTACGCGATCTGTTCAGGCCTGGAAGTAACGCATTTGTTCGAGATCGGCAATCAATCCGGGCCCGGTCGGATGCCATCCCAGCCGTTCCTGCGTTTGCGCGCTTGACGCCGGCAGGTCGAGACCCATGAAGGCACTGAGCCATCCGAAACGGACTGCTGCTTCCTCCGAAGACACGCTAACCGCGGGCACCTTGAGGCCTCGACCGATAACTTCAGCGATGTCCCGGACGGCTATTCCCTCTTCAGCGACCGCGTTGTACCTGCTACCGGCTTCCCGCTTCTCGAACGCCAGTCTATAGAGACGGGCGACATCGCTAACGTGTGCCGCCGGCCAGCGGTTGCGTCCGTCACCCACGTATGCTGAAACTCCCTTCTCACGGGCTATTTGAACCAAGGGAGTGATGAGGCCCTGCTTGACCGGGTCGTGGACCTGGGGAAGCCGCGCGACCGACACATTTACACCACGCTTCGCCACGGAAATACCAGCCAGCTCCGAAGCTTTACGGGGGTTTGGGTAGTCGGGATTGAAGACGTCTTCGGTCGCGGGTTGACCGGGCACAGTGTTCCCCATCCCGGTCCCGGAGGTGATGACCAAGGGGCGGTCAGAGCCGACAAGCGCGGAGCCGAGAGCTTCGATGGCCCGCCTGTCCTTCTCGCAATTCGCCACGAAGTTCGAGAAGTCGTGATCGAAGGCACAGTGGATCACGCCGTCCGATTGGGCCGCTCCGCTGCGCAAACTCTCTAAATCTTCGAGATCCCCGCGATGCGCCTCGGCTCCAGCGGCAATGAGAGACTGGGCGCCTGCATCCGAGCGCGTCAGTCCGAGTACTTGATGGCCCGCATTGATGAGTTCCGGAACAATGGCTGAACCGATAAATCCGGTAGCGCCGGTGACGAAAACACGCATGATGATTCTCCTTTTTCATGTACAACATAGCCCTGGAACAGCAATTGAAGGCCGCAATCCGTTAACCCGCTTGTGGGCAGATAACCGCAAGAGCTACTCAACGCCCGTTCCACGGTCTCGCGACAGGGCAGAGGCAGCCGAGGCAGGATCGTGCGGGTCGGCCTGGAGTCGCCGATACAATCGATCTCCCTGCTATCCAGAAAGGCTTTCCTTGCTATGACGATAAGTGATAGATACGCTACGATCTATGCTGCCAAGTCCGTAATACTGGTTCATTCGTCTGAAATTTGATGTGGGAGATAGATACATGGACCCTCTTTCAGATGTGCTTTCACTTCTGAAGCCTCGAAGCTATATGTGCGGCGGCTTCGATATAGGTGGAGAACTGTGTATTCAATTCAGCCGACATGATGGCATTAAGTGCTACGTCCTGGTATCCGGGGAGTGCCGGCTGGCGGTGGAGGGTGTTCCCGATGCGGTGCACTTGAAGGCCGGCGATTGCTTTCTGCTGCCGCGAGGACTTCCCTTTCGTTTGGCAACCGATCTGACGGTGACTCCCACGGACGCACTCACGTTGTATGGCATGGCGCGAAACGGGAGCGTTGCTACCCTCAATGGAGGCGGCAGTTGCTTCATCGCAGGTGGGCATTTTGCCCTTACGGGCAGCCATGCTGGCATGCTCCTGGCAGTACTCCCGCCCATTGTTCATATTCGCTCAGAATCTGATAAGGCGGACTTGCGCTGGTCTCTGGATCGTATGCAGCAAGAGATTCATGAGGAACGGCCGGGTTCTGTTCTGGTGGTGCAACAACTTGCCTACATGTTGCTGGTTCAGGCTTTGCGCCTGCACCTTGAAGATGGGCTAAGAGGTGGCGTCGGATGGCTTTTCGCTTTAGCGAACAAGCAGATGAACGCGGCAATAGCCTCGATGCATGGTGATCCGGCGCATGCGTGGACGTTGCAGGAGCTGGCGGAACGAGCCGGCATGTCGCGGTCGATCTTTGCCCTGAAGTTCAAAGCATCGGTTGGGACATCGCCCATGGAGTACCTGACGCGCTGGCGAATGCTGCTGGCCGGGGACAGGCTAAGGAATACTGACGATGCCGTTTCCACGATCGCGCTTTCTCTGGGTTACCAATCTGAGAGCGCTTTCAGCAAAGCTTTCAAACGGGTTATGGGTTACTCCCCGCGGCAGTATAGTCGTGGGCAGAACTCCTCCCAAAGCATGAACGATGCCGCTGGAGGAGCTTCAACTTCAATGGTGCCGAGCAGTGCGAGAAATGTGGTCGGCCTGTGATAGACATAGCAAGCCTTGCGGAAAGGCAGGAAGTGGTGGGCCCACCAGGACTTGAACCTGGAACCAACGGATTATGAGTCCGCTGCTCTAACCAATTGAGCTATAGGCCCGCACGAGAGTGTGCTTCCTGCGCCAGTGTACCGCTACAAGCGCTGCATTGCTTCCATGCACTAAAGCGGCTACCTAGGTTTCCGGTTCTCCGGTACGGCAATCGCTCGGAACCGTGTTGCCAATTGCCGCAGCTCCGCACCTAAATCCGGCCCGGCAAGTGGTTTGCCGTGGCCGGGGGCGACTACAGCTACATCCATGGCAGCCAGCTGCTCAACGGATGTCTGTGCCGCTGCCCAGTCTGAGGTGAAGTAGGACGGCGGCCCATGCAGCTCGGGCTGCTGCAGCAGGGCTGCCTCAAAAAACGATTCCGGCTTGGTAGTGCAGAATGCATCGCCTACCAGCAGCGTGCGGTCGACGGCCCGGTACAGCGAGCAGTGGCCGGGTGTATGCCCGGGCGTATGCAGTACTTCCCAACCGGGCAGCAAGGTGCTTGCGCCCAGCGCGAGCGGTTGCAGGCGTCCGCTCAAGTTGATCGGACCTTTTGAATACAGGGGCGAGAGCAGGCTCATCATACCGCCGCCTGCGCCTGCGTTCGGAGCCGGGTACTCGCGCTCGCCGCTCAGGTACGGAAACTCCAGCGGATGCGCGTATACAGGTACGTCCCAGTCCTCAGCCAGTGTCGGCGCGGCGCTTACGTGGTCGAAGTGGCCATGCGTCAGCACGATGGCATTCGGAGGTCCGCTACGGGAGCTCTCAGCCCAGCGGCGGATCATTCCCGAGGTTCCAGGTAAGGCTGCGTCGATCAGCGTCCAGCTGCCATCGGCATGGGTCACTGCAAACACGTTCACAAATGCCAGTCGCAGGCCGCGTACGTCAGGCGCTATGGCGTCCATGGGCACAACCTGGTTTTCCTGTACGGCAACCTTGTCCATCGTCCGGTTCTCCTGATGCGTTCGATGCAAGCCCGGCGAGCCTACTTCCACTTCTGCAAAAACTCGTGTACCGAGGAGGATTGCATGTCGCGCATCTGGCGGAACTCCCCATGCTGCTCGAACACCTGCTTGCCGTTTTTGTCAAGGACAGCAAGTTGCGGTACGCCATTGTGCACATCGATCCGGTAGTGCTTGGCCAAGTCCACGTTCTGATCGAAGTGGCCGATATTTACATCCACCAGCACAAAATTCTCGTTCAGCAGGCTTTGGTTTTCCGGCTGGTGGTAATACACGTTCAGCACTTGGCAATCGCCGCACCAGTCACCGCCGAAATCCAGCAGGACACGCTTATGTTCGCGTTTGGCGGTTTTAAGCGCCGCGGTAATATCGCTTTGTGCCGCGCTGACTTCCGGGTAGATGTGGGCATGCGGCAGCGGCTGCTGGGCAATAGCTACCGCACCGGCAAGCAGCATGGGTACAGCAATTATCCGTCTACGTCGCTGTAGTTTTCTGTCGAACCGGTTCATATTCATTCGGCCTTTTCTTTATTCAACTTTCGCTTCATGGTCAGAATTCACGACGATGGAAAACTCTCTACTTACCTGCAGTATGCAGGAATCGTCCTGCCTGCTTACCGGCTGCCGCTGAGATATGAGTGATTGCACCGCTCGGCTTGATATTGGGGCCGAACAGCGGATCGGCGCTCGCCACTGTACTGACGTTGATATCTGCAAAGCTTGTCTTCAAGTTTGCATTGATTGTGTCAAGAAATTGATTGGCTACCAGCGCGTACCCGGTATTTGTCGGATGGATGCCGTCGAGGCCGAAGAGCCCGCCCAGATAGCTTGTAGTCGCGTTATAGCTGTTGATCGTTGTGCCTGCTGCCAGATTCTGGAAAAAAGCGTGCATGTCGATCAGTGTTCCACCGGCAGCAGCGGCTTGCTGTGCGATCACCTGGTTGTACTGGTTCTCAAGCGTTTGCACCTGCTGTATTTCAGCCGCTGTGAGCACACCGGCGTCGTCGAGCGACGTAGGCATTTTGCCGCCGGCAATAGCCTGCATCGCAGCTTGCACCTCAGTCATACCCTGCGCCGTGACGAGGTCCCCGGTCGCCAGGCCCAGCTCGGTACCGAGCTGGGCTGCAGACTGCCCCGTTGCAGCTGCGACTTCCGAGAGAATAACGGCGGCAGGGGTGACGTAGGGAATGGAAGTAACATCGGGCAGGTTAGCCACAATCAGCCGGGCTGAGGTGCTGCTGTGCAAAGTAGACATCAGCTGCGTGTAGTCGGAAGTGAAGGCGGCGATCGGCGTCATCGACGACGGTGTACCGGTATCGTCCGCTACCAGGGCGTCATTGCTGCCGATCCAGACAAACAGGACGGTCGGCTTGAGGGCAATCGCTTCCGCGAGCTGTGTGTTGGAATTGCCAAGCGGGAAGCCGAGAACGAGCGTAGTGATGATGTCTTCCGAAGCTGTGGGCAGAGCTGTGGGCCCGGCATTGATGAGGTCATGCAGATGGTGACCGGGTACGGCAAGATCCGTAGGTTGCGCCGATGGGTTGTCGCGTCCGGAGCTGACTCCGGAGGCTGTCTTCGTTACCGGGGGAGGCCCTACGCTTACCAGTTCCATTACGGCGGGTACACCGGGTGCGGCGATCAGCGGCAGGGTGATCGAAGTTTTGGCCTGCTGCGCCACCAGCGATGCCCAGCCGTTCGGCTGCTGCGTATCGAGCAGCGAGCCGTTCTGAAACCCTGCGCTTAACGAATCGCCGATAAAGACGGTGTTTGAAAAATCAGGCGTGCTCGATGGTGCCGGGGCAGGTGCAGTGGTGCTGCTGCCGCTGCCGCATGCAACGAGAGCGACAGATACTGCGCTTGAGGCAAGAACAAACAGTAAGCGGTGGTTTAAGCGTGGACAGGGCGGCGTAGGGACGCGACTCACAGCAGCACCTCTTTAGGAGTTGATTATAGTGGACCGCCCACACGCCATCTCCTTCAGGGGAGCTCTACGACAACCTGAAAACCTCTCGGTAGATTCCGGTTCAAGTCGTTAGCAATTACGAAAAGCTGCCAAATCTTCGGCAAATCCGTATGGTTCTACAATTCCGTGGAGTGTGTCGCCAGCAAGTCTTTGGCATGCGCAATGAACTCTACCAGCGGCATCGACCCGCCATCGCCCTTGCCGCGTGTGCGGACACTGACCGCGTGCGCTTCAGCCTCCTTGTCGCCCATTACAAGCACGTAGGGCACCTTTTGCAGCGTAAGCTCGCGGATTTTTGCGTTCATCTTCTCGTTGCGACCGTCGAGCTCCACGCGCAGCCCGGCGAGTTGCAGCTGTGCTTTGACCTCCTGCGCATACGGCAGGTGCCGCTCTGCGATAGGCACCAGGCCCACCTGCACGGGTGCCAGCCATAATGGGAACGCGCCCGCGAACTGCTCGATAAGCACCCCGAAAAACCTCTCCACGGAGCCGAACAGCGCGCGGTGCACCATGACCGGCTGGTGCCGCTCGCCGTCTTCGCCCACGTACTCCAGCTCAAATCGCGCAGGCAGGTTGAAGTCGAACTGAACGGTGCTCAGCTGCCACAGGCGGCCGAGCACATCGACCAGCTTGATGTCAATCTTAGGTCCATAGAACGCGGCTTCGCCGGGGATCGTCTGGTGCGCGATACCCTTGCGCTTCAGTGCCCGTTCGAGTGCGCCTGTCGCCAGCTCCCAATTCTCATCTGACCCGGCCCATGCCGCGCGGTCTTTAGGGTCCCAGGTCGAAAGCTCGACCTTAAAGTCGCTGAAGCCGAAGGTGGTGAGCACTGCCTGCGCGAAGTCGATACACGCGACCACCTCATCTTCAATCTGCGAGGGCATGCAGAAGATGTGGGCGTCATCCTGCGTAAAGCCGCGCACCCGCAGCAGACCGTGCATGGTGCCCGAGCGCTCATAGCGATATACGTTACCCAGCTCCGCATAGCGTACCGGCAGGTTGCGGTAGCTCTTCGGTGAGTTTTTGTAGATCAGGATGTGGAAGGGGCAGTTCATCGGCTTCATGCGGTAGTCCGCATCGTCGAGCTTCATGGGCGTGAACATGTTGTCAGCGTAGAAACCTTCATGCCCGCTGGTCTGCCACAGGTTTACCTTGGCGACGTGCGGGGTATACACCAGCTCGTAGCCGCGCCGGATACACTCGTCGCGCATCCAGTCTTCCATCGTCTTGCGGATGATTGCGCCTTTCGGATGCCAGAAGATGAGCCCTGCGCCGGCGATCTCCTGAATGGAAAATAGGTCGAGTTGCTTGCCGAGTACGCGGTGGTCGCGCTTGGCAATTTCTTCGAGCTGCGCGAAGTGCTCGTCCATTGCTTTCTGCGTGAAGAAGGCTGTGCCGTAGATGCGCTGGAGCTGCGGGTTTTTTTCGTCGCCAAGCCAGTAGGCGCCTGCGAGCGAGAGCAGCCGGAAGGCTTTGACGCGACCAGTCGAGGGCACGTGCGGGCCACGGCAGAAATCTGTGAAGCCGCCATTTACAGCACTGCCGGAGCCGCCGTTTTTGTAGAGTGAGATTGCCTCGCCGGGTTTGGTGAAGCGCTCAATGAAGTGAACCTTCATGAACTCGCCCTGCGCCCCGTAGTCGGCGAGGCCCTGCTCGCGCGGCTCATAGATACGCACAAACGCGGCATCGCGCGCGGCCACCTCGGCCATGCGCGCTTCGACCTGTTTTAAGTCATCCTGCGTCAGCGGCTGCTCGCGGTACACATCGTAAAAGAAGCCCGCGTCTGTCGCCGGGCCGTGGCCCAGCTTCGTGTCCGGGAAAAGTTCAAGCAGGGCTGTTGCCATCACATGCGCTGTGGAGTGCCGCAGGACACGCAGCGCGTCGGGGTCGGTCTCCTTGAGCAGAGAGAGCGCGACATCTTCGAGCAGCGGCTCGCGCAGGTCTACCAGCCGTTCTGCTGTTCCGTCCGCCGCGCCATACATGGCTGCTTCGGTCACGCCGGCTTCGGTGCCGGCGTCGCGCTCGGCGGCTTCTGCTGCAACCTGGAGAGGCCGCACCCGCGCGACGACCACTACCGCTGCCAGCCTCGGCGAAATACCGGTCGCAATCTCCAGCGGGGTTGTGCCCGCCGGGACTTCACGCAGCGCTCCATCCGGCAGCTGCACCTGGATCATCTTTTGTTCGTTCTGCACTTCTGTTTGCTCGCTCATACGCAAGCCCAGCATACCGTGTGCTTAAAAGAGAATGCAGTCTTGTTGCAAGCAAAGAATTTCCGCTAAGACAGCATCTGTCTTCTAAACATCTGCGTCAGTTCATTCACGCGTGCTTCTTTGATTTCAGGATCATCTGCTTGCAGGAACTCAACAGCTTTGAAGTCATCGCCACGTCTTCTGTTCTGCGCAGGCTCTACACTCTCGATCAGCAATGTTTCCATTGTTGCAATAAGCAAGTTCCGCCGTGAAAGGCCGCTCTTTTGTCTCAAGTCTGCCTTCAGCAGACACAGCATAAATGCCGAACCATGGGCAGTCACCTTGTCATGAGCAAGCCGAGTGAGCGAGCTAATTTCTCTATTCCCCAGCATAAAGAGTTATCTACCGGCACCCTGCGTACGCTCATCCGATTTGCCGAGATTTTAGTAGATGATTTTTTGCAATTGATATGGCTGTTGTAACGCTTTGCACTGAAGCCGCTTATCAAGTGCTAATGCATTTCATCTTTTATTCGAAAGCCGAGAAGCATTTCAGCGCACCTGCTCTTACACCACGGCCAGCACCAGCCGCGCGGCTGCCCCGCGTATTGCCAATCCATCCGGCCGGGCGGCAAAGTAGCGTGCGTTCAGTGCTGTGCAGTCCAGGTCTTCAACCCGCGGGTAGCTGCCCAGCACTTCTGCCAGTGCTTCCGGCGTCCAGCCTGCGCTGAAAGGCTCACCCTTGGCTGTGGCGCGTGCTTGCAGAGAGTCGAACTGGCGCTGCTCGTCGATGCGGAGCGATGAGCGAGGCAGGCGGTAGTCAAACACGACTGCACTGCCGAGCGGGAAGCGCCGGATGCGCTCGAGCACCAGGCGCAGCGTCTCAGGCGGCAGAAACGGCGCAACACCCAGCATCGCAAACAAGGCAGGTTGCCGCAGGTCCATGTTGCCCGGCGGCCAGGGAGTGTCCACTAGGTCGCCCTCGATATGTTCACATCTTGCATGGAAGCCGGCCTCGCGCAGCAGCTTTGCTTTCCACTGTCCCACAGGAGGCTGGTCCAGCTCAAATATATGCAAGTTGGACCAGGGGTTACGCAGTGCAAATGTGTCGAGCCCCGCGCCCAGCAGGCAGTACTGCCGCGTGCCCCGGCTGTAAGCCGCGCCCAGGCAAGCCTCGGCATAGAGCGATCGCGCTACCACAAACGCCCGCAGAGACCCCGACCACTGCCGCGGCTTCGTTCGTCCGCGGGCAGCAGGCGTGCGGCGCAGTGCCTCGGCACCGTCGGAGCCAAGCAGCGGCACGGCGTAGGGATCATGGAAGACTACGGGTGAGTCAACCAACTGGTGTGCGGCGCGGCGCAAGGCTACCCGCCATGCACTGTGAGCCTCATCGGGCATGCCGGGCGGCACGGTCAGGCGCTTCACCGGGCTACCAGCCCGCTAAATCGGGGTGTACATCTTCAGGCCGTTCCACTGCCAGTACATGCTGCCCAAACACACGTCCGAAGTTACGCGCAACAGCCTGTGCGGCCTCCCCCATTGTGATCAGCGCATCGGCTTCGTCTTCTAGGGAAGTTACGGCTCTGTCGGCAATGCCGCATGGCACAATCAGGCTGAAATCCCGCAAATCCATTGTGACATTGAGCGCAAAACCGTGGGAGGTAATGCCGCGCGACACATGCACGCCGATGGCAGCCAGCTTCTTTTCAGGAATCCTGGTACCTGCCGGTTGTGTCCACACGCCGGTACGTCCGCAAACCCGTCCTGCGCGTATGCCAACCTCACCCATTACACGGATCAGCACTTCTTCAAGCAAGCGCACATAGTCCACCACACCCATGCGTACGCCGCTCTCTATATGAAGCGCCCGCAGGTCGAAAATTGGATAGCCTACCAGCTGCCCAGGGCCGTGATACGTCACGTCGCCGCCACGCTTGACCACATGCAGCGTCACTCCGCGCCGGACTAGCTCTGTGTCTGTCGCGATGATGTTGTCACGGCCTGCATTGCGCCCAAGCGTGAGTACCGGTGGGTGCTCCAGCAGCAGCAGCACGTCGCTAATGGCATCCGTACGGCGCAGTTCTACAAGCTGTTCCTGTAGGGCAAGCGCGCGCCCGTACTCAACGCGGCCAAGTTCCAAAAATGTCAGCAAGTCGAGCCCCTTGTGAGACAAGGCCGCTCAGAGTTTTTCAGGTTGCAACTCAACATCAGGCTCACTGATTTTGCCGACTGGGATGGGGTCCAAATCACCCGGCTCAAAGGCTGTGCCGGCTCTCGCTCGTCGTGTGCGGGCATATTCGGCGGTCTGGCCGGCTAGCCCTTGTGCGCGCCGCGCCGCGCGCTTCATAGCATCTTCGAGCGCCCGCGTGTCCCCGGTATGGAAGGTCGCGATATCATCCAGACCATCCGTGCTTGTTTCATAATAGGGTGCTTCTTGAAAACTGCATGCGTTGGCAATCAACGCCTGCGGCAGGCGGACCCGTGATGCGTTGTAACGCTCCACTGCCTGGTTGTAGGTTTCGCGCCGAGCCAGAATTTCCGTTTCAATCGCTTCGAGCTGCCGCATCAGCTGCTGGTAGGTCTGGTTGGCTTTCAGGTCAGGGAAGCTCTGCGCCATGGCTGTGACCTGGCCGATAATGCGGTCGGCTTTAGCATTGACAGAGTGGAGACCTGCAATTGAAGTCAAGTCCTCAGAGACCTGGAAATGAGAGACCTTTTCATGCGCGCCGTAACTCTCTGCTATGTTGACCAGCTGCGCCGCGAGGTCCGCTCGCTTTTTGGTGACCGCCAAAATATTGGCCCGGCGCGAGCGAACCGCTTCGGCAAGCGCTTTCAGGCTGTTGTAGTGCTTGACGCCCCAGATCGTGAGCACGATGAGAACAATAAAAAGCAAAATCACAAAAGTTTCTCCTGCAAGCTCTCTTAGTATGCGAGCAGTTTGTGGCTTTCGTCACGCCTAAAATTAGCCGGTCGCGGAATTACTAAAAGTTCCGCGCCCAGGCTTGACCTCCCTGGATTTGCGTAGCGGCAATCCTACAGTGCAGGTCCAAAACCAGTGCCTGAACCGGGCATAAGCGGCGGACGCGCGCGAAAGCTGAGTCGCGCGATACCGCTCATCAGCAGGCTGATACCCACCAGCGTGCCCAGCACCCACACTGAGCTGAACGGCCATTGCGCCAGGATCACCACGCCCAAGATGAGCGTGACCAGGCCGTTCCAAAGCATCCAACCGGCATGGTGCCCGGCGCGGGTGCGAAAGTAGACCACCAGCTCCACGATACCCTCTATCAGGAAGTACATAGCCAGCAGCAGCGTAAGCGTTATCAGAGCCCGCTCCGGATGGAGAACCAGGTAGACGCCGACCAAGAGATACACTACGCCGACCAGCCCCATCAGCAGGTGGCTGCCCGCCTCGCGCGCCGACCAGGCATACACCAGGTGCGCGACACCGGCCAACAGCAACATGACACCTAAGAGCGTAGTAATGATGGACGCGGCAAACAGGGGAACAGCAATGGCCAGTATGCCGAGGATGATCAGTGCAACACCGGTAATCCTGGAAGATGGCCCGGGCGCGAATAGGGAGACGGGAGAGAGAGGGCTTGGTGTGGTCATGGACATGGCTCCGTGAAAGACGGCAGGTTACACCCAGTACGTTAGATGCTGCCATGTGCTGGAAACGTCATACCGGTTACAGCCTAGATATGCGCACGCCTTACCTGTACTTCTACTTCTTAAAGGAGGTGAGGACTCATCGTAACAGCCTCGTGTATATCGCCAAGACGATCCAACGCCACTTCACCCTCTGGAAAGCGAACGATGAGGTCAAGCTGACCTCCCAGTGCTTCCACGTAACTGCGCGGCGTGCTTAGATACATGTCCGTGCGGCGCTCGATCTTCGACACGGCCCCCTGGTCCATTTCAAGCAGCTCAGCCATGCGTACCTGGGTGAGCCGGCAGGCACGGCGCACTTCGGCCAAGGGGAGCTTGGCGAGTTCAGCGGTGACCCGGCCCTGGATACGCTGCTCAGCCTCGAGAGTATGCTTCCTGCGAACGTCAGACCATTTTTGCGCCATGGTTATAACTCCTCGAGATGTTGCTTGTAGATGCGTTCGGCTATGGGGATGAAGGTTTCGTACCAGCTTGCATCGCCTGTCTTGTCACTACCCAGGATGATCACTGACTTCAATCTCCCAGGTCATAGCACCAGCATGCATTAAAGTGCATATATATACAAAAGCATTCTTCAGCAGAGATCAAGAGAATGTATGGCGTCTTCTTACCAATGCTAAACGGAGTGAAGTTGCGCTTTGCTAAGCAGGTGACGTGCAAGATAGGGTTTGAACACGCCACATGTGACTGTTTGCCGGTGCCACTGTTGCCGTTGAGCATTTAGTGAAAAGGGGCACAACCGAAGACGCAGAGCAGGCCCTCTTCTTTATGCATGCCCGCTACACGTTGATCGCCAAACCTTCCACTGCCCCGAACCCATCCAGCATCGCCTCCGCCAGCGTAGGGTGCGCGTGGATGGTAAACATCAGCTCCTCAAGGGTCGCTTCAAGCTCTATGGCAACTACCCCTTCGGCGATCAGCTCGGTTGCCGAGGGTCCGATTATGTGGATGCCCAGAATTTCACCGTACTTGGTATCTGTAACTACTTTTACAAATCCTTCATGCGCGTTGATGATGGACGCCTTGGAATTGGCTGAAAACGGGAACTTGCCCACCTTGATGTCAAGCCCCTGCTCGCGCGCCATGGCTTCCGTCAGACCGATGGAACCGATCTGTGGCTCCGTATAGGTGCAGGCCGGTATACGGTTGCGCCGCACCGGGCGTGCGTATTTGCCGGCGAGCTTGGAGGCGACCACGATGCCGCACATCGACCCGACATGCGCCAGCTGCGGCAGCCCGGCCACGATGTCGCCAATTGCATATACACCTTCGACGCCGGTTGCCATCCACTCGTCGGTCTTGATAAAGCCCTTTTCCATCTGAATACCCGGCAGCTTCTCCAGGCCGATATTGTCAGTACGCGGCGCGCGGCCCACGGCCACCAGCACCTTTTCCGCTTCCTTCTCAACCTTTTTACCGTTACTGTCGACCCAGGTGACCTTGACGCCAGCGGCTGTCTTTTCAACCTTTTCGACCTTGGCGCTTGTATGTACGTCGATGCCGCGCTTGCGGAAGTTCCGTTGCAGCTCTTTTGAGACTTCCTCGTCTTCTGCTGGCACAATGCGCGGCAGGTACTCGACAATGGTGATCTCGGCGCCAAAGCTCCGGAAGATGGACCCAAACTCTACTCCTACGGCACCTGAGCCGATGATGATCATCGACTTCGGCACTGCCGGGATCAGCAAAATCTCGTTATTCGTCATGATGGGGCTTGTCCCGTCAGGGCCGATCTCAAGCCCGGGCAGCACCTTTGCATCCGAGCCGGTCGCGATCATCACGTTTTTCGCTTTGACCTCACCTTTTTCGCCGACGCCGTTGGCGGCTTTTTCGACAGCGATGGTGTGTACGCCGCCCTTGGCCGGGCCGGTAAGCGAGGCTTGCCCACGCACCACGGTTACCTTGTTCTTGCGCATCAGGAAGTCGAGACCCTTGACGTGCTTGGCAATGATGCCGTTCTTGCGCTCCAGTACCTTTTGCCAGTTCAGCGTCGGTTTGCCGATGCCTTCAATACCGTACTCTTCAGCATTCTCGACAAGCTCGTACACCTCGGCGTTGAACAGCATGGTCTTGGTCGGGATGCAACCCCAGTGCAGGCATGTACCGCCTAGCTTGTCCTCGCGCTCCAGCAGGGCGACCTTCAGCCCGTTCTGCCCGGCACGAATCGCCGCCGTATATCCCGCTGGGCCGCCGCCCATAATCGCTACGTCATACACCGTCTGCTCAGCCGCCAAAACACACCCCGTCACTCAAGAAAAGTTGTGCGCCGCCCATGCTCCAGGGCTACGCTGATCCCCATCTATCCTACGCTTTAGGCCGCTTTGAGCTTCCTTTATACGTCCTGTACGCGCGATACTGAAGCGGCAGAGGAGGAACTACGCATGAGCGCACTTGCCCAGCCGACCTTCGTCTCCGTTGACGAGTACCTGCGTACCAGCTACAACCCTGATTGCGAGTATGTGGATGGTGTAATCGAGGAGAGGAACTTGGGCGAGTATGAGCACTCTGTCATGCAGGGTTTCTTTACCATTCTTTTTGCAATGAACAGAAAGACTTGGAATGCTAAAGTCTTTCCGGAGTACCATGTCCAGTTTTCACCGACCGCTTCCGCGTACCAGATGTCACGATAATCAGGGCAGACACACCGCGTCAGAACATTCTACGAACCGCTCCCCTACTCGTCATTGAAATCCTTTCGTCCGAGGACACGCTGAAACGTCTACAGCAAAGAGTAAGTGACTATCTTCACTTCGGCGTTGAACATATCTGGATCATCGACCTATATGACTTCCGCGCTTTCCTGGCCGATGCTCGTGGTTTTCATGAGCCCATCGAAGGCTCAGCCACCGCGACACTTACCATTCCGGGTACGCCGATCGCTGTGTCGCTCTCTGAATTGTGGCAGGAGCTTGCACCGGCCTGAACCAGGTATCCCGCCGACCTGGATGCGTTAACGCTGCGCCAGCTGCACTTCAACCTGCGTGTCCTTAGGGAAGGTCACAGCATGGCCTCGTGTAATGAAGCGGAAGTAGATCGATTTAGTAAACGCGTACACACCAAAGCCGGTAGCCACGCTCGCACTGCCTACACCCAGCGTGATGCCGCGCGCCACCAGCCCGAATCCATTGGAGGCAACCGTCTGCTTGCCCAAACCGCCATCCTCATCGTGGCCTCCTGCGGCAGTAGCCAGCAGCAGCAACGGGGCCAGGAAGCGCCCCTTATCGGGTTGCGCCTTTACATCGCCTTCCGCATCTACCGCCAGATTCTGTTTGCGGCTGCCTTCGGCACCGGTCAGCGTACCGTGAACCTTCTGCTCCGCTTCCCCTGGCCGCGTGACGCCGCGAAAGGTAAACCGCAGCGACCCGTTCCGCCCAAAGCTGCGGGAGCGCTTGGCATGCAGTACTTCGCCTTCCAGCTCCGCGCCCTCGGGTAGAATCAGGCGCTGCTTTTCGTCAAACACAGGCTGTGTCAAGATGGCAATCGCCTTATCGCCGCGCTTTGCCGTGTCCGAATCCAGCGTGCTTACGAGCCGGGCATGCACCAGCACGCTTGTGGACAGGCCGGTTGTAAGGGCTGCGTTTTCCAGGTGCGCAGCTTCCCGGCGCGCCGCAGGAGCTTGCAGCTGCGCGACTTCAACGTCCGTAGGCTGCCGCAAGTCGGCGATCATCTCTTCGCCCTGCCATAGCCGCTGCGGGTGGTACGGCAGCTGGCTGTACAGCAGGTGCTTGGCGCGGTCCATCTTGCCCGGCGCAAACAGCATTTCCCGGGTGGACTGTATCCGGCCCCGCACCAGTGCTTCCCCCTGGCTCCGTAGGGAGGTGTGCGTCTGCCCGGCAAAGTGCACGGTCTCTGTCCGGCGTACCCGCGCTTCACTATCGAGCTGCACTTCAGCCCCATCAAGCCGCATGCTTGTAAAGTTCACTACCGATTGGCGCAGCGGTGTAAAGTCGCCGTTCAGCAAAGCCTTGGTACGCTCCTCGCCATGCACAGCCTCAAGCCCTGACACACGGCCCGTAACCACAGTCCCGGCAGGCACCACTAATTTGTCGTACACGTAGATAGGCTCGGTAGTGACGCCTTCAACCGGCGCACCCACCTTCATGGAGGCGGTATGCGTCACAGTGACATGCAGCGGCACCCCAGCCGCAAGGGTCGCTTGCTGCCCCTGACACACCGTTGCCAAGAAGACAGCAACCAGAACTCCGCAATACGGCATGAGCCGCCGCTCTACTATCCATTGGTTTCCCAAGAAAATCCTCCAGGCGGCTCGTATCTCGCTTGCTTTCACTATAAGGGGAAAAAGCCTTTAAAAACCCTATGTCTTAGCTTTTTAAGCTTTTGTGGCGGCGAAATCAGCATTGTCTCCAAATGCCTTGCTTCTCTTCGCAGGTTGCGGCGCAGCATACTTCTGTGACTCATACAAACTTGCGCGCAAGTGCCAGGCAGCACTGCCTAGCGATTCAATACCCTGACCAGCAATTAAAACCGCTTTAGTGCTTCCCCGACTTATTGTGCCGGGTCGATCCGCTTCATCCCGGATTCACTGTCCGTTTTCTTACTAAGCGGCATTGTGTCAACAGTTACAAACACTTCGAGTGTCGGGTTCACGTTTAAAGCAAATACATGGCCGCCTACCGTGCTGCCGTCAGGCTTGCCCAATACCGCGTGCATATGCACAATCGGCTTGGCGTTCCATGCCGCGATGTCACCGGTAAGAGACAGTACCTCGGTTTGCCCTGGTACTGGGATGCGCCGGTAGAGTTTGCGAGAGAGGTCAAGCCATGCCAGGGTTGCGCTGCTAGCGGCACCGATTGCGGTAAAGTGTGCGTCCGCAACTTTATACTGGACTGCAAAATCTGTGAGCCCGCTCAACGCTTCATGCCCCTTGCGGAAGATAACCGCGTACACCGTTTCTCCCGGTGCACTGTTGACCAGCTTGACCTGCATGCCCGGTGCCTTGCCGATGGGTACGGGCTGGGAAAGGGAAAGGTACGTGGCGTCAGGCTGCTGCGCGCCTGCCGTAAACACTACAGTAGCCAAAATGAAGATCAAGGCTCGCTTCCAGTGCATAATGTCTCCTGCATGTCGGCCTACGAAGTACTCTAGTGCCTTTAACAGGCACATACTACCTACAGCCGGGCAAGTATTTTGAGGTGTTAGGCAAGCGATCGAGCCGCATCCTGCGCGAAATAGGTAACGATAAATCCGGCACCCGCCCGCCGCAGCCCTACCAGCGATTCGAGCATCGCGCGCTCCGGGTCGAGCCAGCCGCGCTCAAATGCCGCCTTTAACATTGCATACTCGCCGCTTACCTGGTACGCGCCCATAGGGACGTCGAACCGGTCACGCGCGGCACGGATCACATCGGCATACGGCATCGCAGGTTTCATCAGGATCATGTCCGCGCCTTCAGCGAGATCGCCTTCAATCTCACGCATGGCCTCGCGCAGGTTTGCGCCATCCATCTGGTAGGCGCGCCTGTCACCGAACTGGGGGGCGGAGTCAGCCGCCTCGCGGAACGGTCCGTAGAATGCCGAGGCAAATTTAGCTGCGTAGCTAAGTATGGGTGTATTCTCCTGCCCGGCAGCATCCAGAGCCCGTCGAATCGCAGCTACCCGGCCATCCATCATGTCGCTCGGTGCAACCACGTCCGCTCCTGCCTTGGCTAGCGACACAGCCGTCCGAGCCAGGGGAACGAGGCTGCGGTCATTGTGCACATGCTGCTCGCCGTCTACCGAGTGCAGCACCCCGCAGTGACCGTGCGAGGTGTACTCGCACAAACACACATCGGCAATCAGTACCAGCTCGCGCAGCGTGCGATTCGCCTTGAGCCGTTGCAGCCCGCGTTGCACGATGCCATCATCAGCCCAGGCACCCGTACCTTCTTCATCCTTTGTCTCAGGCAGCCCAAACAGTAACAGGCCGCCGATTCCAAGCCGTGCCGCCTGCTCTGCTTCCTTTTCCGCTTCATCGAGCGACAAGTTAAAAACACCCGGCATGGAGCTGATGGGCTTGCGGACGCTCTCGCCCGGGCATAGAAACAACGGCAAGATCAGTGCCGAAGGCTCCAGCCGCGTTTCGCGCACCAGCGAACGTAAAGCTGAAGTTTGCCGCAGCCGGCGCATGCGAAGAAATGGAGTGTCCATGAGTGCGATTCTAGTCTTCAGATATTGAAGAGGTAGGCATTGAAGGCCAGATCGTCTTTACCTACTCACCCAACCAGCCTTCCCAGCTCCTTGAATCATGACCACGTTATGTCGTGCTACCACCCTGTACTCCAGGTGCATCCATAGGTTTATGGCTACAGCAAAGAAAACTCCCATAAGAACCTCTGAGAAAAAGGCAGCGCCCACAAAGAAGTCCGCTACGAGAGACCCGAAAGGCGGCCTTACAGCAGCCGGGCGCAAAGCTTTTGCTCAAAAGGAAGGTGCGCACCTGCGTCCAGGGGTACAAGGAGCTGCCGACACACCGGAAAAGATGAAGCGTAAAGGGTCGTTCCTGCGCCGCCATTTCGCTAATCCCAGAGGTCCCATGGAACGCAACGGCGAACCTACCAGACTTGCTCTCTCTGCACAGGCTTGGGGTGAGTCCATACCGAAAACCGAGGCAGATGCGAAAGAGCTTGCCGACAAAGGCAGCAAGCTTTTGGAGCAGTTTCATGCTGCTACCGATAAGAAGGAACCGGCCCGAACAAAGTCGGAAAAACCTGCCAAGCAGACGAAGGCAGTAGGTAAGAAGGCTGCAAAAATGCCGATGGAGAAAGCTGTTTCCGTTAGGAAGTCCGCTACGAAAACAAGTAGGACGTCTGAACCAAAGTAGAGAAAGCGGCTCTCACGTGAGAACCGCTTGCCGAAACAGGGACAATGTTAGAGTGCTTCTGCCAGCTGCGGGTACAGTCCGATATGGCTAGCCTCATACAAGGCACGCAGTCTGGAACTTATCAGCTGATATGAAGCAGCGGCTTCTTGCATGCGGAACGGTGTCCGCATGCTGAAGTTCTGCCATAGCATGTCAAAGCGCACCATCCAGAGTGCGTGGCGTAGGCGCCGTGCGTCGCGCCGGATCATCTCCGCTACGATAGTTCCTTCCACTTGGTTCCAGCGAGTTGCATAACCGGCCAACTCCAGCATGACTTGCGCGTTTTCACGCATGATTCGCATGCCTTCTATCCCGCCTAGCAATTGGAAAATGGCTTCAGGTTCAAGCTCGATTTGATTCAGGCGAGGATGCAGGTACGCATCCGCCACGGCATCGACGCCATAGCCCGGCGTTGGATGCAGGCGTGCAATCAGTGTGGCCCAATCCTGCCCGGCCTGCCGAGCAGCCTGTTTGCCAAAGTAGAGGTAACCTGCAATCAGCGCAATGGCTGAAAAGACTATCAGAAAAATTGGAAGAGGCAGCATAGGTTTACTTCTTTCCTGAAATACTGCGCAAATCGTAGCCTAGATTCTTCTGAATGGAAACCAAATACTGCACCATCGCAGGAGAAAGTGGCTTTCTCTCAGGTTCAGTGCGCCAAAAGACTACACTCCAGTAACCAAAAGCTCCGATGAAGGCGAGAATGCTAAATCGGTCTAATGCTACGTAATCTTTGGTCCAACCAAAATAGCTATGGGCTGTATCGACGCCAAGCGAGATGCTGATCCAAAGCATCAAGCCTTGGCCTTCGCCCATCACCCAGTTTCGCCACTGCAAGCCAAGCCGCTGCGCTGCGAATGACATGGCTACCACAAGTTCTGCAATTAATAAACTCGTAAACAGATCTAGTCGAATTGTCCATGCGTACAAGCTGTTAGGTGCTTCAGGGCTCACAGCAAACGATAAGGCTACCGCAAGTAAGGCTCCAACCGATCCCAAACCAATAAACATCACGCGCGCATCGCGTATCCAAGTTCCAGTAGGTCGTAAAACAATCCGTGCCATTTCAAAAACCACTGCAAGCTGTAGCAAGGTGTCTACAAATGCTAATACTGTATAAGTCCAAAAATACGTTGACTTTCCCGCTGATCTATATACTCCAAAATTTGCCGCATCCTGGATGACTCCAAAAGCAATAAAAGCTGTAAAGCAGGGAAAGCTAGACACACGTCTTTTACTAACTAATATGGTTAGTAATACTAACTGCCCAATCAAACTTGACAGCCATAGCCCTTTGTCAAGCAGCGTCAAACCCATACTTCTACTCCTCGCAGCGAGTCCAAAAAGGCCTACGCTTTAACCGCACCTTAGCTTAAACCCTAATGCGCGCTGCGGGCAGGGTACGCTCTCAACTAACCACTATCCCTAGTAGCCATCTGGCCGTGGGCATGGGCTTCCACCTGCGCCAGGATGCATGTACCCTTCAGGACGAGGACACGGACTGCCACCTGCACCGGGATG
>CAXSHS010000001.1:44177-56309 GCA_964237325.1 uncultured Acidobacteriaceae bacterium | reverse complement strand
GGACGAGGACACGGACTGCCACCTGCACCGGGATGAAAACTTAATGTATTATGCGAGCTAATAGGAGCTGCCATCGCCGCACCGGTTCCACAGAAAGCCACACCAGCCAGTACCATCGATCCGAAAATGCTCTTCATGTCTGCTATCTCCTAAGCGCCAGTGGGCGCTGAACAAAGATTAGAACAAGAGCGTAAAAATAACTGTCCACAACGTCCTATCGGACAGAATACATCTTCATTTAATTACTTTCTTTGCTGAGCCGCAATTACTTACGCCAACATGCCCTCCATGATTCTCTAAACATCCCAGCCAAGCTTGAACAGCAGAGTATGTAAATGCTCTACTACACACTTGAGTACCCTGTAAAAATGTCTACCAAGCCTATACCGAACAAGTGCGTACCATAAAGGAGTGCCTCTTACCGCCGCCATCTCTGCCCCACTCGCTGAATTTGCCCGCCAGGCTCTGGAATGGGACCGCTTTCTCGCGCTCCTGATTCCTTACTCCGCCTCACCGCTTGGCCGCGAATGGCTTGCCGGTCTCTCTCCTTCAGCAGACATCCCATGGATTGAACGAGAGCATGCTCTCGTTCATGAAATGCTGCTGCTGCTCACCGAAGGCGTCCGTCCCTCACTTGGCAGTGTGACTGACCCTACCCAGCTGCTGGCGAAGTCGCGCCTAACCGGGGCTGCGCTCGAGCCCGAGGAGATCCGCTCCCTGCTCGCGCTAGCGGATGCGGTCGGTTCCTGGGCATTTACTATGCGTAACCCGCCGGATCGTTATCGAAACGGCGGCTTGCCGGGTCTGCAGGTGCTCTCCGCCCCTCTTATCGACAGTGAGCTCACCGCCGGGCTACAGGCGCTTGTTGAGTTTATTCGCGCTAAGCTGCTCCCGGATGGTTCGCTTGCCGACTCTGCTTCTGCTGAACTTGGGCGCATTCGCCGCGACATTGACCGGCAGCAGCGCACCATTGAGGATTCACTACGCTCTGCCTTGCGCCGGCTTTCGGAAGCGGGGACCGCACAAGACGAGCTCATCACAATTCGCGGTGACCGCTTTGTTATTCCAGTCAAGGCTGAGGCTAAGCGCAAGGTTTCGGGCGTGGTCCATGGTGCCTCCTCGTCAGGCCAGACGGTTTACCTGGAACCGCTTGAAACCATAGAGCTCAACAATGACCTCGTCCGCTTGTTTGAGGACGAACTTGCCGAGATCCACCGAATTTTCCTAGCTATTACCGCGCAGCTTGCCGCACAGGCGCCGCTGCTAGTCCCAGGTGCAGCAATTCTTGCAACAGTTGAAACCCTGCTCATCCGCGCTCGCTTTGCGCAGGCTTATGATTGTGTGCGTCCGCGCTTTACCGCCGGTCCGCAGGCAGAAGTGCGTCTGGTCGCCGCCCGGCACCCCTTGCTTGAACATCGTCTAAAAGAACAGAGCCAAACCGCTTCCGCGGCTAGCGGCTACTCCGTGCCTTTGCAATCTATAATCCCCTTGTCCTTAGCGCTTGAGCCCGACAAGAAGCAGCTCATTATCTCCGGCCCCAACACCGGCGGCAAAACCGTAGGTCTCAAAACCACGGGCTTGCTCGTCCTCATGGCGCAAGCCGGCATTCCGGTCCCGGCGTTTGAGGCGACCCTACCAGTTCTCACCGCTATTCTTGCCGATATCGGTGACGCGCAGTCCATCGAGCAGAACCTCTCCACCTTTTCGGCGCATATTACGAACCTCAACCGGCTCAGCGCTCTTGCCGGCCCATCTACGCTTGTGCTCATCGACGAACTGGGCTCTGCCACCGACCCGGATGAAGGTTCGGCGCTCGCCGTTGCAATTGCCGAGCACTTCCTTCACACGGGCGCGTTCTCCATCATCTCGACCCACCATACCTCGCTCAAAATTTATGGTGAAACCACGCCGGGCGTCGTCAATGCCGCAGTCGGCTTCAATGCGGAAACACTGGCTCCCACCTATGAGCTGCGCCAGGGTGTACCCGGTGCCTCTGCCGGCATCAATATCGCCAAGCGACTTGGCCTTGCCCCGGCAATTATTGACCGCGCTCGCGCTCGTATGACCACCCAGGCACTCGATATCGGCGCATTCCTCGACCGGCTGCATGCGGAAATAGCGGCGCTTGGTGAGGAGCGTCTGAGCCTTCAGGCAGAAGAAAAAGCCATTAAGAAGGAGCGTCACCGGCTTGAAACCGAAGGCATGGCCGAGTGGCGCACTGCCACCCGCGAGCTTGAGCAGCAGCTCAGCGCGACCCTGCGCACGCTTGATATACAGGCAAAGGAGGCTGTGCAGGCGATTGAAGACCGTGCGGCACGCGAAAAAGCAGCTGTCGAGGCGGACCGCCGTGTAGCTCGCCTGCGCCAGGAATTTTCTGACCAGTTCACCGCGCAAGTACGTCAGCGTCGACCCAACGCCATGCAAGCCGCCGCAACGCAGGTGGCCGCGCACCAGCGCAACCCGCTTTCAGCTGCGGTCGGCGACACGATCAAGCTAAAAATTGGCCAGCAAGGCCGCGTCACACGCGAGCTCGACCCGAACACGCTTGAAATCGCCATCGGCAGCATGAAGATGCGCGCCCGGCGGGTTGACATTGCCGCCATCGTGATCTCCGCCAATCCGTCCGGCAACCCTATCTCACCCACACCCATGGAGCGAGCCACCCGCCAGCGCAATATCACGGTCCGTGCCGCCGAACTTGACGCAGGCCGCCGGTCGGAGCTGAATGCTGCCTTACGAACGGAAATCAACGTAATTGGCCTAACCGCCGACCATGCCGGGGATGAGGTTGAAAAGTTCATCGACCAGTCTTTTCTCCAGGGTTTGCAACGGGTGCGTATCGTACACGGCACCGGCATGGGCGTGTTGCGCCGTACGCTGCGCGAGTCGCTCAATCGCCATCCCCATGTTGCAACCGTAACCGAGGCTGACCAGTACGAAGGCGGCCAGGGGGCCACCATTGTCGAGCTGCGCCAGTAAGTCCGGGCCGGACGGGCGGCGCGGCCTTCAGCCGAGAGACACGCCAATTGAGCTATCACTCTATCCTTATATAGTGCCCTGTGGAGCAATCCTTTACACCTGTCGGCGGGCTGCTCTACCCTGAGCTCACCGGTTCTTCATTCCGGCTAATTTCAAGGGTAAAGCTATGAGTGCTTCTCGTCGTACCTTCTGCGCCGGCTCGTTCCCGGCAATGCTTGGCTTAACTCAACTGCTCTCCATCACCGATGCGAGAGCAGCTACGAGTCAGCCTTTGCAGTCCTTCATCGCGCCATTCGCAGACATGAAGGTGCATGAGAATGCCAGCACCACTATCCGCCCCATCGCCGACGGGCAAACCGCAGAAGGCGCGCACATCGAAGTCCATGAAACCCAGCTGAACCCCGGCGCGGAGCCGCATCCGCCGCACCGCCACAAGCATGAAGAGTTTTTGCTGTTGATGAAGGGCCAGATCGAGGTCACCGTCGATGGCGAAACCTCAACTCTGACACCAGGCTCGGTAGGCTTCTGGAAGTCAATGTCTTTGCATCACTTGAGAAATACCGGTTCGGAGATCGCGCAATACTTCATCGTTGGTCTCGGCAACGACGCTTGATTCTGGCAACTACCGTGTATATAGTCAATCGGCTTCCGGTACAGCTGCTCCAAGCATCTCTACATTGTCGCCGGTCTTACGCCGAATCCAGCGGTTCATAGGCTCTGCATACAGCAGAGCGACAAGCCACCCCAGCAAACCCGCGCCGGTTATAACTCCGACAAAGAGGAAGATCACATCGCGCATCGGTGCACCGTAATGAACGAAAACAGCAAGCGCACCTAGAACGACAAACATATGCGTCAGGTAGATTTCGTAGCTATGCCGGCCTAGTAATAAAAGCGGGCGAAGAAGACGAGGAGCCTGCCACGCAGACTGTTCCGCAGCTGCAATCGCCAGGCACGTTCCGATTGCAAGCATCGTCATGTTCAAGCCGTTCCTCCCCAGTCCCCAGGTATAAGCCCGGATGGAGAAGCCAAGGCTGAAGATCAGCAGCGCGATGCCTACTGCCCCCCACGCATGAATTACGGCTTTCGAAAGGTGCTTTCCCGAGAGAAGCATAGCTGTAAGACATCCCAGAGCAATTGCGTCCATTCCGCCCAGATAGGAGTATTCGCGCCAAACGGGATTTGGATTGAAGGCCTTGGCGCGCGCAAAAGGGCCTGCGATGATAAGAACTGTCAGTAGTGCAATCAATAACTTCCTGGTTCGCAGCAGTCGCGCAACCGGCGGAAAAAATAGGTAGAACATCTCCTCTACCGAAAGTGACCATAGAATGTCCCAACTGGCTGGGAGATAGCCGCGGGTAGCTTCCAGAAGGTTGATATGAAATGTAAATGCGGCTAAAAGTGCTCGCGGGAGGCCGCCTGTTTTTGGCTGCACCACATATTCATTACCATGCAATCCATGCAGCCCGCTAAGTACGCAGAGTAGCAAAAGCAGTAGCGGTGCAATCCTGGCAACACGGAGGAAATAAAAGTCTTTTATTATCAACAAGCTTGGCGAGCCCCATCGCCGGATGCTTGTAGAAGTAATTAGATATCCGGAGATAACGAAGAACATCTGCACGCCAAACTGCCCATTCCATACAAGGGAGTACACCAGCTGATGAGGCAATCCTCTTGTATAAGGGATTTTTGCGAAGATCAGTCGCATGTTGACATGGTTCATCAGCACGAAAACAATGGAAAAGCCACGTAGTAAATCCACGCCATCTATCCGGCTCCAGCTTTTCGATGTTTTGTGCGGCAGGGATGCAATCATTGTGCAAGTATCCACTGAGTGGCATTCGGCAAGGAGCATTCCGCGCTGCATCCACTGCGTAGAGTGCTTTACAGTATCCCAGAGATCACCTTACCAATCGTGAAGCATAGGAGTAAATGCATGAGTCATCTTCGGCGCCATGGAGCGCGCCTTTGTCTCCCTACGCTTTTTCTGCTCGCCGCAACGTCATTCGTAACTGCGCAAGCAGGGCAGCCCACCTACGCCGCCCCATCTGGACGCACCCTGCTGCGCGCCGGGCATGTGCTCGATGTACACACCGGGCGAGAAATGCCGGATGCCACGATCATCGTGCAGGGCGAGCGCATCCTGGCAATCGCTCCCACGGCAAGCACGCCCGCGCAAACCGGCGACCGCGAACTGGATCTGCGCAAAGACACGCTGCTGCCGGGGCTTATCGACGTCCATGTTCACCTGACCGGTGTCACAGACTTCGATCCGTACTTCGAGCTCTCCATGACGCCGGGCAAGGAAGCCATTTTAGGCGTGGAAAACGCCAAGACTACACTGGAAGCCGGGTTTACGACTGTGCGCAATGTGGGGGCAAACGACTTTACCGACGTGGCCCTGCGTGATGAAATTAACGAAGGCCACATCCCCGGGCCGCACATGCAGGTGTCGGGACCGGCACTCGGTATTACAGGCGGGCATATGGACGAGAACCTGCTGCCCTACCAGTACCATGTGCAGGGCGAGGGCGTGGCTGACGGCATCCCAGCCGTGCAGCATATGGTGCGGCAGAATATCAAATATGGCGCAGACCTGATCAAGATCGGAGCTTCCGGCGGGGTGCTGTCAAAGGGGGATGATCCGCAGGCTTCACAGTACACGCGCGAGGAAATGATAGCTATTGTCGCGGACGCGCACCGCCTGGGCCGCAAGGTAGCCGCGCACGCGCATGGCGCGCAGGCCATTCTGTGGGCGACCGAGGCCGGCGTGGATTCGATTGAGCATGGGAGCTACATCGATGACAAAAGCATTGCCGCGATGAAGGCGCGCGGCACCTACCTGGTGCCTACCAGCTATCTGTACGACTGGTACAAGGAGCACGGCCACCTCCCTGCTTTGTACGCTCAGAAGATGCACGATACAACAGCCGTAGCGCGTGCGAACCATAAACGAGCCATTGCCGCCGGGGTCAAGGTAGCTTTCGGCACCGATGCCGCTGTGTACCCACATGGGCTGAATGCGCATGAGTTTGAGGTGTATGTGCGTGACTACGGCATGACGCCGCTGGCCGCCATCCAGACGGCGACCCTGAACGCTGCTGACCTGATGGGCTGGACAGACCGCGTAGGGGCGCTCGATGCAGGTAAGTGGGCGGATGTAGTAGCGGTTGAGGGCGACCCGCTTGCGGATGTTCGGGTTCTGCAGCAGGTGACTTTTGTGATGAAGAGTGGGGTGGTGTACAAAGACCAGGCGGAACCCGGGGTCGTAGCTCACCTCCAGATGGATGATGAAAAGCAGGAAGGCCACTGATTTGTCAGCTGTGAATGGCCGAACGGATCGGCCTTTTACGCAGGAGCTCGCAAGTTCTGGAGGCTGCCGGTAGTGCCGGAATCAGCCGAAACACTTTCCAACTCTCCCTGTACCTCGTTACAGTCAGGGAGCCGTGACCGCGCCTCAACTCACGCGCCGGGGTGCAAGTGACACAACCGACTGTATGGAAGCACTATAGCTGGTGGGCAGTCTCCCTGCTCCTGCTTATATTTCTTGCCGAGCTCACCCTCTCCGTCCGGCAACAATCAGTCAGTTGGGATGAGGGTGACCATCTCTACGCCGGCTACATGTCCTGGCAGACTCGCGATTTCGGTATCAATCCCGAGCACCCGCCGCTGGTCAAGGCCATAGCGGCCATCCCTCTGCTGGGCATGCACCTGCGCCTGGGCACGCCGCACCATCTGCCAAGCTTCAAGGACGAAGCCTACTTCAACGGCCGTGACATGATCTTCGGCAACGGCGGCGAGCCCGGGGCGGAGCGCATCATGTTCCGCGCGCGCATGGCCGCGGCCATACTTAGTCTCCTACTGGGGGTGCTCATCTTTCTTGCCGGGCGCGAGATGTTCGGCGAGGTGGCAGCCCTGTTCGCGCTCGCGCTCGTCGTCTTTGAGCCGAATATCATTGCGCACGGTGCGTATGTCACCACAGACATGGGCATCACCTGCTTCCTGTTTGCGAGCATTTACGCTTTCTATCGTTACTGCCAAGCACCTTCCGTCGGCAGGCTGGTACTGGCCGGGTTCGCCACGGGGCTTGCGCTCGCCTCGAAACATTCCGCCACGCTGGTGTTGCCCATTGGCATCGCCCTTGTGCTTTGCGAAGTTGCACGCCGGCAGCCTAGGCGTGCCGCAACCGTTCTAAAACTCTCTGCGGCTCTGCTCGGCATGGCGGCTATCGCGGTTATAGTTCTCTGGAGTTTTTACGGCTTCCGCTACGCCGCGCGACCCGGCGGTCTGGCGCTCAACCCTACCCTGCCTGCCTACGCCGCCGGGCTCCACGGTGTGGAACCGCAAGTCTACCTTGCGCTCGCACATTGGCACCTGCTGCCTGAATCCTACATCTATGGCCTTATCGACATACGGCTAGTTTCAAATTCGTTTCCTACGTATCTGTTAGGTCAAGTTCATGCGCACGGTGTCCCACTCTATTTCATCACTGCGTTTCTTGTAAAGTCCACGGCAGCCTTTTTGCTACTGCTAGTTCTTGCCGCGTTTGCCATCATTACCGGTAAGCTCCATGACCGACGTAAGCTGGTGTTTCTCATCGTGCCGCCGCTGATGTACTTGCTTATCGCTACCGGTACCGGGCTCAACATCGGCGCACGTCACATTCTGCCTATGTATCCGTTTCTGGCTGTACTTATCGGCGGCGCTGTCGTCGCACTCAGTCGAAAGCAGCGCGCCTGGGCCCATATTGCCGGTCTACTGCTGCTATGGCATGTGGTTTCGACTACTCGCGCGTACCCGGTGTATCTTGCCTACTCCAATGAATTCTGGGGCGGACCAAGTAACACTTATAAATATCTAACGGATTCGAACACCGACTGGGGCCAGCAGCTGCTGGCCGTCAAACAATATACCGACAGAAACCATATCCACCAATGCTGGTTCGCCTATTTTGTCGAGCCGTACATCCAACCCACCGACTACGGTATTCCCTGTCTACCCTTACCCACCGCCGACACCGGTGCAACCCACTACCAAGTTGACTCGCCCACAACTATCAGCGGTCCGGTCTTCATCAGCGCCGGTGATCTCACCGGCTTTGAGCTCGGCTCTAACATGCTGAATCCCTACCGCGCCTACCAGCACCTGCAACCCGCCGCAGTCATCCAGCACGGTGTTTTCGTCTACAACGGCACCTTTGACAACCGCTTCGCCGCGGCCTTGGGCCACGTCACCCGCGCGCTCGATCTATCCGCCGCCGGCCACCCCGAAGCCGCCCTGTCTGAAGCGCAACAAGCCATCCAAATCGACCCTGAAGAGTTCCAGGCCCAGATGGCATTAGGCGACACACTTACCGCCCTACACCACGAGACTGAAGCGAAACTCGCTTACGAGCAAGCACTAACGATCGCAAAAACAATGGAACCCAGCGCCACCGCCGAGTGGGTGCCGCAGGTTCAAAAGCACTTAGCTGCGCATTGACGATGGACAGATTTAATTACTTTACACTCCGATGCTGTCCGGCATACTTGTTGTTCGAGCTAATACCAACTCACAGAAATACATCTTATAGAACAAGATTGCTTCGAATTACTGTGATGGCGTCCTAAGTGGTTTTCCTTTTAGTAGAAGATGAACATACGCCATACTTAAGTTTGTCCCCAGCGTAGTTCCTAACATTGAAGCACTTCTACATCAATTCCTTGTCCTTCCGATTGCATCAAGCTCTGCTACGGTCTCTCCGGGTCCGCCGAGGTGAAGGGAATCAAGCTTTAGATTGCGGAGATTGTCTTCCACCAAGGACCTGACACTCTCCAGGTTCCGGTCCGGATTCCAGGAACTATCCTTACTGCATCGCACCCTGATTTCGTTGTAATTGTCAGACTTCTCGGGTATGGATGAAGAGCATTCTTGATGATTTGAATTGTAAAGGTAATAGTGAAAGGGATTGCGGCGCGTGCCGGTGTCTCGGTTGGAACGCTCTATCAATACTTTCCGAACAAGGGCTCGCTGCACGTTTTCTTAACACAGCAGCTTGATTCATTTGTGGTCAACTTCGATCAAACGTGTACTGCGATGCGCGGAGCAAAGCTCACCGAAATAGTTGAAGCATTGGGTTCAGCATTTGTGAAAAGCAAGTTCGGAGATGCGGAGACCAGCGTCGCCCTGTACGCCGCAGCGGGTAGCTGCGATAGCTGTCGTCGGATGCAGACACAAAAGCAAAGACCTGTGAAACATTGTCTCAACAGCTTCAGAATGGACAGTTGCTGCTCCTCCCCGGGTGGCGAAAATGCTATTTAGCGCGATGGGAGACATTGGCCGAGACATGGTAGCTGCTAGGCTGAACCGAAACACGACCAGCGAAATGGAACAGGAATCAGAGCAGTTGTTGCGAGCCTATTTGCTAGGCTCTCCCGTATAGTGACTGTTCTCACCTGAAATAGACAAAGTATTGATATGGCTCAATACCGCCACCGCATCTTACCGCGCCCTGTACTTCTGCGACCCTCGCCGTGTCTGCTTTGCATCCTTCGTAGGCGCACGATTTCCGGCAGCGGGCAATGCCTTGTCCACGGTCATGGTGATGATGGCGACAGCAGCCGCCTCCGCAAGCACCACAAACACCATCAGGAACCAGTTCGAAACTGGCCACTGACTGAAATCAAACCCGCGGAGATATTGAAACCACTCCGCAAAAAGCATTGCAGCCAATACAATGCTGAAAAGTAGCACAAACCTGGGTGTCACCATAGCTCCTATATCGACCGATCATGCATTTGCATGAGTGCCGAGTTGCGCGCTCAAATGCGCATAGGCATGATGATATAACGATAGCGTGTTTCGTCCTGTGCGTCCTCAGGCCGCATCTGCCCGGCTGACTGCGCATCCTTGAACTCCAGCCGAACTTCCCCGGCATTCCCTATCGCTTTCAGGAAGTCCAGCAGATACTGTGAGTTGAACCCAACCACGATCGGATCAAAAGTATAGGGACTCTCAATGATGTCCTCGCTCTCGCCTGATTCATTCGAAGATGAGGAAATACGCAGTTCATTGCCTTCCAGGCGTATCTTAATCGCGCCCGAGCGCTCATCGGCAAACTGCGCCACACGCAGGATGGAGTGCTGTAACTCCTCCGATCGCACCACCATGAACTTAGTATTGTCACGCGGTAGCACAGCCTCATAGTTTGGGAACTGTCCTGACAGCTTCCGGCTGGTCAACACTCTAGTGCCGACACGGAAGTACAGCTGATGTTCATCATCGGCGAACTCGATTTCGGTTGCCTCGGTATTTGCAAGCAGCCCCTGCAGCTCCTGCAAAGCTTTGCGCGGGATCAGGATCTTCTTCTCGCCGGTTACATTTCCCAGGCTTTCGCCGGTCTTTTCAATATGCGCCAGCCGGTGCCCGTCAGTCGCCACCATGGCCAGCGACTCCGACTTGAGGATCAGCAGCGCGCCATTCAGCGTGTAGCGCGATTCCTCATTTGAGATGGCGAAGATTGTCTTGGCAATCATGTTCTTGAGTGATGTAGCCGGGATTCTTGTCCCGGTGCCGACCGGGAACTCCGGCACCTGCGGAAAGTTGGCCCGCGCCATACCTACCATCTTGGTATTCGATCGGCCTGAGCGGATCTGTACCCAGTGATTGTCCATCAGCTTGATTGAAACTTCGCCGTCGCCTAGCAGCTTTATGTAGTCGTACAGCTTGCGGGCCGGCACTGTGCAGGAGCCGGGCTTTTTGACCTTGGCCGCGCAGGCTGTGCGCAGACTCTGGTCCAGGTCGGTCGCGGTGATCCCCAGCCGGTCACCCTCGGCTTCAAATAGAAAGTTCGACAGGATCGGGATGGTCGTTTTGCGCTCGACCACGCTCTGCGCCGCGGTCAATTCCCGCAGCAACTCGGCCCGGCTCACGGTGATCTCCATCACGGCATTGTTTGTGGGGGTTGCGGCGGGCTTCTCTGCGCCTTCTGTAAGAAGACCTTCAAGTCCCTCCGGCCCATTGCCGGTGCTTGTTTCCTGTTCCAACTCTGCTTCCGCCATCATCGCCTCATCTCTGCCCTGCTTCCATCATTCTATGAGCAGCCCGCCTCGGCTGCCCATCTGAAAAAGTGATGTCTTATTGAGGGAAACATAGCTCTTCCCAGGAAGCCTTACAAAGGGAAGCCGGAACGGCGATTGAGAGCCAAGCATGCAAGCGTGCGATGTACTGCTACTTTTGATCTTTTCTAAAAAGGGATAAAAACAGCAGCCGTAATCGTTCGGCGTGCAAAAGAGGAAATCAGGCCGAAAACCCCTCCAGGTGCACTTCAACATGCGGGACCTGTTTTCCATAACCTGTGCATCGCCATGTGGAAAACCGGAACAACGCGGTACGGGCAGAGGGTTTCTGTCCTGCTTTCCCACGCTTCCCACAGTCTTTGTGGATGCCGATGTGCAAAATCTGGCGCACTCATGGAAAACAGGTTTGCAGCAAGCAGGCATGCGGTTCTTCGCGGGACCGGTTTTCCACGGACGCCCACTTATCCACATTTGCTCGTGGCTGTGGAAAAACTTTACTGGGAGGGAGGATGGCAGACATTGCAGGCGGAAACGTCTACGTATTTCCGAGCCATCTCCGAAGCTTTTAGTTGACAAAGTTGTGAAAGCTCACTTAATCTCCGAAATGTTTAGGAGAAGCAGCAATGGGCGACAAGGAAACTCTTACTCCACTTGAACTCCAGATTATGCAGGTGATCTGGCGGCTGGGACCAAGCGACGTAAACGCCGTGCAGGGAGGGCTGGAGCAGCAGCTGGCTTACACCACGGTACAAACCATGCTCAACATTCTCCACCGCAAAGGCAAACTCAAACGCACCCTGCGCGGTCGCGCTTTCGAGTATGTAGCTGCTGAAACGGAAGCCGGGGCGCACAGCCATGCCTTACGTGACTTGATAAAACGCATGTTTGCCGGTTCCAGCGAGCAGCTGGTAATGAGCCTTATCAAGGATCGCCAACTGGATGGGGAACAGATTGCCCGGCTCAGTCGCCAGTTTGAGGAGCAGGCAGCCGAATGGGAGGACGAGGTATGAGGGCGCTTGAGCTTTGGATGATGGCGTATTGGCTTAACGCTTTATGGCAGACCCCGCTTGTAGCTGCCGCCGGTATTGCAGCAGCC
>CAXSHS010000001.1:0-44077 GCA_964237325.1 uncultured Acidobacteriaceae bacterium | reverse complement strand
GCCGCCGGTATTGCAGCAGCCCGACTGCTCCGTCACAACGGTCCGGCAGCTGAGCACCGGGTATGGGCAGCGGCGCTGGCCTGCGCGGCCATGCTACCCGCCTGCGATGTCCGCCTTACGGGATTGCTGCACGTCTTCGGCAACGATGAAAGTGTCGCTGACACACAAGTTCGTGTAGCTCTTTCCAGCAGTTTGGCGCAGGTGCATGCGCTGCCTTCTTCCCTGCTTGCGATAGTTGCCGCAGTGTATGGGTGCATCCTGCTATGTCTGGGCTTGCGACTGGTCTGGAGCTGCCTGCAAGTCGCAGCCATACAGCGCAGGGCCATGCCGGTCACGCTTACCGGAGAATCGGCGCAAGCCTGGGCACACTGCTGCGAGTTCTTCCGCATACCGGATGCATGCTTAGTAATCACGGGAGATTTTTCAGGTCCGGTGCTGGTCGGCTTGCGCAGCCGCACTCTGCTCCTGCCGCAAGGCTTTCTTGAGACAGTTGCACCCGCCGAGCTCAAAGCAGCGATGGCGCATGAGTTTGCCCACATGCACCGGCGCGACTACGGCTGGAATCTAGCTTGCCGGGTGCTGGCTCTTCCCATTGCGTGGCACCCTGCCACCTCCCTGCTGCGGGCTCGCCTGGCGGAAAGCCGCGAGATGGCCTGCGACCGAATGGCCGCGCAAGCCCTTAGTTCTGTTCAGGGCAACGAGCGCTACGTACGGTCACTGCTACGGCTTGCGAAGATCCTTTCAGACCGTTCCCCAGCCATGTACGCCCATGCCATCGGGATTTTCGATGCCGACACGCTTGAGAGGAGAATTATGAGACTCACAGAAACATCGACCCGCATGACCGGCGCGCGTAAGCTCACGCTGGCGGCCACGTGTACCTTGCTTGCATTGGCTACCTTCGTCTCAGCCATGGCCTTGCGTCTGCACGTCGATAGCCCCGCTCCATCTGCTGCCGGTATCGCTCAGCCTCAAAATGATGTCATGCCGAAGATAATCTCCGCAGTCGATCCCGAATACCCGGCTGGGGCGACGGCCGAAAAGCATCCGGTAAGTGGAGTCTGCATTCTCAGCATTACGGTTTCTGAAAACGGCATTCCGCAAGATGTACATGTTGTAAAAAGTTTGCGAGCGGACTTTGACAAAAGAGCCATGAAAGCTGTCAGTCAGTACCGTTTTACCCCGGCCCTGCGGAACGGAGAGCCGATAGCGAAAGACATTCAGATTGAAGTCAATTTTCAGATTTTCTAAATTCACTTCAGCGGTCGCGTCGGATACAGGAAGTGTACTGTCCTCTTTTACTGCCCCGGCGCGCCGCCAAATGTAAACCGCATCCCAAACCGTGCCAACTGCGGCGTTCCCAACGTACGAATCGGTGTTCTGCCGACATCCACGGACCGGTCCAGCAGGTTGTCTACTGCCCCGAAGACCTCATACCGCTGCCGAAATGTATGCGCCGCGTACACATCGAATCGCACAAAGCTGTGTAGCACAAATGTGTTTGCATCATCGTCGTACTGCCGCCCGCTCGTACGTGCCTGCAGGCCTAGCAGGCCCCAGCGCGCCTGCGATGCTGTCACTTGCAGCGTTCCCGTGTTGCGCGGCACCTGCGGAATCCAGTTGCCGATCAGCGGCGATCCAGGCGCAAAGCGCGTCACTGTTGCACGCGCAAACTGGTAGCCGCCGGTCAAGGCCAGCCAGCTAGTCGGGTGCAGTGAGCCGTCGAACGACACACCCCGGCTGCGAATCTGCCCCAGGTTTTCCCTTTGCAGCGTAGTCGCTGTGGGGGTAGTTGTCAGCGTCAGTGCCGTGATGGGCCGGTTCACCTCGGTCCAGAAGTAGCTGGCGCGCCAGCTCGCACCGTTGAGCAAACCGGAACGTGACGGCAACTCCCCAGCCAGCCCGGTCTCCCAGCCGGTGGCCCGCTCCGCCAGCAAGTTCGGGTTCGGCATAGTGGTCTGCTGACCTACCTGCCCGGTGCGGTACAACTCATTTTCGGTCGGAGCGCGATAGGCGCGAAAGGCGCTCGCGCTTACGGCCAGGTTCGAGCCCAGCCGCCGCGACAAGCCCAGGCGTGGGTCAAAAATCGTTTGCTCGATGTCGGGCAGCATTTTTTCCGCGCCTGTGGTGAGCGTGTACGCCGCGGCATCTCGATTGGAGAAATGATCTACCCGCGCCGACCCGCTCAGCAACCATGGTCCCGGCGTCCATAGCAGCTCGCCATAGCCGCCGCCATCGGTCTGCCGCGCGGTCGTGCTGGTTGCCGCGGCACCGCGCGCGGTGGGTTGCTCAATATCCTGCGCGCGAATATCACGCACATCCCCACCGACCAGCGCCACCAGTCTTGCCGTGATCGGGCGCTGCCAGCGTAGAGCCCCACCCAGCTCATCGGCCGGGTTCGTTGCAGTGCGCGTCAGCGTCTCGCTCCTGCGACCTACGGCTACCGATGAGAATCCCTGCACAAACCGCTCCGTGCTGCCGAATGCACGGCCCTGCCATTGGCCACCGAAGCCGGTTCTATCGAGCCCAGCCGCATAGCGCCACAAACGAGTAGTGTTGCCGGTCAGCGGCGTGCCATTGTGGCGGCTTTCATTCAACACGTTGCCGCGCAGCCACACACCGTCGCCGGAACCGGCGCCGCCCAGTGCCCGCTCGCCGAATACGAAGCCGTTCTCAGCATGCACGTTTGAACGCGTATCCACCGGCCCGCGCAGGTTTGGAGCCACCAGCACATAGCCGTCCGTACCCAGCACCCCTGCCGCTGCAAGCCCGCTCCACCGGCCTGCGCCGCCCCGCAGCCGCGCGCCATTCTCATTCAGCGCCTCAGCCCCGTAGCCGCTTTCAAGCACCAGCTCGGGCTTGGCGGCAGTGGCAACGGGCGATACCTGCACCGCGCCGCCCACAGCGCTTGAGCCGTACAAGTCGCTCACGCCGCCGCGCACCACCTCCACTCGGCCTACCGCCAGTGACGGCAGTTCTTCCCAGTGCACCCAGCCGCCGTAGGGGTCATTCAGCGGCACATCGCCCAGCAGCACCAGCGTGCGACTGGCCGCGGTCGAGCCCAATCCGCGAAGCGACACCCCTTCCGTCGTGGGGTTGGCCACGAGCGATGAGGAGCGACGGAACAGGTCGAATCCCGGCACGGTCCGCAGCTTGCCGTCCAGGCCCACAGGCGCGGTGTGCCGCAAGGTTTTCTCTGTCAACACGCGCGTGCTAACCGGGCTTTCCAGCGCTGCTACCGGCGTGCGGTATGCCAGCACTTCCACGCTCTCCGTACTCGCCCCGGCGGTCGCGGCTCCGCTCGGCTGCTTAGGTGGCACGGCAGCACTCGCTGCGCCGCTGCCTCCGGCAGGTACCTGGCCCTGCGCCAGAACTGCAAATAGCATCCCACTACTTACTACCGCCCAACTTTGCGCCCAATTCCGCGTTCTGACCCGCTGTCTTCGCATCATGCTCCTACGGCTGATTCTAGACTTCGCATTCGCTCGACGCGTTCCCCTGGCGGCAGCTCCTGCAGCAATTCCTTGATTGTGCGTCCCAGCTCAGGGTGCCGCAGCCCCGGAGCAATTTCCGCTAATGGTGCCAGGGCAAAGCGCCGCCGGTGCAGCTCCGGGTGAGGCAACTTCAGTTCAGGAGTTTGCAGCAGCACCGGCTGCGCCTCTCCTTCGTGGAACGGCAGGCGCTCTATCAACAACAGGTCCAGATCCAGCGTTCGAGGCCCCTTCGCAATGGGCCCACGCACACGACCGTAATACTGTTCCAGATTCAGCAGCGCTGTCAGCAGCTTCTCGGGGGTAAACCCAGTTTTCAAAACGACTGCGGCGTTTACAAAAGGAGGCTGGTCAGGCACCGGGCCCACCGGTTCCGTGCGCCAAAGCCCAGAGCAGGCAATCACCTGGCCCAAGTCGCCCAGTGCATAGCTCACGCGCCAAAGTGTCTGTTCCGGTAGCGCTCCATCCCATGGAAGATTCGCACCCAGCCCTAAGTACGCCATCCACGACGTAGGCCCATCGAACCCTTGCTTGTCGAACGCGGATGCAGTAGCCATAGAGCTTAGTTTAAGGTTTGCGCGCAATGATCCTTGCCGCAACGAGTTCAAAAACCATGTCATCCTGAGCGGAAACTGACGCGCAAGCGTCAGTTGGAGTCGAAGGACCTGCTTTTCCGGGTAGTTGCGCGGAAAGCAAAGGCAAAAGCAGGTCCTTCGACTCCGCTCCGCTCAGGATGACGCAGTTTCTTAAGGGTTAGAAGAGGCAAATACTTCGCCCACACTCTAAGCAGCCATGACAGCCGCCATCGGGCACTTACAATCGCTTATGCGTATCGCCCTTTTCGGCGGCTCGTTTGATCCGCCGCATCTCGGCCATCTCCACATCGCGCTCACTGCTGCCAAGCGGCTGCACCTCGATCGGGTTCTGCTAGCTCCCGCAGGTCGTCAGCCGCTCAAAGCGCACCACCTGACCCCATTTGCCGACCGGCTCGCCATGCTCGCATTGCTGATCGAAGGGCACATTCAACTGCAAGCCTCGGAGATGGATGCCCCGCGAGCCGGTCCCAACTACACAGCCGACACACTCGCCCGCCTGCGCCCTACCCTGCAGCCCGGCACCGAGCTGTACTTTCTCGCCGGTGCCGATTCCTTCCTGACCCTGCGCCAATGGCACCGTGCTGAAGCTCTGCTGCAGCCTTTCAAAGCCGGGGGCCTGCTCGACGGCTGGATTCTAGCAGCGCGTCCCGGCTTTCCGCTCGATGCACTCGCAACTGCTTTGCCGCCTGGTTACACCCTCGGCGAAGCAGGCCCGGCACCTGGTCCTTTGCTCATACAGCAACTCCGCGACCCAACCGGTGCGCCTGCCACCTCACTCTGCTTGCTACCCGATCTCGACGATCCTTCCACCGCCACCCGAATTCGTGAAGCCTTTGCCACGAATAAGCCTGCTGAGTCCGTGGCGCATCTCACTGATGAAGTCGCCGCATACATTCGTGACCACCGCCTCTACGCATGCTAGGGTGAATCTGTGCCAGTTACCCCTCAAACCCGCGCCATGGTCCTGCTCGCCGCGAACATCTGCGACGAAAAAAAAGCGACCGACACCCGTATCCTCGAGCTTGATCCAGCCGACGCAGGATTTACTGACTTTTTTCTAATTACGTCGGCCACCAACAATCGCCAGACCGGTGCTATTGCGGATGAGATCGAGCTACGCATGAAGCGTGAGTTCGGCACCTATGCCAAGTCCGTGGAAGGCCGTCGCGGCGGCGAGTGGATATTGCTGGACTACCTCGACTTTGTGGTTCACATCTTTACCGAGCAAACGCGCGAGTTCTACGACATCGAGCGCCTGCGCAAATCGGCCCGCTCCATGGATGCCGAAGAGCTTGCCGCCATGCTGCAGGAGCGAACGGACGCCGTGCGCAAGAAGGCACCGGGCAAGAGGGCGCTACTCACAAGGGAGTCCGCACCAGCCAAGCTCGTCGAACAAGCACTTGTTAAATCGCTGGGCAAGAAAGCTCCCGCCAAGGCCGCTAAGAAGTCGCCGGCCAAATCGCTTGCTAAAAAGTCTTCTGCGAAGAAAGCTCCAGCAAAAGCCGCCAAGAAAGCTCCAGCGAAGCGCGCCGCAAAGTCCGCGGCACCCCTTTCCGCAACTAGGAAAGCTGCGAAAAGCGCAGCTGGGCACCCAACGGTTGAAGACACCTCACATCGCGCGCTGCCTAACGGCACGTCTACACGAAAGCGCCTGCCTGCGCCCGGCGCGTCGGAGTAGCAGTTACAGGACAGCAAGCGGACTTGAGAGCTGCTCAAAACAAGATCAGTCCGCAGCAGCTTTCGGGAGCCATCCTTTTCGCATCCCAAACAAGGAACGGAAAGGACACCTTAACAAATGATTGATGTTTCCACCATCCAGGAGCATATGGAAGTCGTCGGCTCTGACGGCGAGCATGTAGGCACGGTTGACAACCTCGGCATCAAGCTGACCAAGCGCGACCCCGCCTCCCACGGGCAACACCAGTACATTAAGCTGGCTACTGTAGCGTCTGTAACAAATGGCAAGCTGATGCTTAACATACCCGCAAGCCAGGCTATCAGTGACGAAAAGGCTGTTTTAGATTAAAGAGGGTAATTTCACACTTACTTCTTCTTTTATTCGGGGATGGCATTTCTACATGAGATACCATCCCGACGAACCATGGTACATACTTAAATCTGCGTTTCTCGAACACACACGATAAATAGCAGCTTGTTACCCATGTATGAAACTGCAACTTAGCGGAATCAGTCCGCGCCCTTTTACCGGCTCCATAGCCCAGCTTGTAGAGGGGTACACTCAGCGCACAGTACCGTACTTTCCAGTAGCTGCTACTCACTATCGTACGGAAGCCGCGTTCCTCGACTCACTTACTAAAACAAAGCTGCGCACCGTTCCTGTTGCCGTCCTGCTCGATCCTCGCGGGCGTACGCTCTCCTCAGAACAGCTCGCCGCGCTCCTTGATACACATAGGCAAGCCGCAACCCAGCTGCTTATCTTTGCTATAGGCCCTGCTGACGGTTGGAGCGCTCCTACACTTGAGCGTGCCACCCTGCTGCTTTCACTCGGTCCCATGACGCTGCCGCATGAACTTGCCCGCCTTGTCCTGGCTGAGCAGCTGTATCGCGCTGCTACCATCCTCGCCGGGCATCCGTATCATACCGGGCACTAAGCAAGGTTCACAGCCGGGCGTTACTCCCCAACAGGCATGCCGCAAGCCTGGGCACAGTTACTCAGTACTGTCTTGCCGCCGGAGGCCGCAATCGTGACTACAGCCCCATACCGCGCCAAGTCCGCCGCGCGTTTCGGGTCATACGTCAGCAGAAACAACCGATGCGTGCCTGCAGCCCACATCTGGCGCAGTTCACTGTCTGTACGGAAAATGTGCGGCGCGTCAGGCCAGTAACTGCCGTACCATGTCCCGTTCATACGGCCGTTTACCAGTAACACCTGCTGCTTTGTATAAAAGCTGATGCTCGAACCCAGGGTGTATTCCCCGTCTATTAAGACCTGGTCGCCGGGCCGCAGTTGTGCGTTGATAGCCAGTGCCAACGGCTTGGACCCAATGATCGGATAAAAACGCACAAGCCCCTCATGCACGCATAGCAGCACCGCGATGCTTACCAGAGCAAGCAGGAGATTGGCAGCGAGATGCCGCCCGCGCACACGGAGCAAGTGGCTGGGCACCACACCTGCCAACATGGCAATACACAGCACAGCCAGCGGCAGTCGGAACGCCCCCATAGCCCGCCCGGTAAGATCGAGAATATGCCCAAGTGAAAGCGTGTAGCTCGCCGGGTTTGAACTGAGAAGTGCGGCGATGTCCATGCCTGAAGGCGGTGTTGGAGCCGTCAGCGCGAAATATCCAGTCACCCCGGCAACAGCAAGTGATATCGGCAGCACCACCCAGCGGCCGGCAAGCAGCACCTGCCGCTGCGCCGCGCGATCCCCCTCCCGCGCGCGCGCCAGCAGGCCGCCGGCGAGCAGCGCCAACGCCGGTAGTGCCGGCAGTGAGTAATACTCCTGCCGCGACGAGAAACAGAAAAATCCAAACACCAGCCCGGCCCATAGCAGGAGCAGCAGTGCGCTGTCGCGCTCCCGGCTTGGTCCGGCCCGCAACCTCTTGAAAGCTCCGGCAACCGCCGCCGGCAGAAAGCTAGCCCAGGGTGCTAACCACAGGATGCCTAACCCAAGAAATAGCGGGATAGGCAGCTGCCCATAATCATGCGGAATGCGCTTGCCTAGAAATCGCAGAAACTGCTCATTGACAAAGAAAAACCACAACCAGCCCCGCGCTACTACTGACCCGGCAACGGCCGGATTGCGCACTGCCGCCAGCACATGCCATGGGGCGGCCAGCAGCAGAAACACAAGCGTGCTTGTGCCCACGTACATGCGCCGCAGCAGCGGCAGCTGCCGTGTGGCAAGGAAGTACAGCACCACCAGCCCCAGCGGAAACACCAGCCCGATCAACCCCTTGGTCAGCACATTTAGCGCCGCCACCGCCGCGAAACTCCAGCATACCCATCGTAGCTGCCGCTCTGGCACAACAGGCAGCCTCAGCAGCCCGACCGCTTCCACCAGCAGATGCGCCCCAAGCGTCATCCACAGCGCCAGCAGCATGTCAGGAATTACAAAGCGCGTAAACAGGTACGGACCGATACAGGTGGCCGTTACCAGACCCGCGTACAAGCCGCCGCGCCTGTTAAATAGGCGTGTACCAAGTGCGCACACCGCTAGCAGCAGCGTCAGGGTAAGCAGCGCTAGGGGCAGCCGGGCAGCCCAGTCATTCATGCCGAACAGCCGCATGGAGCCGGCAGCCATCCAGTACATCAGCGGAGGCTTGTCAAAAAAACGGATACCATCGATAAACGGTGTCACAAAGTCGTGCCGTACCAGCATTTCGCGAGCGCACTCGGTATACAGCGCGTCCACGTCATCCAGCAGCCCGGGCGAGAAAATACCGCGAAACTCCAGCACTATCCACGCAGCCACGATGGTAAGCAGAAGGAGCATGTGCTCCATGCGCTCGCCGACGGTACGTACAGGCGTTGCGTTGGGTTCGTTGGATGTGGGAGACGCATGGGTCGCGCTTTCCAGTGGGTCTGGAGGGGATATCTCGCTTGATGTCTCGATGATGAAGCTACCCCTTCTCACTTCCGTACATGGGTCTTCTTATCCCTGCCGGTTACCGCACCAGCCCACATATGGGGCTGGAAGTTCCAGAATATACGTGTGTACCCCCGCAGATACGGAGGTACACCGCATGGTATGGGCACCCTGTGGGCCTTACACTGGTGTAGGCGTCGCGCCTATGGAAGGCCTGCACAACATCGATGAGCTGGTTCAAGCGGGAACAGTCCGGGATTGAAGTAGACGGCGAAAAGACCGTACGCACGGAAGGCTTATGGACCAAGTGCCCCGGCTGCGAACAAACTGTGTGGAAGGCAGACGTCGAAGCCAACCAGCAGGTCTGCACCCAGTGCGGCCACCACAACCGCCTCGGCGCACGCGAGCGCATTGACGCGCTGCTTGAGCCCGGCTACGAGCTTACAGACGGTGAACTGCGCTCCACCGACCCGCTTGACTTCACCGGCCCCAAGAACTACAAGGCTAGTCTGGCTGCGGCACAGAAAGCCACCGGCCTCAATGACGCGGTTGTAAATGCGCAGGGCCACATCGGCCCGCATCGCGTTGTCATCTCGGCCATGGAATTCACCTTTATCGCCGCCTCCATGGGCGCGGTCGTCGGCGAGACCATCGCCCGTGCCGTGGACCGCGCCCTTGCCAACCGCTGCGCGCTCATCATCGTTTCGGCCTCGGGCGGCGCACGCATGCAGGAAGGCATTGTGTCGCTCATGCAGCTGGCAAAAATCGCCGCCGTACTAGCTAAACTCGACGAAGCGGGCCTGCCCTACCTCTCGGTCCTCACCGACCCCACCACCGGCGGCGTCACCGCATCATTCGCCATGCTGGGCGACCTCAACATCGGTGAACCCGGTGCCCTCATCGCCTTCGCCGGTGCCCGCGTCATCGAGCAAACCATTCGCCAAAAACTTCCCGAAGGCTTCCAGCGCGCCGAGTTCTTGCTGGCTCACGGCATGCTCGATGCGGTGGTACCGCGCAAGGATCTCAAGGCGTACCTGGTGCGGGCGCTCGACTTCATGCTGCCTGGTTAAAGTGTGAACCTATCTGCCCTATGCCGTGATATCTAGGCTATGCTGGTCAGCTCTGAAGCCACCACATCCGAAGGGTTAGACTTAAAACTACTTCAATTGCCGGAACAACGATTCCGCCGATAAGTAACGCCGTAAAACGATAATGGCCTTGTGTTGATGCCGAGCGGACCACTTCAAAGAACGCTCCAAACGTCATACCGATTGCGATCCAGTACATAAGTGTCGTTCCAATAAATGGAAACGAACCAAGACTTGGCCTGGTCGTGAAAACAAGCATAGTGAGCCCTCCGAGTAGTAAAGGCGACAACACCAGCCATAGTGCCTTATGCATATATCCGTTAGGACTTCCATCAGTACCAAAATGAACAGGCACTTCGGTCGGCAACCGTCCGAATGAAATCGCTAACAAGATAATGTAAAAGATAGCGGCAGCAATAGGCGCTACACCGGCCGTCCAGTACCACCGCTCCAGAGAAACATTCATCGGTAAGCTAAACTCCTCTTAACTGCAAATCAACCTGCTGCAACAATCATGTGCCGTTCCAGTACGGTTTTCAAGCTCGATAGTGCCATTTCCTTGCTCACCCCTTCAGGAAGCTGCACTGCACCACTCTCGATACCTGCCATCACTTTCGCGATTTCAGCTTGAGCTTTTGTGCTTGCGACATCTGAAGCGAACGACGCACCCCCAACCGCGGCAGCTATTGCAAGCTCTTCGTTGTCAATCGGAGCGACAGCACCCGCCACAAGAACCACCACCGCAGCAATCACGACCGCAACCGCGACGACTGATAACGTCGCGACGGCAGCAAGGTGTACGTAGGTGGTGATGAGGATAAACGAGCTTGAGTAAGCCGGAGGAAGTAGGTCTGGTTGAGCCGTCCCTTTTGCTTCCTGCATCGCGTTGATAAATGCAACCGCATCGCCTTTCGCGGCAGCGGATCGAACGGCAGGGCTTGCGAGCGCGGCAACCATGCCGTATTCGAAGCTAGTCTTGTCGAGCGATCCGCCGACAGAATCGCCGGTTCGGTTTAAGAAGCTGTCAGGCGACTCTAGGAATGCCTGCGCTGTGGACTGGCTGTTAAGAACCGCAAGCGCTGTTCTACAAGCAGCTAAACGGGCTGGCGAGTAGGCTGACGGTGATCCGTCAAGCGCAGCATGAATGCGAAACAAGCTGGGGAGAAGCGAGTCTACAACCGTTGAGGGAGATGCAGCGGTTACGGCTGGACTGATACTTGCCGGTTGGCCATAAAGGCGTGTGCCGTCAGCGGCCTTGATGCCGACAAGCGTTGCGGCACCGGCAATCGGTGCCTTTCCGAGAAACTTTCTTCTATCCATTGGGATAATCCTTTCAAAGTTACGCTCCAAACATTTGCGGGTGTAGCTCGAGCCCTTGAGGAACCTGCGCGGCAGCAGCGCGTCGTACCGCGCGCGACAGGTAAAACCTGGTAAAGACGTCGGCAACCTTCTCTTCATAATGATCCAGAAGCACTTTTTGTATTTCAGGACGCTTGTACAGCAGCGCACAGGCCTCACAAGGATGGGCCGAAATTGGAACGCTGATCGAGGAATCCTTCTCGGCAGCAAACTGTAGAATTTTCTTTGGACCATCGACGCTGATCCAGATTTTAAGAAAATCTGCTAACTGGTTTTCGTACATAGTGGCGAAATCGTCGATGTCTCCGTCTCCAGTCTTCAACTCAGGTATGTGCTCCATCGTCAGCCCGCAACAAGCCGCCATCTGGCCGGACGGCGTCGCAACGAAATTGTCCAAGATGTTCGTGCAGCCGCTGCAAGATTTATAAGTACGTTCTTCGTGCGTGTATTCCATATCTGAGTGAAAGGTCATCCAGACATTTTCAAACACTCTCAGATTGGAGGAGAAGTCGCTTTCTGCCAAGAACTCGCTGATTGCCGGATGAGCGAGAACGTCGGATTGATGAAACCTAGCTTCTCTACTGCCCTCGACGACGATGAGAGTCTGTATTCCAGCGCCTGCGGCCGCAATAGCCGCATTTGCCACGGATTCAAACGGCACCCATTGCTGGTGCTCATCGCCCGTGCTTAGATTGAGCTCCTTGAGGCCCGCTGCCGCGACACCGTCGATCCGCTTACGAGCTCCTTCCTGATTCGGAGCCCAATATCCGTTCGATACACAACGCGTCACCAGTCCTAAACTCGTTGCATGTGCGATAGATTTGTCCAAGTCCTTGCCTAGAATGAAGCACTCGCCACCTGAAAAACACACCAGTTGCAGGAAAGGAAAGGCTGCATGCGCTTTATTGATGCGATCGATAATTTGCTGAAAGCTGAGACGCCCTTTGATATGTGGAGAGCACTCAAAACAGCACTCCTTGCACTGCGCCGTGCAAGTGTACGTAGGCAGAATTGTGAGTGAATTTGGACCTGCGAGTGGATCGTTTACCTTGCGCATTTCTGATTCCTCCGATAGCTTGAAACAGATTTGTAGCTCGACCGCTTGATAACATTGAGTGATGTTTACTGCGTAGTGAGGTGTGACTCGACTACATCGCCTCGGACTGGCTCTGCATTCTCAAGGGTAGAGCCATTGACTGAAATGTTTCTGAAAAAGATTGGAAGACCTTCCCCGCCGAACCAAACAGCCGTTGTCTGTAGGTGATAATGAAGGTGTGTAAAAGGTGAGTTTCCACTATTGCCGGTTAACGCTATTCTCTGGCCCGGAGTGACGGGGTCGCCGGCTTTCACCAGAATGCTCCCATGCTTCAGGTGTGCGTACATAGAGAACTCGCCGGTTCCGTGATCGATCACGACGGTATTTCCGTACCGAGCTGCTGTAAGACTGGGCTCGTTCGGAGGATTGTCCGTCAACGTATCAGAGGCAAGCGCGATCATTCCTTTGCCGTCAGCTAACACAGGTTGTGCAAAGCCATACCATTGCTCATTGCGTGTGCCATCTCCCTTATAAAGAGCACCGTCCTTGATTAGCGTGATGTCATAAGCAAAACGCTCATCGGCGGCAACCGCATGGTAATTCTGGCTAACGGTGCGTCCACCTTGGTAAATCGTCCACTTTCCTTCAAGAGGGAAGAATAAAGGCGTTTTATCCTTGTACTCCATGTAAGACGAGGGTGCGGGATTTGCTTCCGGAGTGATGTGAAAACCTTCAATCGAAACATCTCTCCCATCCTTCGGCTGCCCAAAAGCGAAGGTAATTACCAGTGGAGTTGGGTAATTATGGAACTTAACAGTGCGTGTATACACCATAATTTCATTTGGTGCGGGCAGTGCGTCTTCATGGAGAATTTTATCTTCAGCACCGAACTGCGCATCGATCTGCCGGTGCATGGTTTCAAGTGTGTCCTCGTTTTTAAGCCCTGTCTTCATGGCGTCGCTCATGGATGCCCATAGCGGTTTTTCCTCGCCTGAAAGAAAGCGTTTTGTGTCAAGACGGCCAAGAGCAAGCGTTGTGTCCCGCGTGAGAGGAGCAGCAGGCGCAATAAGGTTTACAGGAACTATAAAAGCTATGAGGAATACCGCCGAAAGGAGAGTTGCCGAAAGCATGGCGCACCTTCATGTTCGAGGATGGCTACTTTGTAATCGAAAATTGTGACGGATGCAAATCTTTTTATGACGGGTTTCCACAATATTTAGATTGGGTTTTCTGCGTCGAGAAACCGGTTCGTACCATTCTCCAGCTTCGCGGCATCTGCTCTATTGAAAGTACCCCGCCCACCCAGAGCCACACCCATGCAAATCGGTATTGACAGCTTCGCCGCCCTGGTCCCCGACCCCGCGACCGGCGCCATCCCCACCGCCGCCGGGCGTATGCGCGACCTGCTTGAAGAAATCGCCCTCGCCGACCAGGCCGGCATCGACGTCTTCGGTCTCGGCGAGCACCATCGGCCCGAGTACCTCGACTCCGCCCCAGCTGTCATCCTCGCTGCGGCTGCCTCCATCACCAAACGCATTCGCCTGTCGAGCGCCGTCACCGTGCTCTCCGCCGCCGACCCGGTCCGCGTCTTTCAGGAGTTCGCCACGCTCGACCTGCTCTCGGGCGGCCGCGCCGAAATCGTTGCCGGTCGCGGGTCGTTCACTGAATCTTTTCCGCTGTTCGGCCTCGCGCTTGAGGACTACGATTCTCTCTTCGCTGAAAAGCTTGACCTGCTACTCCGGCTCCGCGCAAGCAACAACGTCAACTGGTCAGGCCGCCACCGTGCCCCGCTCACGGGCCAGGACGTCTACCCACGCCCGCTGCAAGCGCAGTTGCCGGTCTGGCTCGGCGTCGGCGGCACCCCGGCCTCGTTCGCCCGCGCGGGTACCCTTGGCCTGCCGCTCATGGTCGCCATCATCGGCGGGGAGCCGCACCGCTTTCGCCCGCTCGTCGACCTTTACCGCGAAGCCGGAGCCCGCGCCGGTCACCCGGCTGAGCAGCTCAGACTCGGTATCCACGCCCTCGCCTATGTCGCCGATACCGACAAGCAGGCAGCCGATGACTTCTTCCCCGGTTATGCGGCCGCCTTCACCAAAATCGGTAAGGAGCGCGGCTGGCCGCCCGTCACGCGCAGCCAGTTTGAAGCCCTGCGCCGCCCCTCAGGCGCCCTCATCGTAGGCGACCCGCAAGCCTGCGTTGAAAAGATCCTCCACTACCATGAATCGCTTGGCGGTATCTCTCGCCTTAGTTTTCAAATGAGCGTAGCCGCCCTGCCCCATGCCAAACTGCTCCGAGCTACTGAGCTGCTTGGCACTCAGGTTATTCCCCTGCTCCGCTCGCACTTGCCTGCCGTAAGTGCGAGCCTGCCGTAAGGCAACTTATGAGTTATCTTATTGACATAAATGGAAGTTATTCAAGAATTGAAGAGGAAGACTCAACCAAGGTTCTATATGTAATTAACACTCCTATTGAGCAAGTTACCTATTTTCTAGGCTACCTGGCGGCCGGCAAAAGCCAGTTTACTCTCCTGCGCGCTCATCCCGAATGCTTCCGCAAGCAGTGTGTACGACCGCAGCCGCGCTGCATGACTATGAGTAATAGTGTTCACCAGAATTTCTTCAAGCCCCAGCGAAGCCGCCATAGCACCCAACTCCCGCCGCACTGTTACCGGACTGCCCACGATGTAGCGAGGAAATTCTCCCTGTTCCACGGCAGCCGCGGGTTGCCCCAAGCCTTGCGCCTCACCAAGCTCCGCGAGCGCCTCTTCAGGAGCCGCTACAGGCCGCCGATCTCCCTGCGGAATGCGCAACTGCAACAGTCGCACACTGCTGTGCAGGTAGCGCGCCTCCTCATCGGTATCGGCAACAATCACACCGACAGCCGCAACTCCATACGGCGCACCGAGCCTGGCTGTATAGCTTGACGGCAGAAATGCACGCCGGTAACTTTCCAGTGCCTCCCTTGTCGCCACCGGGCTGAAGAAGTGCGCAAACGCATACGGCAACCCCCATTGCGCAGCCGCCACGGCCCCCCACATGCTTGACCCAAGCAGCCACACTTCCGGTCTTCCATCCAGGGGCGCAGGGGAAAGTCGTACTCTCCCGAGTGGGTGTCGTGCCGGAAACCCGGCGCTTTGCCCCAGCCATGCCAGCAGCTCCGCCATCTGCTCCGGAAAGTCATCGGCAGGCAGGCTCCCCCTATCGCGCCGCAGTGCCTGCGACTCCAGGGACCGCCGCCAGGCGCGCGGCCCACGCCCAGGTCTACCCGGCCCGGGTACATGGCTGCCAGCGTACTGAAAACCTCCGCGACCTTAAATGCCGAGTAGTGCGGCAGCATCACTCCACCTGAGCCTATGCGAATACTGTGCGTAGCGGCACCGATGCGCCCCAGTACTACTTCCGGGGCGGAGCAGGCCAGGGTTGCCATCGCGTGATGCTCTGACATCCAGAAGCGCTTATAGCCGAGTGCTTCGGTGTGCTGTGCTAAGTCCACAGAGCGGTCCAGCGCCTCACCCGCGCTGCTGCCTTCTGCCACGGGTGCCTGATCCAGCACGGATAATTGCAGATTTTGCATTGCCGTCACCTTTACGCCTCTATCGGAATAGATGTCGGCGACTGGATGGAGGAAGCAGAGCATGGTTAAGCTTCACCTCACCCGCGCATTGCTCATGCAGCACTGATGCGTGTTCGGCCATGCAGCAGGCAGATACATCTTAAGCCCCGATCACGCGCCGTAACACTCCATCCATCTCTAGCAGCCTCGACCGAGCCTGCACAGCCTCCACCCCCAGCCTGTGCATCACCACCGCTGTCTTCACCTCACCCGCAGCCTGATTCAGCAGCGCCTGGGCCTCCGCAGCAGGCACCCCGGCAAGTTCCCCCACAATCCGTACCGCGCGGTCTCGCAGCTTTGCGTTCGTTGGCTGTACGTTCACCATCAGGTTGCCGTGTACATACCCCAGCCGTGTCAGCACGCCGGTTGAAATCATGTTCAGCACCAGTTTGGTTGCTGTTCCTGCCTTCAGCCGCGTCGAACCGGTCACTATCTCCGCGCCCGTCGCCATCGTCACAGCCAGCTCTCCTGCCGCTTCTACCGGCGACCCCGGTACGCAACTCACTCCCACCGTCAGCGCCCCGGCTTCCCTGCTCGTCTGCATGGCTCCCAGCACGAACGGCGTGCGCCCGCTTGCCGCAATTCCTACCACCACATCGCGCGACTTCACCCCACCCTCCTGAATGGCTTCCGCACCCAGCTCCGGCGAGTCCTCCGCGCCTTCGACCGCATGCTGCAACGCTCGCTCTCCGCCTGCAATCACACCCTGCACCATCTCAGGCGGCGTATGAAACGTCGGCGGGCACTCCGACGCATCGAGCACTCCCAGCCGCCCCGACGTCCCTGCGCCGACATAGATCAGCCGCCCCGGTCTTTCTCCACCGGCCGCATGCCCCAGCCGCTTAGCCGCCGCTTCAATTACCGCCGCTACCTGCGGCAGCGCCCGCTCTACTGCCGCAAGCGCCTCCCGATCCGCAGCGTGCATCACCCGCACCAGCTCCAGCGGCGTTAGCGCATCCAGCTCCGCCGACCCCGCATGCCGCGCTTCCGTCGGCAACCCGCCTAGTTCTTCTTGCATGCACACCTCAGCTCTTGCCTCATAATCGTACCGGCTCTTTCATTCTTCACAATGCATTTTTACTCAAGTGGGCTTTCTATATCACACTGAAAGCGGAGGATATATGGCTACACAAAGAGCACACGTAGTTCTTCCGAAACACTTAGTCGCACAGATCGATGCCTTGGTCGAAGCGCGCGGTCGCAGCGCATTTCTGACGAAAGTAGCGGAGAAGGAGCTGAAGCGCTGCCAGCTCCTTGCCTTCCTCCAAAGCAATGAGCCTGTGTGGAAGGACGAAGACCACCCCGAACTGGCAGCAATGGGGACTGAGGCATGGGTGCGCAAGCTACGTGCTGAAACCAGTGAGGGCCTGTGACGGTTTTGCTCGACACGACAGTATTGATTGATGCATTGCAAAATCGAGGCGGACGGCGAGCAGAGTTGGAGCGGATCATGGCGGATGGCAATACCGCTCTGGCAACTTCAGCGGTGAATGTAGTCGAGGTTTATGCCGGAGCCCGGCCTCAAGAGGAAAGCCGAATAGAAGGTCTCCTAGCTGAGCTTGAGATACTGCCGGTTACGGCGGAGATCGGCCGCTATGCAGGCAAGCTGAAAGCCGAGCAAGCGCGTCTCGGACACACAGTTAGCTTGGCAGACATCCTGATAGCCGCTACGGCACTGGAGAACCGCTTCCCCTTGATGACAGAGAACCGGAAGCATTTTGCCGATCTTGGTTTGCAGCTTACCCATGAACCGCAAATCAATTGATTTCGCTTCATTAGTTCACTGAGTCACATATACCGGTAGTGAGCGAACGCCAGCAGCATCGCTCCCTACTCATCTCGCAACACCTGCACAGGGTCAATCCACGCGGCTCTTAGCGCCGGTCGTAGGGATGCAAGCATGGCAACACAAGCCACCAGCACCACCACACCCGCATAGGTCACCGGGTCGCTCGCCGTCACCCCGTACAGCATGTCCGTAAGCAGGCGACTCCCTAGCCAGCCCAACATTACGCCCGCCCCGCAGCCGGCAACTACCATACGCAGCCCCTGCGCGAAAAACCGCTTCGCCACCTGCCACCGCGAAGCACCCAACGCAAGCCGTAATCCCATCTCACGCTGCCGTACGCGGCCCAGGTAGCTTAGCGTTCCATACAGACCCACGCAGGCCAGCGTAATGGCCGTGCCTGCAAAAAGCGCCAGCAGCGCAGTCCGCAAGCGGTTCTCCGCCTGCGTCTCACTCAAGTGCTGCTCCAGCGGAGACACCCCGTATACGGACCGGCTGGGCTCGACGGTACCAATGACACGGCGAAGCGTCTGCGCCATTGCCATTGCCTCGCCATGCACGCGGACGAGGTAGTACGGCATCGGACCCGGAGCGCTGAGGCACCAGTACACCGTAGGCGTGGGCAGCTGGCTCAAGCCCCCTTCGCGCGCATCAGCCACGATGCCCCCGATCACGCCGGCCTCGATGAAGGAGTGCTCCGCGGCGGTTTGCAGATGGCGTCCAAGCACCTCTGCCTCGCCCAGGTACCGGTTAGCGAAACTGCGGTTCACCAGCATCGTCTGCACCGCGCCGCCGGCCTTACAAGCCTCGCCGCGCAACAGGGGAATGCGCATCGTCTGAAAGTAGCCGGAGGAGACATACCGCACGTCGGCCAGGATGTCGCGGTTCGGATCGTGCGCTCCGTCAAGCAGCTTCCAGCTCGTGGGCACCTGCCCACCCACGCCGGGCAGTGCAGCGGCAGTGGCTGCGGCTTCTACACCAGGTATCGCGCGCAGCCCATCCAGCGTTCGGTCAATCCGCTGCGTCAATCCCTTCATATCAGCCGTCTCCCCATACGACCCGCTGATCTGGAGTGTGAGCACATGGCTCGGGTCAAACCCCGGGCTCACGCGGCCAAGCTGCTCAAAGGAGCGCACCAGCAGGCCTGCGCCGATCAGCAGCGTCACCGCAAATGCAATCTGCGCAGTGACCAGCACCCACTGGAGCGATCCGCGTCCACCTGATACTTGTGACCGGCTACCCAGCGCCAACGACCGCGCAAGCTCTCGCCGGGCACCCCGCAACGCAGGCAGTAACCCGCACAGCAGCGTTGTGCACAGCGCGCAGACCAGCGTGTACAACAGAATTTTCGGACGGATCGCAATTTCTTCCGCTCGGGGCAGTGTCGTCGCAATCTGCGGCAGAACCCGCACTGCTCCGTAGGCAACCAGCAACCCCAGCAGCCCGCCCCCAAGCGCGAGAGCCAGAGTTTCACTTAGGAGCTGCGTAAAGATTGTGCCGCGCGAAGCTCCAAGCGCAAAGCGCACAGAAATCTCATGCTCGCGCTCGCTTGTGCGCGCCAATAGCAGTGCCGCAATGTTGATACATGCAATCAGCAGCAGCAGCGTAACGGAGCCGTACAGCAGCCATAGTGAGCTGCCTGACTCTCCAATGACAACGCTTTTGAGCGGTTTTATCGTGACGCGCAGGTCGCGGTCCGTCTTAGGGTACTGCCGGCCAAGCTGTTGCTGTACTGTGGCGAGATCGGCCTGAGCTTGTGCGAGCGTCACGCCGGGCTTCAAGCGCCCGGCTGTGATGTACCAGACCGACTCGCGGCTTTGCGCGTAGGGCGCGTCCACCGGCACAGGTGCCCACACGTCCACCTCGTGCGCGGGGAACGCAAACCCGGTCGGCATGACTCCAACCACGGCAGACGAAGAGGCTCCGACCTTCAAGCGTTTGCCCGTCAGGTTCGGCGAACTGCTAAAATGCCGCCGCCACAACCGGTCGCTGATAAGCACGGCAGCCGGACCGCCGAAGTGCTCCTCTTCCGCCGTAAATGACCGGCCCAGCGCAGGTGCAACGCCCCAGACCTCAAGGAAGCGCGGCGCGACAAGCGCCTGCTGCAACCGCTCTGGCAACGCACCAGAAGTCTCAGAAATGTCCTCGGTGTAGTAGCCGCTGATGGCCTCAAAGGTCCGGTTCCCCTTGTCCCAGTCTTCGAGCCTTGGGGGAGCCACGTTGCTTTCCGGGTCCTTGCTTTTCGAGTCGTACTGCGCAAGCGCTACCAGCCGGTTGCCCTGCGGAAACGGCAGCGGGCGCAGCAAAATCGCATCAATCGCTGAAAATACGGCAGTGTTGGCCCCAATGCCCAGCGCTAGGGTCAGGAGGATAGCGAGTGAGAACGACGGCGACTTGCGAAAGAATCGAGACGCAGCCTTGGCAGCGTTCGCCCCTGTCTCCCAGACTACCGACGCGTGTACCTCACGCAGCTGCTGCTGTATCTGGTCCCCTGCCCCAAACGCAATCCGCGCCTGCCGCCGCGCTTCCTCGGGCGTCATGCCCGCTTCTACATTGGTGCGCGTCAGCTCTTCGAGGTGGAATTCGATTTCTCGACCCAGCGTCTTGGCCGTATGTCGATTGCGCAGCTTCATCCATCGCATGTTCGCCTCCTGCACCTGCTGTATCAGCTTGTCTTCAGCACCAGCGCCACCGCTCCCGCCAGGCGATGCCAGCTTGCTTCTTCTTCCACCAGCTGCCTGCGTCCCTTGGCTGACAGACGGTAAAACTTGGCTTCCCTGCCGTTGTCTGAGGTGCCCCACTCGGCAAGCAGCCAGCCGCGCTGCTCCAGCCGGTGTAGCGCGGGGTACAGCGACCCTTGCTGTACCTGCAGCACATCCTTCGACACCTGCCGGATTCTGAGCGAAATGCCGTAGCCATGCACCGGCTCCAGCGCCACAATCTTCAGAATCAGCATGTCGAGCGTGCCTTGCAGCAGCTCGGATTTTTCAGCAGGCATGAAAGCTCTCCTTGACGTTCTACATATGATCAGATCAATAGGTAGAACGTCAAGGAGTCGCGGCCGGTGATCGTTCCATTATCTAAACTCGCGGCTGAACGCTTTGAGGAAAGTGCAAATGCTTTTGGGAGTTGTACTGGACACGTTGCTGACTGGAACGAGCGTGCACCAAGATGGAAGCTTTTGCGGGCAGGTGTTCTTTACCGCCGAACAACAGACGTATCCCAAGTGATAGTGTGCATCGAAGGTTAAGGGCGCTTGAAGTCCGGCGAAGTCTTGCATGTGGTTGAGAAAGGCAGTGTTTAGCTTCTGCCAACTGTTAGGCTATGCCGGCTCAAACCAGATGGGCCTGTGACCGTATTGCAAGCGGCAGTTGTGAAATAGCCGGTACGCTAGTGCCGGGAGGGTACGACGAATGAAACGGCTTATCGTTTTTGATCTGGACGGCACGTTGGCTGAAAGTAAGTCGGCCATCGATGCTGCTATGGCACAGTTGTTGCACAACTTGCTTAGTGTCTTAAATGTGGCTGTGATCTCAGGGGGAGACTGGCCGCAGTTCCAGAAGCAAGTGCTTTCGCATCTTCCTGAAGGTGATTCTCTTGCCGGTCTGTCTTTACTGCCTACCTGCGGGACCAAGTTCTTCCGGTACTCGGGAGAATGGACCAAGATTTACTCCGAAGACTTCTCGGAGGAGGAAAAACAGCAGATCGTGAGTGCGCTTCAGAATGCTACGAAAACGGCGGGTATAGACATCCCCCAGGTTTGGGGAGAGCAAATCGAAGATCGTGGAAGCCAGATTACTTATTCAGCGCTCGGGCAAGAAGCACCCCTTGACCAGAAAGAAAAGTGGGACCCTAAATATGAAAAGCGTAAGAAAATCAAGGTTATCCTTGACACTTCCCTTGCCGGGTTCTCCGTGCGGATGGGAGGGGCTACATCTATCGATGTTACGAAACCCGGTATTGATAAGGCGTATGGCATCGAGAAGCTTACGAGTATTTTAGGCATTTCCAAAGCACAGATGGTTTTTATCGGCGATGCTCTATTTCCGGGTGGAAACGACTATCCGGCCCAACAAGCCGGTGTCGTCTCGCTTGCCGTCCGAGGACCGGATGACACGAAGAGAATCATAGAAACGATCATCGCTTGCCTGGCTTGAGAATCGCGGACGCTAACCGAGGAAACGAAGAATGAGCGGATTTTTATTGAAGCGCCTGGGAACCATTATGGAGCCGGAAACAGGCAACCTCCAGGAAGTTGAAGGTGTTCTGAACCCTGCGGCGGCTCGCGGACCTGATGGAGAGCTTTACCTCTTCCCTCGGTTGGTTGCAAAAGGAAACTACTCTCGCATCGGCATTGCACGTGTAAAGTTTGACGAAGCGGGAGACCCTTTCGGCGTCGAAAGGCTGGGGATTGCACTTGAACCTGAGGCCGAGTACGAGCTTCGACCTGATGGTAGCGGCGGCTGCGAAGATCCTCGCGTCACATTTCTGGAACCGTTCAATCGCTATGTGATGACGTACACCGCCTTCTCGCCGAACGGTCCGCGCATCGCCCTCGCTATTTCAGAAGATCTCTTTCACTGGGAGCGACTCGGGCTGGCCAGCCTTGCTCCAATGAGCGGTATCGCTCTGGACAACATCGATAACAAAGATGCGAGTTTATTTCCTCATGCCATCCCCGGTCCATTGGGGAGGGGAGAAATGGCGATGCTGCACCGACCTCTGTTTCCTACCACGCGTCCAGAAGAGACGGTCTGTCTTCCGGCATCACGCAAGCTGGATATGGACAAGGAGAGCATCTGGATTTCTTACTCGCCGTCAATGATGGACAGTGCTGGAGGCTCTCGTCTTCTGCAATTTACGGCGCATGACCGGCTGGCGAGTCCTGTATCGGATTGGGAACGATTAAAAATCGGCGGCGGCACCCCGCCCATTATGACTCGCCATGGCTGGCTCATTGTGTACCATGGCGTGAGCGACCTTGTACGACCAGACAACAAGGCACATCCGTTGTGCTACTCGGCTGGAGTGATGGTGTTGTCCGAAGAGAACCCACAAAATATCCTCTATCGCTCCCCGGAACCGGTGCTGAGGCCGACAGTAGCGGCTGAACTTGACGGTACGGTTGCTGACGTCGTGTTTCCGACGGGTATCGACCGTCGTGACGATCTAGGTTCTCCCAATCGTTTCGATATTTACTATGGCATGGCAGACCAACGCATCGGTGTGGCTCGTCTTGATCTGCCGGATGTCCTTCCTATAGAGAAAATTGCTCATCCACCGGATGCGGAGGTATAAACACCTGTAAGGAGGCATATAAATTCTTAGATTTGCTGAAACAACACAATCGCTTCTCCGAATAAACAGAGATGTATCAGGAGTTTTATGACTCCAAGATCAAAAACATTCTTCCTTACTGCAGCCCTGGGGCTCAACCCCGATGAAGTAATTCAGTTCGTTCAGAGCACACATGAGCATGAGTCGATGAAACACCTTTTGAAGGAACATGGCCGGGTCCATAAAATAGCTTTTGTCGCTGATTACCTGCCACGAAAATGCGGTATAGCTACTTTCACCTCCGATCTGCTTTCCGCAGTAGCAGCTGCATACCCGCAAAACCAGTGCCTATCTGTCGCAATCAACGATCGAAAAGTTCGGTATGAGTATCCGGAAGAAGTTCGCTTTGAAATTGAAGAACAGGATATCTCCTCTTATTTGCGCGCCGCTGATTTTCTCAATATCAGCAATGTCGACATCGTCTGTCTTCAGCACGAGTTCGGCATCTTTGGCGGGAGTGCCGGCGGGCACGTTTTAGCTCTGCTGCATGAGCTCAGAATGCCTGTTGTAACAACGCTCCACACCATTTTGCAAGAACCAAATGCAGATCAACGCCATGTATTAGGGGAAATTATATCTCTGTCTACAAGGGTCGTAGTCATGGCAGAGCGAGGGCGACACATGCTTCGCGAAATCTATGGAGTGCCTGAAGCCAAGATCGATGTAATCCCCCATGGTATTCCCGATGTCGGATTCGTAGACCCTACTTTCTTCAAAGATCAATTCGACGTGGAAGGTAAAATTGTCCTGCTTACATTCGGGCTATTGTCGCCAAACAAGGGAATTGAGAATGTGCTGAATGCCCTGCCGAACATTGTGGCGGAGTTTCCTGAGGTGGTTTATATCATTCTCGGCGCTACACATCCAAACGAACTTCGTGAACGCGGCGACGCCTATCGCCTGAGTCTTGAACGTTTGGCGATAAAGAACAACGTCGAGAAGAACGTTATCTTCTACAACCGTTTTGTGGACCAGGAGAGCTTAAAAGACTTCATCGGTGCCGCGGACCTTTATATAACGCCATATCTTAACGAAGCACAAATTACCTCCGGCACGCTTGCTTGTACTTTCGGTTCTGGGAAAGCGGTGGTATCTACGCCGTATTGGCATGCCGCAGAGCTTCTGGCCAATGATCGTGGAATTCTCGTACCATTTGGTGACGCTTCGGCAATTGCACGCGAAGTCATAGGTATTTTGCACGACGACACGCGTCGGAATGCCATCCGCAAGAACGCCTACAAGCTGGGACGCGAGATGATCTGGAGCAACGTAGCGCGTCAGTACATGCATTCTTTTGAGCTCTCCCGCCTGCAAGGAGCCGCTCAATCCCGGGTATCGCTTACCGCGAAAACACTGGACCAGAAAGCCCGCGATTTGCCGGAGCTCAAACTCACCCATCTTGAGCGAATGACCGACTCAACCGGGATGTTTCAACATGCTGTCTTTAGCGTCCCTAACTTTATGGAGGGGTATTGCACGGATGACAATTCACGGGCATTGATACTTACCGTGATGCTCGGCGAATTAGGAGACAATTCTGAAAGGGTCAGAACACTCGGTACAACGTACGCAGCCTTTCTTCAGCACGCCTTCATCCCAAAGACAAAACGCTTCCACAACATGATGAGCTTTGATCGTCACTGGATAGACGAGGAGTCATCGGAGGATTCCCAGGGGCGAGCTATTTGGGCTTTAGGCACTGCTGTAGGCCGTTCTCCATTTCGGGGCTTCCAGATGTTGGCCGGGCAGCTTTTCGCTTCAGCATTGCCCATTCTGGCGGGGCTTACTTCCCCACGAGCTTGGGCGTTTGGACTCATCGGCATTCATGAGTATCTATTGAGATTGAAGGGAGATAGCTTAGTCAATCAGACGCGTGAACTGTTAGTCTCTCGTTTCATAGATCTCTTCGACAGAGCATCCCATCCGGATTGGTTGTGGTTTGAAGAGTCTCTCTCCTATGACAATGCCAAACTTCCGCATGCGCTGATTCTCACCGGTAGAGCCACCGGACAGCAGGAGCTGGTAGAACGAGGGCTACAGTCTTTGAGCTGGTTGATGAAGTTGCAAACTTCAGATGCGGGTCATTTCCGTCCCATTGGCAGCAACGGCTTTCATCGAAGGGGCGGTACCCGCGCCGCTTTCGACCAACAACCGTTGGAAGCTCAAGCGACTGTGTCTGCCTGCCTTGAAGCATACCGGGCGACATCTGATCCCTTATGGTATAGGCAGGCGCAGAGCGCGTTCGATTGGTTCCTGGGTTGGAACGACCTCGGTTTGCCCTTATATTCTCCGGAGACCGGCGGCTGCTCCGATGGATTGCATTTGGACCGCATCAATGGAAACCAGGGGGCGGAATCTACCCTGGCCTTCCTGCTTTCGCTTGCTGAGATGCAGCTGGCCCAAAATGTATTTACTACTTTTAGACAGCCGATGCCGACTACACCCTGATAGAAGAGCTTTCCCGCTTCTGTAAAATTGAGGTCATGGTTATCGACGTCATCCGTACTGACATTTTTCTCAGGCCCGATCCATCCCGTGTTCTGCTGCGGGCCTTTGTTCCAGGTGACGTTGAACGGCTTGAGAGGATTGCGGGAAGAGTCCTGGCGATTCCTGAAGCTCGTGTCAGTCCCCTTCTCGACCAGGTATCCACGGAGTTCTCTCATAGGCATGACCAACTCAGCAAGCTTTTTCTGAAGCGTTTCAAGGAGCTTAGCGAGCTGATTTTGATCCCTGAAGACATTTCAGAACAACGCCGGCTCCTGATGGGTGCTTATTTCCTGGCTGAATATTCCCTTGAAGCGGCTGCGTTATTCAATCCCTCTATCATTCCGCATCCGGATCAAACCGGGTTGGCTGATGGTTCTCTCCGTTTCATTCTAAGTTTGCGAGCTACCGGCGAAGGTCATATTTCATCCATCACATTTCGGACCGGTGTTATCGACGCACAAAACTATGTTCATGTGGAAAAGACAGATGACTTACTTACTGAACCCCATCAAACACCGAATCCCTTCTATGAGAAGCCGCAATTTACAAAGAAGCTATATGAGCTGGGGCTAAGGAGCAGATTTACAAGTCGAGTAATCGCCAAACTGGCTGAACTATTTACGCTCGATGAGCTTCGAACAAGTCTTCAACTTGAACTGGAACACTCCAGTGTGCAAGACACAACGGTGTACGAAGATTTGGAATCAGCCAAGGGAATCCGGTTGCTAGCCTTATCGAACCACGAAGTTCGCTTTGATCCTGAGCAGTCATTGTCGGAGAGGATTATCTTTCCTGCTACACCCTCGCAGCGCAACGGTATTGAAGACGCCCGGTTCGTCTGCTTCGTTGACGAAGGGGGTACCCGCATGTACTATGCGACCTTCACCGCCTATGACGGCAAAGTAATCATGCCTCAGCTAGTGCAGACTTCGGATTTTCTACTCTTTCGCTTTATAACTCTTAATGGGCCTGCTGCTGAAAATAAGGGGATGGCGCTCTTCCCTCGTAAGATCAATGGTCTGTACGCTATGTTATCTCGCCAGGACAACGAAAACATTTATCTCATGTTTTCAGATGATATTTACTTCTGGCATGAGCGTAAGGTGTTGCTCAAGCCTGTATTCCCATGGGAGCTCGTCCAGCTTGGCAACTGCGGTTCACCTATTGAAACTGAAGCAGGCTGGCTGGTTCTGAGTCATGGTGTCGGACCTATGCGGCAGTATTGCATCGGAGCCTTCCTTCTGGACCGCGATGACCCCTCGAAGGTCATTGGCCGGCTTGAAGAACCGCTACTGAAACCGAACGAGAACGAGCGGGAGGGCTACGTACCCAATGTCGTTTATACCTGTGGCGCACTGGTTCACCAGGGACAATTGATTATTCCCTATGGACAATCAGACTCTGCCACGGGGTTCGCGACGGTTTCCTTGCAGCAGGTGCTCGCAGCGATGCGCTAGAAGGATCTTTCACGAATGCAATCTCCTAAAAGACGAATTGCTATTCTGTCGCCTGTTGCCTGGCGTACACCGCCTGAGCAATATGGTGCATGGGAAACAGTAGCCAGTAACATCACCGAAGGGCTTGCCGCTCGTGGCTGGGATGTGACGCTTTTTGCCAGCGGGAACTCCGTGACCCAGGCGCGTCTGCATTCCGTTATAGACAGGGGCTATGAAGAAGATCGCTCCATCGATCCAAAAGTCGCGGAGTACCTGCACATCTCAGAGGCCTTTGAGCATGCCGCCGAATTTGATCTCATTCACAGCCACTACGATTTCATGGCTCTTACTTATAGCCGATTGGTAAACACGCCGGTGTTGACGACCATTCATGGTTTTTCATCACCTCAGATTTTGCCCGTATATCGTAAGTACCAAAGTGGATATTTTGTATCGATCAGCGACTCCGATCGTATTCCTGAATTGAACTACTTAGCCACTGTGTATAACGGCATTGATCTGAACTTGTACCCCTTTCAGCAATCTTCCGGTGACAGCCTTATCTTCCTGGGTCGTATTCACCCGGACAAAGGCGCGCATCTCGCGATTCAGGTAGCCTATGCAAGCGGAAAGCCATTGATCATAGCTGGAATCATTCAAGACAAATCTTATTTTCAGAACGAGATCAGACCGCATCTTGACGATCATAGAGTGTCATACATCGGCCCTGTGGGCGTAGCCGAGAAGAACAAGCTATTTGCGCGTGCTTCGGCATTGCTTCACCTAAATACAATCCCTGAGCGATTTGGTTTGGTCTTAGTGGAAGCAAATGCAGCAGGCGTTCCTGTGATTGCCATGGACCTTGGTTCCTGCCGCGAGGTCATTCAAGATGGACAAACTGGATTTTTAGTAAATAATGTCGAAGAGGCAGTGCATGCATTACATCGCCTACCTGAAATAACACGCAGCCATTGCCGGAAAAGAGTTGCGGACAGCTTTTCTATAGAAACTATGGTAGACGCCTATGAAAAGGTCTACGCTACTATTTTCCGGTTGGAAGCATAAAGCCATAGCACGCTCGTATGCCAGCTTGACCAAACGTCGACCGTACGACGGGTATGCTATCGCCCGATAAAGCTAATAGAACGGCGAGGGATATTCTCTGCCACCATGAGTGAAGCCTTCGGTTGCTTGATCGTGTGTAGTTGAGGGCGGGTAGACATCTAGGCTTTCATCATTATCCCGTAAAACAAATTGCGAGGCAGTGCTGGGTAATACCCGGCCAGCTCGATCAGGGTTGATTGCGTAGACTGGGCAAGAAAGTAGCGCCGATTGTATAGAGCGGCTCGTCAACTTGACTGATCCGTCAAGTTACCAGTGCCGCTGTAGCCGTCGCAAGGACCACCCACTATAGTTCATTGCGTAATCTCTATATCAGCCGCGTTTACGTCTGCTGTGCCGGTGACGGTGACTATCTGCCCGGCAATGGTCGCGACATAGGTGGCCGAGAGCACTCCGCCGGTTACCGTGCTCTGTGCTGTTGATCGTAGCTATATGCAGACAAGATGAATTCGGGAAACTGACAGAACCGCTTAAGGCGTAGCTGCCGCCTGGCCCTGCATTGTTGTTCTGTGAAAGTGTTGCTGTCACAGGTGTGCTTGCTCCGTCTGAGCTGACAAAGTTGCCGTTATAGCTGCCCTGCGCGGGCGCGTATACCTGTGCGTTGATCCTTGTGACAGCAGGCAAATGGCAGCCGGCTCCTGATACTGACAAAGTCATATTGCTGGAATTCTTACTATCTCTGTTGAGCTGGCCTTGAAGGGTCAGTATGAGGCCTTTGATAAGCGCGCCAGTCTCTAGCGTCAGCTTGCCACCCGAGCTCACCGTCCCGCTCAAACTAGTTTTCTCGGGAGTGCTGGAGCAGGCATACACAGTTCCTGTCCCTGTTACAACACCTGCCTTCTCTAACAATTCAGCTGCCAGGGACGGCTTAGCTCCGGCTGTAGTAAATAGCAACTCGCTTGTAACGGCGCGCAAACTCTGAGCTGCTGCCGGAAGGTTTACGCTGTAACTGCCGCAGCCGGCAATACCGAACAGCGAAGTGGGAGTCAAGGCGAGAAGAAAAGCAACGTGAAGTGATTCATAGCAAAAAGGTATGAGCCCTACTGCACCGAGAAACGAATCGGGGTTCATGTTACTGACATTATGAACTCGCCTTCTGAAAAGACATTCTGTAAATGTGTATGAGTAAAGAATAAAAATATGAGCTGGGATGATTGTCCAAGTGCGGCTTCTTGCGGCAATTTAATGGTGAGTGCGCATCCTGGCCGCTTATAAGGGCAGTTCCGCGACATCAAACACTTTTATAAGTAGGGCCTGATTGCGTGTCGCAGAAGTAATCGGTAGAAATCGTTTCCATTGCAGCATGTCTTGGGGCAGGCCAGATAAATTTATCTTGGCAGCACTTAGCAAACCGCAACAAGGGGCCCGAATCGTCATTGGTGACAGCAATGTTGGGTATAAGTCAAGTTACATAAGAACAATGTCATCCTTCGTGAACACATGCCGCAAGACTTTAAGTTTGAGCTCGATCAGCTGACGCAGAGGCAAGCTACCGCATTCAAGCATTATCTTACGATGGTGGTCGGTGAAGCGCATAGAAGTTGCTTGAACTTTGAGACTACATGAGCTTGGCTGGAGAACGACAAAAGCACTAAAAAGTTTTGAAATAAGAGATTAACTATCAAGCAGTGTGATTGCCTTGTTGCAGACCATGAAGTCGCCTGTTTTGAACACCATAGTGTGGCAGCCGACATTGCAAAGTGAATTGATCGAGAGGCAGCTGGAGCACCGACCATCACGATCGACCATGGTGTAGAACGAACTGCCAAGAGCAAGAGTACTTTAGATACCCCAACTGAATCCATTTCTTTGACCCTAGCGTACATGCAGATACAGCATTGCCGGAGTTAGCACTAGTTCATTTTGGGCTTGTTGACATTACTAACGTGTGAAACATGGCATCATTTATGAAGTAGCTACGTTAACCTGCAAAAAGCGCACCTGCGCTAAGAGAGATTCATATGAAAAAGTCTGTCCTGTCAGTTGCTGCTCTCGTTCTTATTTCCGCTTCCAACCTAACTGCGTCAGCCCAGGTGTCCCTAGCCGGTTCAAATGCGGTAAGCGGTACCAACCCACGCCCTCAGGCGGTAAGCGGTACCAACCCGCGCCCTCAGGCCGTTAGCGGCACAAACCCGCGTCCGCAGGGAGTCTTTGCTGGCATGTACACGGCGTTCTTATCGCTGTTTGGATTTTAGGGTTCATCGGCGACAATGGTTGAGACCCGTTGGCTGAGGTGTGCCGATGAACCTGTCTCTGACAGCAACCATTCTCTGGGCGGCTGGCTTTGCACTGAACGCCGCCCTGCTCGCCGTGTTGCTCTATAAGCGCCGGTATGGAACTGTGCCCTGGTTTACTACCTGGATCGCATACGGCAGCATGTACACGGTCGCTTTATTCTTCAGTTTTCGATTCGGATCGCGACAGCTTTATAAAGAAGTTTACTGGTCCGGGGCTTTTCTTGATCTTCTGCTACAAATCGCTGTTGTACTGGAAATAGCGGCTTGTGTGCTACGGCGAAGCGGGCGCTGGGTAGAAGGTGCCCGCATTCGACTGATAGTGTCAGGCATGAGTGCACCAGGGATTGCGTTTGCAATGGCCTGGTTCATGACGCCGGCTGCGGAATCGAAGATTGATGCGTGGGCTGCCCGGACGAGTCTATTTACCACACTTCTGATCTGCCTATTATTTACGTCGATCATGGCAGCATCGCAGCAGTTGGGTTTGGCTTGGCGCAGCCATGTAATGCGAGAGGGGTATGGACTGACCATATGGGTTTTGGTCGCCTTCCTTACCGATACTTTGCATGCCTACTGGCGTACGGCGGAAAACTTCACTGCACTCGAGTACATGCGCATGGTCTTCTATCTCGGATCACTTTTGTATTGGATCTGTGCTTTTTGGATTCCCGAAAAGGTGCCTTTAGTACTCCCCCCGGACATAATAGATCGAATGCAAGCGCTTGGAGTGCCGCTAGAATATGACATGTCACAAACGGATGGGACCGGTCCAAAATGATAGTTCTACTGTTAGCTTTGCTACTTGTCGGGGTAACCACCTACCAGTTTCGCTTCGCAGCGATCAGGCGCAAGCCGGTGGTTCGAGCGTGGCAGGAAGTTTTGAGTAAGCTTGAAAAAGTAAATGTGGATGGGCTGCAGTTGATTGCCGGATGCTACTTACAGCCAGATCAGAACCAGCTACAGATGGAACCTTCAGATATGTGGGAGATTGTCGGCGGCTTGGACGGTGTAACCCGACTAAATACAAACGCCACGCTGATGCTGGAGCTGGCGAGGGTGGCTGAGCAGTGGAACAGGGAGGAAGGGTTGATCATTGCAGAGATGCTGCGACGCGATGCAGTACGCATTAAAAAATCGACAATGCGACTGCAGTTCAATCTCTTATGGAGTAGTGACTCTGCGCGTGCTCCATTCCATCTGCAGGAAGTAGTATCGTCCTACTGTTTAATGCGAAGTCGGCTGTTCGGGCTTTATCACAATGCCCATATCGCACTTTTGCCACAACTCTCAGCAGCACTTTAGACGCAAACTGCTGTCCATCTTCTTCCTGGAACCTGCTCGGGATTGCGGTTGATCCGCACTCCTGTGATGTAAGCCGCAACAGCCATCTAAAGAGTATGGATTGTTTCAATTTGCCGAACGCTCTTCTATACTTCTCCAAAGTACCAGCTAAGTAAGGCAAAGCTTACTGTGTTTTGCCCACTTTGCGGAAGCCCAGAAGTAGAGCTCGAACGTCTTAAGTTATGTAGTAATGAGAGTAAACCGCAAAATGATTTTACCGTTCAAGCAGTTGCAACTTGAACAGTCCCCACGTGCTTGCAATGCAAGCTCACCTAGTCATAAGCCGATCCATTAGCTCGTCAAATGCTTCCAAATTGGCATACTCAATCACTACCCGTCCGCGCCCGTCTTTATCCTCAATCAGCACCTTCATTCCTAAGGCTCGGCGAAGGGTATTCTGAGCTTCGCGTACATTTGGATCGACCGGTTCGCTGCTGCTCTCAGTTGCTACACGACGCTCCGGATCGAGGATGCCTTTAACGAATGTTTCCGCCTGCCGGACGCTCATAGCTAGTGCCCGCATTTTTTGTGCGGCGCGCATCATCTGTGCCGGATCGTTCAATGCCAGTAAAGCTCGCGCATGGCCAAACGTCAGTAAGCCTGCTTCGACCAGCCCTTGCAACTCTACTGGCAGCCGCAGTAGACGTAGAAAGTTCGAAATCGACGCGCGATCCTTCCCGGTTCGTGCCGCCATTTGTTCCTGTGTCAAGCGAAATTCTCGCCCCAACCGATCAAATGCCCGCGCTTGCTCCATTGGGTTCAAGTCGGCACGCTGCAGATTTTCGACAATGGTTGCTTCCATAGCCTGTACATCATTCATTGCCGCGACCACTGCGGGAATGGTCAACTTTCCGGCCTTTTGGGAGGCTAGCCACCGTCTCTCACCGGCAATCAGTTGATAACGGCCTCCTTCCAGCGCCCTTACAAGCACCGGCTGGATTACGCCGACTGCTTTGATGGAATCAGCTAGTTCGTCCAGCAAAGCTTCATCAAAGCGCATGCGCGTTTGGAAGGGATTTTTATCGATACTCTTGACAGAGATTTCAAACGCACGACCATCATTATGTACTGAGAGATTATCCGCTTTGCCTGCAGACATCCCTTCCGCAATACGCGGTACAGCTTTTGGCAGTAAAGATTCCAGCCCCTTACCAAGCGCCCGGCGCTTCCCTCCCGTTTCTTTTTCTGCCGGCATAATAATTGCCATAATTTCCTCCACTTTATTTCAGTTCACATTTGTATTTCAAGACGACTCAGCATATCTCAGTATCGTTCCCAATCTTAGGAGTATGGCCAGAAGCGGACTTCCCTGCTTTGCTTCTTCGTTTCTGTATGCTTTTTGCTCTTGATTTTGTTGCGCTTCATAAGCTCGCGAGCCAACTCCTGATATGCTTCAGCTCCTCGTGAACGCGGGTCATACAGCAACACCGGCTGCCCATAGCTGGGCGCTTCTGCAAGGCGAATGTTCCGCGGAATTGTAGTTTTCAGCAGCTTGTCTCCAAAATGCGCGCGCAGGTTCGCAGTTACCTGCTGCGCCAGATTGGTTCGATCGTCATACATGGTTAGCAGCACACCCTCGATTTCAAGCTGGGGATTGAGCTCTGCTTGCACCCGTTCCAGGGTATGCAGTAGCTCGGAGATGCCCTCAAGCGCAAAATACTCTGCTTGCATGGGAACCAGCAGCGCATCGGCCGCTACCAAGGCATTCAATGTGAGCATGTCAAGCGCGGGGGGACAATCCAGTAGGATAAAGTCGTGAGCTTCGCGCGCTTCCACCAGGGCCACCTTCAGCTTCTGCGCTCTATTTTCCTGTTCCATGAGCTCTACAGTTGCTCCGATCAAATCCTTACTTGCGGGGATCAGTTTCAGAGAGGGTATTTCCGTCTGCAAAGCCACTTCAGCCATGGGTGTCCCATTTACAAGGACGTCATAGCTTGAAAGCCGATCTTCGTCGCGTGGAATACCGTAGCCGCTGGTGCTATTCGCTTGCGGATCAATATCAATCAGCAAGCAAGTCAATTCTTCTAGCGCAAAAGCAGCTGCAAGGTTGATTGCAGTAGTCGTTTTGCCTACTCCACCCTTTTGGTTCACAATCGCTAACACTTTCCCCATAGCAATCCCCAATGTAGGTGCTAGGAGACAAGGAAGCAAGTGTTCCACGTGGAACACTGTATAAAGCTGGTTCTAAATAGCTGGCACGCGCGCCAACAAGATGGTGCCTTTTTCCATGCCGCAAACTGAAATGGAAGGTTGCCATTTTGTAAGCTCTACCATTCGTGTCAGCCTAGCCGCATCTTCTGTCGTTGTCATGATCACCAGCCATCCACCAGCCTTGACGCGCTTATAGGCTGCCATGCAAGCAGCTTCCATATGATCCACCGCGCGCAGCGTTACCACATCAAAGAGATGGCTCGTCGGCAACGATTCTACCCTTCCCGCGTGTATCTTGGCAGACAGAGGTACATGCCTGCACAGCTCCAGCAAAAAAGCCGCCTTTTTGTTTTGTGACTCGGCAAGTGTTACATGCAAATCGGGCTTTTCTAAAGCGCAAACTGCGCCTGGAAATCCTGCACCTGACCCATAATCAAGCAACGTGCCAGCTTCAAGCGGCAGCGCTTTCATGCATTGCAAGGACTCGCCGAAGTGTCTCAGCACAATCATTTCCGGATCACGGATTGCAGATAGGTTGATGCGTGCATTCCACAACAGCAGCAACTGAAGGTAGCGCGCCAGCTTCCCAGCAAGGGTCGTATTTATTTCTATTGCCATACGATCCTGCAACAGGGCGGCGATAGCTTCAGGGGTCACGCGTGCGGTAAGTGCCAGCTATGAGCGGCGGCAATGAAAGCGGTGAAGATCTTTAGGGAAGATTCATCCTGTTGGTATGAGCGCTCTGGATGCCATTGCACACCCAGCACAAATTGGTCAGCGGGCGTTGTACCCTCCAAAGCTTCAATTACATGGTCCTCCACAGAAAATGCGGCTACACGCAAACCGTCACCAGGACACGCCACTGCCTGATGGTGACTGCTATTGATTGTGGGGCTTGCTGCATTCAGAAAAAAGCTGCATAGCAAAGGCGCTTCCGACTGCACTTCAATCGCATGTCGCAGGATTTGTCCATCCTGCGCAGGTGCATGCGGCTGACCGGTTGCAAGATGCTGCATTAGAGTACCGCCGCGCCATACATTCATCATCTGCAGCCCAAAACAGATACCAAGTAGAGGTTTACGTAAATGGAATGCATCTTGGAGTAGTAGCTCGTCCGTCGCCTCACGTGCAGTGTCAGGTGCTGCTGTGCCCGGCATTGACTCCTCACCATATTTTTGCGGGTGTACGTCGGCTGGGCTACCTGGCAGCAGGACCCCTGAGCAGGAGGATACAAGGCGCGCTGTGTCAGCGGGATCGAGGCCGAGTGGGATGCGTACCGGCTCCCCGCCCACAGCTTCAACAGCTGCAGCATATTGTAGCCAGCATCGATCGTTGTAGTCGGCATCGTTCGCTGTCGGAACGGGAATCGCAATCTGTGGTTTATGGTGCGTTTGCCTGGTCACAATACGTTCCATGATAAACAACTTAGACCGGCGGAGGCTTTCTCCAGGAACATGAGAAGTAGAGTGCGGAGATCGCACGGTGCAGTGCGGCTGTGAGCGGTTCCACATCGCGGGACGTCATGCCGGTAGTAAGGATGGGTTTTCCTACTACTAGCAAGACGGGCACAGGATAGAAAGTTTTGGTATGGATAGGAAGCAGCTCGTGTGTGCCGACCAGAGCCATAGGCACGATCGGTACTTGAGCACGAATAGCCATATAAGCCGGCCCGTTCAAGAAAGGTCCTGGTAGGCCTGTTTGCGTACGGCCACCCTCCGGAAAAAGGAACAGCGACATTCCTGCTCGTAAAGTTTTGATTCCGCCTGATAGGCTTGCGATGGATGCTCGCGGATTGCCTACGTTGACGGGGATCTGCCCGGAGCGGTTGAGATGCCATCCAATAAAGGGAACGCTCCAAAGCTCATGGCGTGCAACGATGCGAAACTGAAATGGAAGCGCCGCAAAGATCGCCGGTGTGTCCATATAGGAAAGATGGTTTGAGGTGTAAACCGCAACTGCATGCTTTTGGAGGTTATTAATTCCGAGAATCTGCAAGGGCGCACCTGCAAAGCGCATGGAAGCTCGAGCCCAGGCATGCGCAATACGGTGCTGCCGGCTACCGTTAGATTCGGTAAATGAAGCTAATAACGAGGCAGTGCCGCATAATACCGTACCACCTACAAAAAGCGGCAATCGCACAAAACTTGAGAAGACGCGAGTGGCGAACGATAACGAGACAGGACGTGCGGTGAGTAGGCGCGGCATGAGAGTACAGAGTAGCTTGCACGGCAAGTTTATGGAATTAGAGTATTTGAGAAACGGCTGATGGCTAAAATGTTCCACGTGGAACATCTAGTACCAGCCATACAGGCCTGGCAGTACCTCACCCAGCAGAGCGACAGAGCCGGCAACTACCACCAAGCCATCTTGCGGTGTGAAAGATTGAGCAGCGGCAAGAGCAGCAAGGGGATTAGGAAAGCTGTGGCATTCTGCTCCTGTAGGTTCAGCCGCTAGTGCAAGGTCGGTAACGTTGGCAGAACGAGGACCATGAGCTTGTGTTAGAAACACCTCATCGAAAACTGGAAAGAGCACCTGTGCAAGCTCCGATATAGCTTTATCTGCCATGCAGCCGAAAACCAAAGCACGGTGGCCTGAGACTGGAAGAGGCGAGAGTGCGGCGCGAAGTGCCCAGGCTCCAGCCGGATTATGAGCCGCATCGAGCAGCACGGGTGACAGATGCAGGAAAGTAGCAGGAGGCCGCAGCAGCTGAAGTCGTCCCGCCCAGGTAGTACTAAAAATGCCTTGCTCAAGAGATTGCGGGGTAAGCCGCAAGCCATGATGCCGGTGCAGAGTAACTGCAGCCGCAAGCGCCAGAGCGATGTTGCGTTGCTGATGGGCACCGCCCAATGGCGAGTTGATTGATAGAGTAGCTTCAGAAAATGCATCCCCGCTGGCATCCGCAGGCAGAGTAATGTTGTAACGATTCCTGAGCAACTCAGAAATTAGTGTCGGCTTTAAATCGAAGCTTCGAGCCGGCAGGTAATCTGCTGCATTAACAGCATGGATACCGAGAGGAACGGCTACCTCGCCAATGACTTGGTTAGCATCAGGATGCTGCGGTAGTGTGACGAGAATTCCGTTCCGACGCAAAATCCCGGCTTTCTCGCGAGTGATCTCTGCAACCGTAGAGCCTAGCCATCTAGTGTGATCGAGTGAAATGTCTGTGATCACAGCAACTAGCGAATCGACAACATTCGTAGCATCTAGGCGGCCACCCAAACCGACTTCTAAAATAGCGATATCAACGGGTTGGCTCTCATCGGCAAAATAGAGAAAGGCTATAGCTGTCATGACTTCAAAAAAGGAAGGAGCGTATGGTAATTCTGCCAATGTCACCAGTCGTATGCCTGCTGCTTCCACCTGAAGGAAAAGAGCTGCCAGAGCATCATTGCTGAGGGGAACACCCTGTATACGGATACGCTCGTTTGGTTGTTCAAGATGAGGTGAGGTGTAAAGCCCGACTTTATGTCCTGCTACCTGCAGAATAGATGCCAGCATGGCCGCTGTAGAGCCCTTACCATTCGTACCTGCGACAAGCACAGAAGGGAAGCGCAGCTGGGGGTTGCCGAGTGTCCCAAGTAATACGCGCATATGAGCGAGGTCAAACTTTCGTCTTAGTGCAAGCGGATGGTCTAAGGCAGGCGGCGCAAGCTCGCCGCCTAGAGCGAGCAGCCGGAAAATGGCAGGGTTAGGATCAAGTTGCATGGCTCATGTAGTGTAAGTGCTAGACCTGAAGGTATATGCACGTCGTATAGCTAGCTCAATGACTTGAAGCTGTCACACCAACAGTTAAGCCTTACAGCGCTAGATGGGGAGGCAACCGTGGCCGACCCACAGGAACGTACCATCGCGGCATGCATTCCGTACACGAGTCAATTCTTAGCGATACTGCGCGAGCAGCTAACGGCTCCTACCTTCTGCCTGCCTGTGAGTACAAAACATTAAAAGAACAATGAAAAGTAAGGTAAGAAGCAAGCCTTTTAGATCTGCCCCCTTACTACGTATAACTTTCAGGCCACTCCGCTATGGATGCGCTTCGCCGCTAAGACCGGTGTTGATCATGGGCAACCCGGTGGCAGCCCAATGAGTTACTTCCGCGTCTGTATTTTGTATGAGAGTACTGTCCGAATTTGTAATTGGTTCGATAGATAGATTCCAGCCATCGAGTGTGACCAGGGGCTGATCGGCATGCAGGTCGGCTTGGGATGCGTCGATGGTGATGGTACGAGACTCGCCGGGGGCAAGCGAGACATAGTTAGTCGAGTAAAAGACAGGTAGGACACGCTCGCCGGTGGTCTTGCGACGGAGCTGGAGATGAGCCATAAGGGCAACCGTGATGCCTGGGTTGGTGAGGGTGATATCAAGAGCGACGCGGCTACCCACATCGTGTCGGGTCAGAGTCGCTGTTAGGTGAGCCGTGGGTAGCGTATTGAGGGGAGTGAGATCGTCACCATGGGTGGCGTTAGCCTTCCAGTAAAGATTGCGAGAAAGTATTTTGCCGTCAGCGCCTGTGAGTTGAAGGCGGACAAAGTAGACAGAGGAAAGTTTGTATTCGAGCGTTTGTTCGGGAATGCTTGACAGGCTGGTTTGCGGATCACTTTTGAATGGTATGACACCGAGCTCAATGGAAGTGGCAGGTGGACCTACGACAGGATAGTCGCGCTCCAGAGCGGAAGTGCCATTGAGATTGAGTATGGATAGGTGGGCAGTTGCTCCGGTGAGCGGTGCAGGCAGATTATTAATGACCTGGATCTGTCCATAGGCTTCAGCTGACTCGTTCATCTGAATGTGAACGAGCTCCGCGGCGGACTGGACAGCGAACAGAGAACTGTTGGGCTCGAGATCATAGTGGTAGAGCTGCCAGACGAAAGAGGGCTGGGCGGGATGGCTCATCCAGGTAATGATGCCGGTGTAAGGAGTAAACAGCTTGGCGTTGCGGCCCTCATACATGGCGCGGAAAGCCTCGTAGTTCATAAGTTGCGCTTTGCGGACGAAGTCAGCGAGATTGCTGATGCGGCCATAACGACCGGCAAGGACGTAGGGGTAGGTGTCGCCATGCTGGGCACCTTTGGCGAGATCGTGCTCGGCCCAGTCGTCATTGATGGTTTCCCAGTCATGTTGGGGCATCATTCCATGAATGGAATCGAGAGTGGGAATGGAAACGCTGCCGATTTCGGTTTTGAAGGGAGCGTCATAGATGTAGAAGGCGCGAGGCTCGCGCCAATAGTATGGACCACTAGAAACGACGCCGCGACCGGCAGTGGAGCTTGGCTGGTACAGACGAAGTGGGTCCAACTGAGGGATCATGGCGCGGAGGGCGGTATCGATCTCGGGCGGGGGATAGCCCTCGTTGCGGGCGCACCATAAAGCAATGGAGGGATGATTGCGATAACGCAGAATTTTATCGTGCACGTTAGTTAAGTAGATAGATAGGTCGTCAGGATCAGGGCCATCGCTGGGGTTGGGCTGGAAGAACTCGTCCCATAGAAGGATGCCGTACTTATCGCAGAGCTCGTAGAAGTCCTCGCTGGTGCTCTGGCCGACCCAGTTTCGGATCATGTTGAGATTTGCCAGCGCATGCATGTGGATCTCCGCATCGAGGCGCTCGCGCGGGATGCGTTTGAGTGCTTCATCCAGACCCCAGTCGCCGCCGCGGATGAAGATCTTGACACCGTTGACAGAGATGGTGAGAGCGTTATCGCTTGAAAGCGGAAGGCCAGGAGCTTCATAGGTGATCTTACGAATGCCAAAGGTGATGTCTCTAACATCGGAATCACGGCCGCGCTGTACGAAATGGAGGTGCAAAGTATTGAGATTCTGCGGGCCATAGCCATTGGGCCACCAGAGCTTGGGATTGGCTATGTGGAGGACCGTGGTTGTCTTAGGGTCGAAATTGACAAGTTGCTTGCTGTTAGGAGCGAGAATCAATGATTGGGAAAAGTGAACGTCTTCGAAGTCACCTTCAAGCGTGCCTTTCTGTTGTTTTGAGGTGAGGTTTTCTACTGTTGCTCTCACGGCGACATCGGCGGAATCGGTGCTGGGTAGCGGGAGATCTGTAGTGATAAGAGGGTCTTCCACTAGGACGGGACCGGAGGCGGAGAGTGAAACCTTTTGCCATAAGCCTGTGTCTCGGTCGCGGATGGCCGGTAGCCAATCCCAGCCTATGGTGGAAAGGAACGTTGGGCCATCCATGGCTGTAATACCTCCATTCAGACCCAGGCCGTTGGCAATGGTGTGCTCATGAGGAATGCCGGGGTGTGGCTGTGGAGTGACACGGACGGCGAGTACAGCTGTTTCGCCGGGTTTGACTAGCGCGGTAATGTTAAATCGACCTTGTAGGAATGCCCCGCGGAGGGTACCTACTTCTGTGCCATTGAGCCAGACCTGGGAGGCGTAGTTGGCCCCTTCAAAGGTAAGGGCGATCTGGTGGTGCGTATAGTTCGCGGGGACAACAAAGCTGGTGCGATACCACCAGGGCGATTTGTTGAGTGTTTCAGGGATTTTGTCTGCGCGGTTGTTTTCCCCATAAAGCGGCTCGGGGTAGATACGATCATGAACGAGGCTGGTGAGGATGGTGCCGGGAACAACGGCGGCGAGCCAGCCTTGTGGCTGGTAGGTGCTGCTAGAAATGGCAGCGCCAGCCTCGGCAACGTTTGCAGAATCCTGAAGCTGCCAGTTGGCGGTAAGCTCGACGGGTGCGGGAAGGAGCTTCTGCGCTGATACGAAAGGAATTGTAAGGAGACACAGAAGGATGAGAAGTGTGAAGCGTTCACGGTATATAGGCACGATCAATGTCTCCTGCTGCGAGCTGCACGGACGTGCCTGTGCTTTTCTGTCAGTTCGGTTTAGCATAGCCACGGCTGCGAAATGGTGCAATGCAACAAGCTGCGTAAAGGGACAGAACGCTCTTCTACCGGCTAGAACTTAAACTAATTTCATGGAGGGATTTCTACGTTCTTCCTAGACTTCATACCACTTGCATATAGCAAGACGTAATGTCGTTGTGTTCCATGCATCTGCTATGAAGATAGAGACAATGAGGTTAGACCCGGCTCTTTTCCAGGCGAGTTCAATTTGTCGCACTCCCTGCAATCAATAAAGGAACAATTTACGTAGTCGACTGGAAAATGAGCGTATTTAAATGTTTGACTTGGTTGACCACTATCGTGGTGAGATTTCTCATCTCATGAGGATTTGTACGCTCAAGATGGCCGCTGGAGTGGTTTGGCATCTATGGAACCACTCAATAAGCCACCGGGGGCAGCAGGCGGATGAGTGGTAAAGCTCGATAGGCTCACCGGCAAAATCCTAAGGCACCTTGATACACCGAACCTTCTGGAAGTCATGCACTGGATGTGCTGCCATCTGGAGAACTGATAATCACGCAAGGTTCCGGTCTGCTTTGGTTCAAAACCAATTGGATTTGTTTCTGTGCTGCGGCAGCATAGAAGCCATGCCCAGGTTGCTACCTCTATCTTGCTTAGACATCTCAAGCAAAATACGGTCGTTTAGAGTATCAGCTGAGTATTGCTGTGATGCGTGTCAGGCAAGGCAGCTAAGGGCGGCGTAAGGTGTGGAAAGCTCCTGAGTATTTTCAGATGCTGCTGTTCGCAGGTCTACTTCTTGCCAGGCGCTTCGTACATCAAGAAGAAGTGTGATGGCTTGCTCCAGCACGTCTGAGTTCTGCGTGAACTGAGCCCCCATCATCTCATTGCGTAGATACCTGTAAAGCTTGCGGAGATTGACTGCCGCCTGGCCTCCATGATCCATATCAATCAGAATTTCTAGTTGAGTCAGCACAGAGAAGCCATGTCGCAACTGTTCGCAGCGGTCTTCAATGTCATTGCGCTGCATTGCAGCAATAGCTCTTTGCATGTCTCCGGCAAGAGTGTCGTACAAGGCGATGACCAAACCAACAATAGAGGCTTGCTGCATGGCGGCGCGACGGTAGGCGAGTGCCGGCGGTGTCGGAATCATGGGAGTGCTTTCCTCAATGAATTACTATGAATTATGCTGCGCTAGCTACTTGTGTTGTTGTAGCCGAGAAGCGTCTGAATTTGCTTGATGGTTTGAGGCAGCTGCTGCAGCGCAATGTCTGCCTTACTGTACTCGGACGTGAGCTGCGTTTTCTCAGATGTCAGGTAAAGCTCTAGTGAGGAGTTCTGATCTGTTAGGGTTTGGTTTTCACTGCTGATACTACTCAGGTCAACGGTGAATGCGCCCTGAACCGGATCTGTGAAGATGCTGAGCGTGTTATTCAGGGTAGCGGCAAAGCCATTTGCATTCGCTCCCTGGAAGAAGCTCGTGACTCCACTAAAGTTGTTCGCAATCGCGCTTGAAAGCGTGGCGCTGTTAACGCTCAATGTACCATCCTGGTTTGTCGTTACACCGATCGCATTCAGGCTGGATGCAACGCTTGAACCGGAGGAGTAGTTAGCTGAGGCGAGCAACTGCTCTTGCAGCGAGCGGACTGAGGAGTCTGCTGAAAGTGTACCGGAGGTGCCGGTTGCTGCATTGAAAGTAAATTGCGACTTTAGATCGCTCGACAATGTGTTGTAGGCCGTTACAAAACTTGTTATTGCTTGCGTGATTAGAGTCGCATTGGGTGCGAGAGCCACGGTGACTGGGGTACTACCTGTGGTGATGCCAGTCAGGTTAAGGGTCAGTCCGCTGACCGCGCCTGTCACAGTGTTGGAACTGCTGGTAATCGGAACGCCGTCGACCTTGAGCGATGCATCGGCACCGGCTGTGTGCTGAAAGCTGAGTCCACTTTGGCTCGAGATGGAGAAATCGGCCGCGGTACCCGAGGCCGCAGCAACCAACGCCAGCCTGGAGCCAGTCGAGTCGTTGATAACGCTGGCATTGACGCCAAGATTTTGGCTATTGATGGAGCTTGCCAACTGGTCCAAAGTGCTACCGGTTGTAGTGATGGGAGCACTTGTTGTGCCATTCACCGTAATTGTGAAGCTGCCTGTGCCCAACTGTGTGGAACTGCTAGCTACTGTGTTCGAGTAGGAAGAGCCAGTGGCAGCGAGAACACTCACTGTAACTGTGTGGTTGCCGCTAGCTGTGCCGGGAGCGGCGGAAGCGGTTAGAACGGTGGTATCTGAAGAGTTGGCGCTTACATAGGTCAGAGCACCGAGCGGGTCCTGTAATGCATTGAGCTGGTCTGAGAGGGATGAAGCTTCCGACTGTAGCTGATTGATGGCGGCTGTTTGCTGGGCGAGTGTCGCCTGCTGTGCCTGCCTAGCGACTTCCGGTGTCCGGTCTGCAGTCAGGATGGCATTGACAGTGGCGGTCACGTCGAAGCCGCTGTTTGAAGAACCGAGAGAGGAAAGTGCTGCGTTTAGGACACTTGGCGTGGTGCTCATCGTTGGGATACTCCGATTCTGCTTCCGCGAAGCCGGCGTTTGCAGGTAAGTGCTTGCAGCTACGAATTCGTAAATTATGAAGAAAGCAGGTTGAAGACTGCCGGACTGGTTGGTGCGCGGCAGTCTTCAAACCAGGCCTAAAGCCGCGCTTTACTGCAGCAGCTTGAGAACGGACTGCGCCTGCTGGTTGGCCTGCTGCAAGGCCGAGATACCGGTCTGCTGCAGGATGCTGTACTTGGTGTCGTTCGCGACGACCGTGCTGATGTCGGCCGAGGTGATGTTGCTCGACGCACTGGTCAGGTTCTGCGACTCGTTGACGTCGACAGTCGATGCTGCCTGAAGCTGTTCGACGGTAGCGCCAAGTGTTCCGCGATCCGCCGAGATGGCCGAGATGGCTGCAGTGATAGCAGTCAGAGCGGCAGCCGCGCTGGTGGTTGTGGTCAATGCTGAAGAGGTTAGTGTCAGAGCTGCAACGCTGGCCGCTGAAATCGTGGCACCGATCGTAACCGTGTTCGTGCCATCGCTCGTAAATGCGCTAACGTTTGTACCGAATAACGTTGTTCCATTGAAGGCAGTCTTGGAATTGATGTTGTCGATCTGCGTCTTAAGCGCTGTGAATTCATTATCGATGGCTGTCGTCTGGCTAGTGCCCAGTCCGCTTGTGGAAGCTTCAGTGGCGAGAGTTACTGAGCGGTTGAGTAGCGTTGTGATCTGCGCCAGCGCGCCATCCGCAGTCTGAAAAGCACCAACGGCGTTTGTCGCGTTCAGCGAGGATTGGTTTAGAGCCGCAACATTGGCATTTAGACCATCCGAGATGGCGAGGCCGGCTGCGTCGTCCGCACCCGAGTTGATGCGCGAGCCCGAGGAAAGCTGCTGTAACGACTTGGCTGCACTCGCGCTGGTAATGGAAAGCTGGTTTTCTGCTTCGAGAGCTGAGATGTTGTTCAAGATGCTGAGAGACATGGGTGGACTGCTCCTTAATAGTTGGTTTGAAGTTGGTTGGTTTGCCTGCACAACCAGCTCCGCTTTGCGCGATCGCCTTGTGCTCCGGCTGTCTTGTCCTGCAACCCTTCTATCG